>CAIMDZ010000102.1 GCA_903839875.1 uncultured Bacteroidota bacterium
AAAATAATTCCTACGATATGGCGCAGTTATTTTTCTTTTTTTCATCCCGATAGCTATCGGGATTACAACGCCGAAAAAATGGAAAAGAACAAGTCAGATTGTAGGAATTATTTTGTCATCGTTCCCTACATTTAACGGCTTTTATACTTTTTGTACCCGATTTTATAAAAAATCGCCTTTTTACTAACATTTGCATAAATTTATACGCCTAATATATTAGCTTGCTTATGTAAGTCAATCATTAAAATTATTACACCACAATCTGATTCAAACATTATAAATATGAAAATAATATATTTTTCATTGCTTGCCTTATTAATTTCATTTTATTCATTCGCACTTCCTTCCATTGCCGGGCCAGGAAGCGTATGTGTGGTTTCCACCATTACTTTAACGGATGCTACATCAGGCGGCGCCTGGAGCAGCAGTAATACAGCAGTTGCCACAGTAGGCTCGGTGAGCGGGGTTGTAATAGGGGTTACGGCAGGTTCTGTAACCATTACCTATACTGTAGGGGCAAGCAATGTTACTGCGTCTGTTTTGGTTAATCCTTTACCTTCCTTGTATACAGTTATAGGCGGGGGCAGTTATTGCGCCGGCGGATCGGGGGTGCATGTGGGATTAAATTTCTCAACCCCGGGTATCAGCTACCAGTTATTCAGGGGAGGAACATCAATTGGAGTCCCTGTAGCTGGATCAGGATCAGGGCTTGATTTCGGCCTGGAGACAGGTGCAGGTATTTATACAGTGGTGGCTACCAACCCCATTACCGGATGCAGTGTTACAATGTCGGGTAGCGGTACAATCACCATCAATCCATTACCAACCATATTTGCCCTCACAGGGGGCGGTGTGTATTGTTCAGGGGGCGCGGGAGTACATATTGGCCTCGCAGGCTCGCAGACAGGCATAATGTACCAGTTATATAGCGGCGTTTCACCAGTAGGCTCCACTTTTACCGGCACAGGGTTACCCATTGATTTTGGGGTACATACTGCCGGCACCTATACGGTTATTGCAACAGATCCTGTGACCGGCTGCACCGCCATAATGACCGGTACCATAACAATCACTATTGTGCCGTTACCTGCTGTTCATGCGTTGACAGGGGGCGGCACCTTCTGTGCAGGAATTGGCGGGCACCTTACCCTTGCCGGGTCTGATACCGGGGT
This sequence comes from uncultured Bacteroidota bacterium, assembly GCA_903839875.1. Lineage (GTDB taxonomy): Bacteria > Bacteroidota > Bacteroidia > Chitinophagales > Chitinophagaceae > Nemorincola. The sequence goes on from CAIMDZ010000102.1 coordinate 1,173, forward strand.
AAATTATACCCTCGATTCAGCAGGAATCGCTATTATGACTCTTCCGGGTACTGGTGGCCCGCTGGATTTCGGGTATCATATGGGTGGGAGTTTCACAATAGTTGCAGTAAGCACTGCAGGCTGCACAACATTAATGAGCGGCCCTGTTACTATTACTATTACTCCTACAGTAACCCCCTCTGTAACTATTTCTACAGGTGTGGGTGATACTGTGTGCGCGGGTACAATGGTAATCTTTACTGCCATAGGTGTGAATGGAGGCGCTACCCCAACCTATAACTGGACGGTAAACGGTGTTTCTGCCGGCAGCGGCGTGGTGCATACTTACACGCCCTCAAACGGAGATGTGGTGAACGTATGCCTGGTGAGCAGCGCCGCATGTGCATCGCCCGGTACTGTTTGTCACTCATTGACAATGACTGTGTTACCGACTGTGGTTCCTTCTGTTACAATAACTGCCAGCCCAGGGACATATGTGCCATTTGGCACAACCGTTACCTACACTGCTGTCGGTGTGAACGGAGGATCAGCGCCCACATATGCATGGGATGTAAATGGCGTGGCTGCCGGAACAGGATTGACTTATTCTTACGTGCCAATTACCGGCGATACCACTAATTTATGCATGACAAGCAATGCAACTTGTGCATCGCCTGTCATCGCTTGTAATTCTATCGAGATACACATATATGGTATTGGAAAAGTAAATGAGCTATCAGCCAAAGAACCGGTAAACCTCTACCCCAACCCTGTTGACAATGATCTGACCATAGTAGCAGATGCAACTATCTACAATACATATACTGTTACCAACAATATTGGACAGGTGGTAATTCATTGGGCTCTATCAGGTAATAAGACAACAGTAGATGTATCAACCTTGCCTTCCGGAATGTACTTTATAGCTTTAACCGGTACTAATAACTGTACAGTTCGGAAGTTTGTAAAGATGTAGTTATTAGCCGCGCTGCCCCAGCAGAAATGTTGGGGTGGCTCTTTTAAAAGATCAATTGTTCTATATTACTATTCCCGAAATCGTAAGGAATATAAGCAATAGACGGAATAGGTTTGGTAATGATCAGGTTTGCCTTTTTGCCCACCTTAATAGTTCCCATTTCCCGCTCCAGTTCCATAGCAGCAGCCCCATTCAGCGTCACAGCATTGATGGCTTCCTCAGGCGTCATCTTCAATTGAGTGCAGGCAATTGAAAGCAACAAAGGAATATTACCAGACGGACAAGATCCTGGATTATAATCAGTTGCAAGGCAAACCGGAAGTCCGGCATCAATCATCTTTCGGGCAGGCTGGTAGTGCATACCGAGGAAAAAAGCAGCCCCTGGGAGTAAAGTAGGTATGGTTTTACTGCCTTTAAGGCATTCAATTTCAGATTCACCAACACACTCTAAATGATCCACACTCAATGCGTTATGCTTCACACCCACTTGTACCCCACCTGAAAAATGAAGCTGATTGGCATGTATCTTGGGCTTCAGGCCATATTTCAGGCCTGCTTCAAGAATCCGTTCTGTTTCAGGAATGCCAAAAAAGCCCTCTTCGCAGAACACATCTATATAATCAGCAAGTCCATCTCCTGCAAGTTCAGGTAACATTTTGTCTGTAATCAGCTTTATATAAGCTTCTTTATTTTGTTTATATTCAGCAGGATATGCATGTGCCGCAAGGAATGTTGATTTCACAGGTATTCCTCCGGTTTCCTTCAGTTTCCTTATTACACGCAGCATTTTCAGCTCCCCTTCCAGACACAGCCCATAGCCGCTTTTTATTTCAATTGCACCCGTACCCTGAGCCATTACATTTTGCAACCGGTCAAGACTCTGATCATATAACTCCGACTCATCCATCTCATTCAGTTTCCGTGCCGAATTGAGTATGCCCCCTCCCCTGCGTGCCACCTCTTCATAGCTAAGTCCTTTTATACGATCCACAAATTCACTATCACGCGGAGCGGCAAAGACCAGGTGAGTATGGCTATCGCACCAGGCTGGCAATACCATTCTGCCGGATGCATCAATGGTTTTATCTGCATACGTGGCAGGCAGGTCGGCCATTGATCCGAAACTATGGATCAGACCGTTTTCGGCAATCAGCCAGGCATTATCTATAGATGGCAAAGCAGCCATTTCAATCCCGCAAACCCTGAATTTTTGCTCATCAGGATGTTCTGTTTGGCACAATTTATTAATATTGGTAATCAGCAGCCGCATGGGTCAAATGTATAAAAAAGGCACAAAAATGCCCCGGTATTTTATATACGGGGCATGGGTAATCTTTCTATAATTTATGTAAGCAGGTCTACAAGGGCCAGAACAAGACAGGAGTTTTTAGGCTTAATTAGTTCTTAACAAGGTGCAAGCTAAAAGCACGGTGATTACTTTCCAAAAAGAGTTTCTTAACGGTCGAAAAAGTTTTTTAACGGTCAAAAATACTACAAATATAACATATATTAACGATAAATTATTGCCTATGATTAATAAGAAGAAGGGTGCCCGCAAGGGCACCCTCAAATTAAGAAAATACTATCGAATGAGTTTAACCATCACAAGGACAACAGAGAGTATCAATTTGGTTTATGGGGGCCGTTAGTTAGTATTAGCTCTTTGACAGCAAAGTAATAGGAGCCAAAGCACACTGCCAAAACGAGTTTCTGAACGGTCGGAAAAGTTTTTTAACGGTCTGTTTATGTTTCCTAACCGTCCATTTTGGCTTATATACGACAAGAAGAAATCAGGAAAAAGGTATGTTATTATCAGATTGGCATAGTGATGGTAACTACAGTCCATTGATGGTTGCCTGATCAATCCAAAAATAAAAAAATCATCAGCAAAAAAAGCATTTCCCTTAACTTTGCACTATGCAATCACAAGAATTGATGAATTTGCTGCCAAATGATTTTGCAGACAGTGCGAAGGTATGGATTTACCAGAGCAGCCGTGCCTTTATTGAAAAAGAAGAAAAGGAAATAAATGAACAGCTATTTCAATTTTATACCCAATGGCAATCGCATGGCGACCAGGTGAAAGGTTGGGCGAAATTACTGTTCAAACAATTTATTGTTGTGCTGGCAGATGAGACTGATGTAATGGTAGGTGGATGCAGCACCGATGGTTCGGTACGTGTAATAAAAAGCCTGGAAAAGCAATATGACGTTAATTTCTTTGACAGACTGATGCTTACCTTCCTGGTAAAAAACAAAGCTGAAATGTTGCCTTTCAACCAGGTTCAATATGCTTTAGACAAAGGTTTTATTGACGGAAGTACCCCTTTATTTAATAATGTGGTAACTAGTAAAAAGGAACTTCTTGAGCAATGGATCATTCCATTAAATGAAAGCTGGCTTGCCGGCAGAGTAAATCTAAGTGAAAAAGTAGCAGGATGACGATCCGCTCATCTTAGTATTTTGCATTCTTTTCTTAATCGCTTTTTGTCAATTAATTCATTTAGTTGCTTTACAGAATATTTACCCTGTTCCCGCACCCCGCAATCGCAGAGTTCGGTAATGGGGTTTTTATCTGCGATCATTTTATACAATTCAGCCGGATCTGGTGCAGATTTTAATTTCGCATAATGCGAACAGGTCATACTGATAAAAGCAGTATTAAGCCCTACGCCTTGCTTATCAAGCCAATAACCATTATGTAAAGAAACAGGAAGCCCGGCTTGCGCTTGGCTTCCTGTTTTAATATCAACCGGATCAGGGTATGAAACGACAGTTTTTTTATCTTCTGAAAGCTGTACAGGTACCAGGTTCCTATGGTTTCCTTTTGCTTTATAAATCAAAATATGCGGCAACGCATTGCTGCCTTGTATCTGAGCTTGTCCTATGTTGGTACTGCAAATAATAATGGCAATCAGAAAAACATTTCGCCTCATTACTTAGTAATAACAACTTTCTTTGTGATCACATCATTACCTGAATGCAATTGCACCAGATAAACACCGGGAGCATAGTTGTTAACCGGAATTGAAATCAATGACTGATTAGTACCCGGAATAATCTTCTGAATTTCGCGTCCCTGTAAATCAGAAATGATCACTTCACTTACACTCCCGCCATTAAGGTCAATATTTATCAAATCGCTGGCAGGGTTAGGATAAACATTTACATTATCCGCTGAAAGTTTAGGTGTTTCCACATCTACAGAACTGATAATATTTATCCTGATCGGGTTTTGAAATATATCTGCACCGGTAACTATTGGCACACCAGTTCCTCCCGGCTGATGCTGTACTATCAAAACATATGGACCAGAGGGCGCCATAATGCTTGGCATAGCAAATGTATAAGGACTAAAATGATTAGCACTTATTAATTGACTGGTGAATGACTGAATCGGGTATGGAGTACCAGTATTCAGATTTATTATTATAGCCGATACAGTTCCATTGAAATCAGTAGTTCCGAAATTCGCAAGCTTGGTACTTATGCTCAAAGCTGTTCCACGAACAACATTATATGACGCAATATGTATATAATCCCAAAGCTTTATGATTTGTGAGTTTTGAACAGCAAGCATATTGTAATTGATGTAAGTACCATTATCAGCCACAGGAGTCCATGTTGTAGTCCCTGTTGGGCGGTACATAATACGGGTTGCGTATCTTCCTGGAATCAAACCATATAAACAGGGTCCAACAGCATTAAATGAAAGAACCGCAGTACTGTCACCTGCATTTATTGTTTGACCTGAAATTATTTGTGCGGTACTAACAAGGTTAGTATTGGTAGAATCGAATAACTGTAAACAGAAATCACCTTTAAACTGGGTGGTATTGGCATTCTGTATTTTAGTAACAATTGCAAATCCGGTTAAATATTGCATTGGGCAATCGGTTGTACAATCAAGGTGCTTAAGCAACTTGATATTTCCGGTAGCAGTTGGTACTGCATCAGGTTGAATGCCAATAATGGCACACTGGTCAGCATTAAAATTTCCGCCACCACCACCAATGCCGAGTGCAGGGGGATTAATGTTATCAACAGAATAATATCCATCTGACGCCCCGCTCCATCCAAAATTAAAGTGCATAAAATTTGCCGGTGAAGCTTCCCAACCGTCACAAACCCAGCAATGTCCGCCGGCAGTGGTAGATGAACCTGAATAAATTACCGGCCTGCCGGCATTCAGTTCAGCTTCCAGCATCGCAATCCATGCAGCTGTAGTCATCGCAGCAAGATTAATATAAGGGGCAGTGTTTGATTCACCAAAACGGGGAACTCCTTTCAAAGTAGGCTTGTAATGAAAGAATGTTTTTAACGCAAATTCAGCACAATATGGAGCGTTATTCCAGCATTCATACGAAATAACGTAGGATCCGCTGCCGGTAGAACTATAATTCATATCTACAGCAATACCGCAGTGAAGCATTAAAGTACCAACGGCATTATTATTTGTAGTTACGCTATTGGGCATCCCGGCCCAATTATAAACAGTATTCCCGAAATCGGCAGATAATGGTCCATAAGTAGATGTATAAGTATGGTACCCTGTTCCAACAGTAGGCCAGTTCCAGAATTTCATTACCTGGGCCATTGCTGTTGCCACGCAGCCTGTAACCGCCTGACCTGAACCAACACCAGGACACAAATAATTATAGTGTGGCGACTGATCCCATTTGGTTGTAAGCAATGGAGTAACAATCGTAGTTTTGGCACCCACATTTTTATGAGCAACTTTAAGGTCATTCCAGCGTTCAAGTGTTCCTTCCTGCGGAGGAAGGTTGTGCTCTATAACATAGGTTATCTGGTTCTTATAACCATCAATCCAGGCTAATGCTGCCGGTGCGCTTCTATTAATATCAAATAGGCCTTCCCTGGAATAAGCAAGGATGGGGATTACATTGTCATCAGCAGAAACCATGACATAGCCATTTCCATTTACGATGTTAAATACATAATAATCCTTAATCACATTACCATTAACGGTTGCAGAAGCCACATAGGAAGTCACAAGGTCAGATTCGGACTGTACACCCTGAACACCAACAGAAATCAGAAAATGGCTGCCAATTGTTTTAGCAGTGTTTTCGTCAACTGTTTTTGCAAAGGATGGAATACACAAACAAACAGATAAAAAAACAGGAATTACCCTAAAAAGTTTCAACATAAATAATTGATTTTAAATAAAAATTGATTTAGATAATTAGCAAAAAGCATATAGTGTACAAAAAAATGCACAATATGCAAATATACTTAATAATACACACAAAAACAAATATAATCCTAAGATTTTCTTTTACTAAAATCAAGTGGAATTATTACTTTAATACTAATATTTCTACCCATGTTGTAAACATAATTTTGGTTGGTGTTGACAACATATTTAAACCGGCTCATATAGTCAATATAGGTTTGGTTTGCAAGGTTATCAATATTCAGATAGATACTGCATGTCTTCTGACCATGAGTCATAATATCGGCGCCAATGCCAAGATTCAAAAGTGTATACGCAGGTGTCGGGTCAATCTTCGATAAACCATAATAAACACTGCTTATCTGGTAAGGATTAGATTGTTCGAAACTATGGAATACACCAAAGCGGAAATAGGCGTTGCGAATACAACCTGATATTTTTGGTGTTGACAATGTTATTTCTGAACGCAGGCGTGCAGGAGGTACAAAAGGGATTATGTTTGCGCTGTCAGGCATATTATTCAATTTGGCAGTTACGGTACTGAAACTTGTGTACCAATCGAACCATTTGAGCCCTGAAGGATGTATATCAAGCAGTAATTCCGCACCGGTCAAAGTAGCATCTGTTTGGGAATACAGGAATACAGGCGCATTTCCAAAACCCGGAGTACTGCTGTTCAAAGAATCACCACCTAAAACGCTTTCTAATTGTTTTGCAAAAATGAAGTTGCTGATACTATTGTAAAAGACGCTTACTTCCGCTGTAATATCTTTTGACCTGTAACCAGGCGTAAAATCAACCTGCATAGACTGCTCAGGCTTTAGATTTGATTGCCCGATTTCATAAACAACCGTCCCATCATGAATACCATTGGAGCCTGATTCGGCTACATTTGGCGCACGGAAACCACGTGCAACATTCAGCTTGAGATAAAAATTATTGCTGGCCTGGTAAACCGCACCAAGGCTAGCTGATAAACCATTGAAGTTTGAACTATATGCGGTAAAACGATGTATTGCATCAGGATCGCCTGCACTTAGCTGGTTACCGTTAGAATCTATATAATTATCATGGCCTTTAAATGTCCTTGTATCGTACCTTATACCGGCGCTCAGATTGAGTTTGCCCAGTTTTTTGTTCGCAATAGCAAAAGCGCCGAGATCGAAAAGATCATATTCAGGTATCAGTAGCAACGTACCTTTATTCTTTGAATTTTGCGACATACCATTGACACCAACAGATAAATTAAAATCATTCATGGTTGGGGTAACATAGCGCAAGTCGTAATTATAAGTGTTCAGCAGATACCAGATATTTGAGGTATTGGCAATAGTAATATCATTATTTTCCTGCCTGCTGTTATTCTGGTAGGCAAACCGGGCGATGATCCTGCCGCCACCTAATGACATACTGTTATCCCATACAAGTTTATTATGCTTCACAAGCTGGTTAATAACAAAGGGAGTATAGGAACGCAATTCCTGGTTGGTTGCCTGTAATTCAATTGGATCACCATTTTCATTCAAAGCCTGCTTAACAAAATTACCGGCTGAATCCTTTGTCCCTTCAACAATTCCTGTCCTCAATTCAAAATAACTATAATGAAGCTGAGAGTAACCCCATTTCCTGTGAATGCCAATAGTTGCGTCGGTATTAAAATTGCTGAACTGAGAATTGAATACATAACCATCCCTTTCATTTTGATAGGCATGTGCCATAGTATTATCAACGCGTGCACTAAAGTTAATGCCTTTAACATTGCCGGATATGTGGCCTGCATTATTGATCAGTCCATTATTTGTCTGGTAACCATTAAGTATTTCTCCTTTAATATCACCGTCAGGCAGGTTTTTCTCAGGAAGAAAATTGATTACTCCGGAAAGAGCATCTGAGCCATAAACCAGGGATGCAGGCCCTTTAAGTATCTCTACCCTGTTTACAGAGTACGGATCAACCTCAATCCCGTATTCATCGCCCCATTGCTGGCCTTCCTGCCTGACACCATCGCTTACAGTCACAACCCTGTTATACCCCAGTCCCCTGATAACCGGTTTGGAAATACTCTGGCCATCTGTAATGCCGTCAACACCAGGAATGTATTTCAGAGCGTCAATAATATTTGTACTGGCATGTTGTACAAGGTAATCGTGAGATACTTCAGTAATAGGTTGTGGGGTTTGAATAATATCTGTGGCCCTGGAATTTCCAGTCACAACTACTTCCTGCTCCTCAAAAGGAGAAAGATTAAGGCCAAAATCATGCCGCTGCAGTCCTTTTATTTTTACTGCTTCAGCTTTTGATTCATAACCAAGCGCATCAATTTCAATAAGAAATGTTCCCGTGGGTAGTTTGTTAATAGTAAATGTACCATCGGAATCGCATGCAGCAGCAATTTTCAGATCCTCGATGTAAACACTGGCGTATGCAACAGGTTTATTATTGGCTTTATTAAAAACTTTACCGGTTATTTGATTTTGTGCTATTGCTTTGCAGGAAAAAAAGCATAATAATAGTATGGATAAACGAATATAATTCGTGTTCATAAATATTTTGTTTAATTAAATAATAGAAGAATAGCATTCCAAGATGGATATGCATTATTAAGAGTAACTTTAGATAATAAAGCCCTCAGGTGGTGGCTTGACTACTCCGCTGACAAACAACAAACATGCATCTTCAGCCGGGGGAAAAAGTAATTGTACTTTTTCAATGCTGACGTAAGCGAATACATACGGCGCTACCAAAACCTTCCCGTCATCAGGTGCATGCAGCCTGTGCTTGTTTATATGTACACTATTATCGGTTGCGTATTTATCGTCCTGCGTGAAACTTTCAGCAAGATTTTTTACAAGGCCTTCCTCATTATTATCATGGTAAACCGTGACGGAAGCAGTACCATTTTCTACTGAATAACTTTTAATATCATACAGTTTTCCATTTACCCAAAGTTCATCTCCTGAATTGGTTTTCAGGAATTCATTAACCGGTAATTTTATGATTTCAAGGCTGGTATTTGAACGGATATTCTGACCGGCTTCCAGTTTAAAGTGTACCTGTTGGGCGTCGAAAAAGAAATAGAACAAAGTGCTGATGCCAAAACAAAACATCAGGCATATGGAAGCTATTTTATGTAAGAATTTTTTCAACGACTAAAAATAAACTGCATAAAGGTAAAATATAATTTCTAAAAGATGCATTTGCAACGTTATCTGCTATTACCCAAACCCTGCCTCCTGGTGCAATGCGGGTATTTCAATATCCGGAAATCCATTTTTCAACAGGCGTTCCCTGAATTCAACCTGAACCTCATATTCACCATGAACTAAAAATAATTTTTTTACCAGTTTAGGGTCCTGGCACCCCAGCCAATGGATTAGGTCCTGGTAATCGCCATGTGCGCTCAGGCTCTCAATTACACCTACCTCTGCGGCCACATGGTGAGGCTCTCCGTAAATAGTCACTTCTTTTACGCCATTCCTTAATTTACCACCAAGAGAATGGGGTTCGCAATAACCAACAATAAGTATTGTATTCCTGGCATCATCTATGTTATGGGCTATATGGTGCTTCACCCTTCCAGCCTCAGCCATACCTGAAGCGGAGATGATAACACAGGGATCTTTCCTGTCATTCAGTTTTATTGACTCCTCTGCGGTTTGTAAATATTTCAATCCATTGAAGGAAAAAACATCTTGATCTTTTTCAAGCAGGGTCTGTACTTCTTTGTTGAAACAATCAGGGAAATGTTTTACTACTTCTGTCGCCTTTATGGATAACGGGCTGTCAACAAAATAATCTAATGGCGGTAGCCGGTGTTCTGTTTCCAGCCTGTTTAGCAGAAACAATATTTCCTGTGTCCTTCCTACACTGAATGCCGGGATAATTAGTTTACCTTTCTTTTTAAGACAGGTATCGGTAACGAAATTCAAAAGTTTATCGGTAACCGGAGTAGCAAGGTCGTGCAACTTATTACCATAAGTAGATTCAAGGATTATATAATCAGCCTGTGGAAAAACTTCAGGAGATTTAAGGATAAGGTCGTTATACCTGCCCACATCTCCGCTGAAGGTAAGCCTGGTTTCTTTACCATTTTCCTTTATCCTCAGATTCACTGCAGCGCTTCCTATAATATGACCACAATCGGTATAGTACAGTTCCACATCATCATCTATTCTGTAGTACTCATCATAAGGCACCGGTTTTAAAAGAGGCCCGACTTTGGTGGCATCATCAACTGAATACAATTCAGTTACCTGTGGCTTACCAAGTTTTTTATTCCTTTTATTAACATGCTTTACATCATCTTCCTGTATATGCGCAGAATCAAGAAGCAGCACCATAGCCAGTTCAGCCGTCTGCGGCGTGCAATAGATCGGCCCTTTATAGCCATCTTTTACTAATTTGGGTAGCAGACCAACATGGTCAATATGTGCATGGGAGATGATCACATAATTGAGGCTTAGCGGATCAAAACCCCAATTGCTGTTTAGTTCCAGTGTTTCCTTCCCCAGTCCCTGGAACATGCCACAATCAAGCAGGATGTTCTTATCGGGGTTGATATGCAGTAAATGTTTGGAACCTGTTACTGTTCTTGCTGCACCGTGAAAAGTTATTTTCATCTTATTGTTTCATCCAATTTTGTTGGAGCGGAATAAAAGTAATGAAAAGTAGGCTGCCATTCAGTTCAAAAATAACAAATAAGCATTTAAACAATCAGACTACCCCGCTACAATTGCAACACCTTAAACTCGATCACCCTGTTTTCATAATGTTCCTTATCCGTACACTTGCTGCAATCAGCATCCGGGCATTGCGTTAATGGTTGTGTACTACCGTAGCCAATTGACTTAAGCCGTTTCGCAGAAATACCTTTGTTTACCAAGTATTTTACTACAGCGCCGGCCCTTTCGTTTGAAAGTTTAAGATTATAGGCAGCAGTACCCCGGCAATCTGTATGCGCCCGTATTTCAATTTCCATAGTAGGATGATGCTTCAGCACACCTGCAAGACTATCAAGCACCTCTTTCTTAATTGAATTTAGACCAAATTCATTCACATTGTAATTGAAATGCGAAATTTCATACACTTCACTGATCACATATTGCATTACTGCCGGAGAATCGAACCGCCTTGATTTGGAGATATAAGGCGCTTTAACAGCAGCATCGAGGGTATCCTTAGACAATGGAACTTTTGACATAACCACAGTCCTTGTAATAGTATCTACTTCATCAATATTCGAAGTATTTACTGAAATGGATTTTGGCACATAACCGGCTTTACTGATATTGATGTTATACTGTGTTTTAAGCGCCAGTTGCCTGAACAGCGAACCATTATTATCAACCTGTACATTAATATTATCATTCGCTGCGTCAGATACAATGCTAACATCCTGCAAAGGTTCATGAGTGTCTCCATCCGTAACCTTCAGTTGCAAAAATGCTTTCTGACATTTATAGTAATAAATGTTATCGCCGCTTTTCTTCGCAGGCCTGTTTGATGAAAAATAGGTGCTTCTGCCATCTGCAAACAATGCCAGGGAAATATCATCATAAGATGAATTTATAGGTATGCCAACATTTTCCGGCGCTGACCAGGTCTTGGTTTTTTCATCAAGTTTACAAACATATATATCCAGTCCGCCCAGGCCTTCATGCCCGTCCGACGAAAAGAAAAGTGTGTTGTTGTCTGCAAGATATGGAAAGGCTTCCTCTCCTTCGGTATTGATAACATTGCCAAGATTTTTTGGAGTGGACCACGAACCATCAGCTCCTTTTTTGCACATATAAAGATCTGAGCCGCCTGAACCGCTGTGCATATCCGAAGAAAAGATCAACATTTTACCGTCAGGACTTACCGTAGGGTGGGCAACTGAATATTCTTTGTTATTGTATTCAAATGGTTTTACCTTTTTAAACTTTTTCTCCTCTGCATCATATTCCGATGCGATCATTATCTCCATAGGCACCACCTTATTACTGTTTGCCACGGCATGCTTTCCGAAAAACCGGTTGTCATAGCTGGTGCGGGTAAAGTACATTTCCTTACCGTCTGCGCTGAAAGTACAAGGCCCATCATGGTATTTTATATTCACATCCTTCGTTTCGGTAATAGTTCTGAGCTCCCTGCCGCAATGCCCCTTTGGGTCAGTAGTAACTGTATAAATATTGTAGTATGAACTGCCTGTCCACCGATCGGTTTTCTTACTGATTTCAATGGCAGTATCTGCAGTAAATACAAGGTTTCCCTTCCATAATGTCGGGGCGAATTCTGAACAATTTGCATTAAATTCAAGTAGTGTGGCAGTTCCCGGGGCTGAGGCATTTAACCTTTTGGGTGCAGAGTGGCAACCTGCTATCATATTGGTGGCCCTTCTGTCTGCCTTACTCATTTTCTGATAGTCAATAAGTACTTTCTCCGCATCATCATACTGCATTAGCTGCATCAATACCTGGGCGTAGTGCAATAAAACATAATCCTTGCAACCTTTCTTTTTTATTGCCTTTGCATACCATTTAGACGCCTTTTGCAAATTGTTTGTCATCCGGTAGCAATCGGCAAGGCGCATGTAAATTTCCACATCGCGTTCCTTTACTGCATATTCTTCAAAGAAAGGTATAGCCTCATGATAGGCATAATGCTCGTAATAATAGTTGGCCTTGATAAGGTCCTTCTTCTCCTTTCCGGAAGCATAAAAAGAGACAATAAGAAACAATACGATAACAAAAAATGATCTCATCTGTGCAAAGTATTATTGGGTTAAAAGGCTTTAATAAAACGCGGGGTTGTGTATTTAGAATTATCTCTCATAAAATTATATCCTACTACCAGTTCGTGCGAGCCTTTGCTATATGGATTTAAAGATGAAAGCAGGTAGTCATAAGCATAGCCTATATTGATATTCTTAGTAGCCTGCACATGAAGAATAACTTCAAAAGATTTGTCAGTCCGGTAGGTTACACCCAGCATAAGCCTGCTATAAGCAATGGCAGACACATTAAAATCGGCGCTGAATGGCAAATGATAGGTGCCATTTCCTGCATACCTGAACATTACCTGAGGCTCGATCTCAATTGTATTATTCAGCTGATATACATAACCACCGTTAATATAGTATCCCCTTATTTCCCTTGCCTTCTCGTTGTTGAGGGTCTTTTCACTTTTATCATAATAGTTTTGCAAAATATTCGGGACCGACAAACCTGCATAATAATTATCTCCGGACCAATACACACCCGCTCCAAAGTTTGGCAGGAAAGCGTTCTTTACATTATGAACCAGGTTAGGGTCATACTGCTGGTAAGGATTCAGCTTATCGTAATTTGCTGAATAAAACTTCCCCCCAGCCTGTAAGCCGAATGAAACAACCGATTTCTTCATTTTTATACGATAGGCATAATATGCTACCAGGTCATGGTTATGCTCCACACCAAGCTCTTCGCTGGTAAAACTCATCCCGATGGCTACCTTCCTGAATGGGATCATATAACTTCCCACAGGAGCATCAACAGAAATATTTAAAGTCTTTGGTGCACCCGGTATGCCATCCCATTGGTCACGGTACGCCATATTTACTGACGTCAGATCCCTGCTGCCTGCATAGCCGGGGTTGTACAATAGCTTATTATACATAAACATAGTATAGTGCTGGTCGCTTTGAGAAAAACCAGGTAATGGCGCCAGTGTCACGATTGCAATTAACCAAAATAATCTTTTCATAAAAATTAAATTTACCGTTTTATCAATAGAGTCCCCATAAAAACATTATTTCCACCAAAAACATTTCCTGCGTTCAGTTTAACAAGATAGTAATAAGTTCCATCCGGCAACAATTCACCTTTGCTACCTCTGCCATACCAGTCATTGTTGTATCCCTTCCGTTCAAACACCAAATCCCCCCATTTATCAAATACCTGAACACTGTTGTCGGGGTATTTCTGCAGGTCTTCTATTACCCAGACATCATTTATTCCGTCACCGTTGGGTGTTATTACATCATGTATCACTATGTCTTTACAGGTATCATCCTTCACCGTTATTGAGTCCATCTTTACACACCCATTGCTGTCGGTTACTGTAACAACATAGGTGCCACTATGCAAGCCCTCCAGGTCTGTTCCTGTTTTATTATCTGTCCAGTTGCAGTGGTAAGGTTTCGTCCCACCCTTTACTATAATACTAATGCTCCCTTTCCCGTTTTTACAAAAATCGTTTTTTACATCTGCCACAATACCAAGTGTGTCCGGTTCATTAATGATGAATGAATAATCGGCGACACATTTTGTTATCTGGTCTTTTACATGCAGCGTATAAGTTCCGGCAGACAGATTACTTACGTCTGCATCAACAGCGCCAGTTGACCATAAGTAGGTATAATTACCCGTCCCGCCTGTAATGGTAACAAATATACTTCCGGTACTTTCACCACTACAATTTACTCCACTTGTGACATTTGCCATATGAAACGGAGCCTGGGATAAGACTGTGAAAGGGAATGTTGTTTTGTTGGTACATCCGAATGCATTAGGGGCGGTGTAATAGGTGATAGTAGTTGTTCCGGGACTAAAAGCGGTGATGGTTCCAGTAACGCTGTCAATTGTGGCTACTGCTATGTTGCTGCTCGACCATTTGCCGCCCGTAACAGTATCAGTAAAGATCGTTGTTGCGCCCACGCACACCGCTCGTAACCCCGCTATAAGCCCCGGTGAGGGCAAAGGGTTTACGGTGACTTGCTTTGTTGCAAAGGCTGTGCCGCAAATATTGGTCACGGCGTAGGTGATGGTCACAACACCCACAGTAACTCCGCTTACCAGACCGCTCATGGAGTCAATAGTAGCAATGCCGGGTGACGAACTATGCCATTTACCGCCCGACACTGTTTCAGTTAAAGTAATTGTCTGCCCAACGCACACCCCGCCCGGACCATTGATAGCACCACTATCCGGCAAACCGGCACTCACTGTAACCACCTTTATCGCAATAGCGGTTCCACAAGAATTTGTCACGCTGTATTTAATGGTATCCACTCCTAGTATAACTCCAGTCACAACGCCGGAGGGCGACACAGTCGCGTTTGTGTTAGTAGAGCTCCATATACCACCGGCAACACCTGGAACGATGTTTATTGTGCCGGTCACACATAAAGTGGACAGCCCTGAAAGCGTACCGGCAACCGGTAATGGATTAACAGTAATCACTGCAATCGAAGCGCAGCCGGGCGTGGATGTGTAAGTAATACTTGCAATGCCTGCAGTCAAACCTGTCACAACCCCGGTTACCGACCCAACCGATGCAATTCCCGGCGACCCTGAACTCCAGATGCCTCCGGACGGCGTACAATTCAATGTTGTTGCGGATCCGGCACACACAACCAAAAGCCCTGTTATGGGTGTTGTGCCTGGAGTAACAGTGACTATTTTGGTCGCGACCAAAGTTCCGCAGGCCGCGGTCACTGTATATTTTATGGTATCTATACCTGGTGATAGACCTGTTACTATCCCCGTACCGGAACCAACAATGGCATGTCCTATAGCCGAACTCCACACGCCGCCTGAGGAGGTATCCGTCAATGTTATGGTAGCGCCCACACACACAGTTGAGGGCCCAGTGATGGTTCCCGCATGTGGTCCGATGCCTGCGATATAAAGGTTCCATATCTCACAGGGTGTCAACGCCCGGCGCCATAGGCCAAAGTCATCAAGTTTACCCCAAAACCCTTCCGGCGCATAAGTACTGTCAATATTACCGAACCAGGTCTTACAGTAATAATTAATCGCAATGAGGCTGGGCGCGTAGGTTACATCAAGCACACCGTTCAGATAAACTGAATAAGACGTATCAGCCCTTTTGACAAATACAATATGCCGCCACACATGCGCCGCAACGGGGGCAACAGAAAGCGCTCCTCCCAATATATTCCAGGAATATATTGTAGTCGGGTTTTGGTTAACAAAAAAAGTGTTTTTGCCGGAATGTCCCCAGTTGTGGCCAAGCTCGATACCATTATGCGGGATTGTGTTAAAGATCGCCTGGTTATTGGAAGGAGTGAACGGGTTATCAATACTATCAGTGACAAACCAACCCGAAATGCTGTATTCACTCCAACCTACGTTAAAATAGGTTGTGTCTATAACAATATGGTCGGCATGGCCATTAAAATAATAGGCGCTGTTAGCCATACCAAACCTGTCGGTGGTGAGAACGGGGCCCATTACAGTCCCGTTCTTACCGGTGTGATATTCATTATTGGCATTGCCATTAAAAGGGTACCAGCCCAGCAGGCTATCGGTTGGCACATATCCAGGCACCTGCGAAAACGAGGTGCCCGCTCCCAGCAGGAGAAGGACTAACAGGATAAGTTTATAAAATTTCATTACTTCAGGGCTTCATTTGTTAAGTATAGTTAAATCTTCATTTGGATGCTTATCTTTTTATTAAAATAGTTCCGGTAAATATATTTTTCCCGCCAAAAGCATTTGTCGCATTCAGCTTCACCAGGTAGTAGTAAGTACCATCCGGCAATAATTCTCCCTTACGCACTCTTCCATTCCAGTCATTATTATAATCTTTTTTTTCAAAAACCATATCTCCCCATTTATCAAATACCTGCACAGTATTATCAGGATATTTCTGAATCTCTTCTATCACCCATACGTCATTAATACCATCTCCGTTTGGGGTTATCACATCATGTATCTGCAGGTCTTTGCAGGTATCGTCCTTAATCTCTATTGTGTCTGATATTATACAGGAGTTTACATCCTTTACCAGCACAATATAAATCCCGCTATGCAATGCTGTCCTTGGGTTTCCTGTGCTGTTATCCGTCCAGGTGTAAGTATATGGGATAGTACCTCCTGTGACGGTTAAAGTAATACTGCCTGCACCTGCTTTACAAAAATCATTTGTTTTTTGATCTGTTACACCTAATTGTTCAGGTTGGTTTAATGGGTAAGTATAATCTGCGGCACACATTGTTAGTCCGTCTTTTACATGCAATGTATAAATACCGGCTGCAAGACCATATAGGGCTGCAGACGAATCACCGGTTGACCAGGTATAATGGTAATTACCGGTTCCGCCGGAAATAGAAACGGCTAAACCTCCGGTCTTTTCTCCATTACAATTTATCGGCGTCAGAACATCAGTCATTACAAAAGGAGCAACGGAAAGCACCGTAAAGGGGAAAGTTGTTTTATTCGTACATCCGAAAACATTCGGAGCAGTAGTATAGGTTATAGTTGTTGTTCCGGGGCTAAGTGCAGTTATAGTTCCTGTCAGGCTGTCAATTGTAGCTACTGTTGTATTACTGCTGCTCCATTTACCCCCGGTAACAGCATTTAATAAAGTAGTGACGGCTCCTGTACAGACACGTTGCAATCCTGTGATAGTACCTGCAGATGGCAAAGGGTTTACGGTTATTGATTTTGTAACCGTTGATGAGCCACATGAATTGGTTACTGTATAACTTATAACACAATTACCAGCGGTGATTCCGGTTAACAAACCCGAATTAGAATCAATCGTTGCAATGCCCGCAGCAGAACTTAGCCACTTCCCTCCTGTTGCCGTATCAGACAATGTAATTGCAGCGCCGGCACAAACATTGGAAAGCCCGGTAATCACTCCGGCATTAGGTAGTCCGCTGCTAACGTTAATAATCTTCCTGGCTGTAGCTGTACCGCAGTAGTTGGTAACACTATAAATTATCGTATCTAATCCAATACTAACTCCTGTTACTACCCCGCTTGCTGAAACTGTGGCTTTGGTATTACTGCTGCTCCAGACTCCTCCTGCAACTGTATCTGTCAAAGTGATTGAAAATCCAACACACAGGCTGGTAGTACCATTAATAGTTCCTGCATTCGGTAAAGGATTTACGGTAATTGCTTTGGTTGCCACTGCTGTGCCACAGGAATAAACTATAGTATAGATAATTGTATCCACGCCTGCCGACAACCCGGTTACTAATCCCCCGGTTACCGAGGCATGACCATTGCTGCTGCTCCAAATCCCCCCGGATATGCTGGCTGAAAGCAGGATCGTTGACCCCTGACAAACTGAAGACGGCCCTGAAAGCGTTCCGGGTGTAGGTGTAGTAGTTACTGTAACATAAATTGTGGTTGTATCTGCGCCCGGTCCGTCAGAAATCCGTACTTTAAAAGAATCATTTCCCAGGTATCCTGTGTTGGGTGTATAGGTTAAACCCGAAGGAATAAGTATACCCCCTGTAGATGTTGTTGAATAGGTTGCCACAGCAATGCCATGCAAGGGGGCTAAAATCAGGCTCCATGTTTCTGTCTGCCCGAAATCTGGGTCTGTAACAGCAAGCAAGGTATCAATATTGGTTGCCGTTGCATTCTGGCAAACGGTCATGTTTTGTGAATGCCCGCCTGCAAAATGAGGCGGCGTATTACCAAAGGTAATCCTCCTGATCCTGTTATTTTCTTTGTCTGATACAAAGAGCATTCCACTCCAGTACACCGCCTTTACCGGCCTGTAGAATTGTGCAGAAAGTGGCGGACCTCCGTCGCCGGAGAAACCAGGTGTACCTGTTCCGGCAATCGTTGTAATTATTCCGGCCGGGTTAATTTTCCGGATCAGAAAATTATCGGCGTCACACAAATAAATATCACCGGCGCCGTTAAATTCTAGGCCCATCGGGCCGCGTACAGTAGCTGCAGTTGCAGGTCCTCCGTCTCCGCTCCAGCCATAAACGCCGGTACCAATTGCAGTGGAAATGATTCCGGCAGTATTTACCAGCCTGATCCGGTTATTCATCCAGTCAGAAATATAGATATTTCCTGCTCCGTCAACCGAAACATCATTGGTAAGATTAAATGTAGCCAGAGTTGCAGGCCCGCCATCTCCTGAAAATCCTGAAACACCATTTCCCGCTATTGTAGTAATAATTCCTGCAGGGTCTACTTTACGCAGCCTGTTGGTTGTCCGGTCCGGAATATAAATATTCCCTGCTCCGTCCACCCAAAGTCCGTTATCGTTCGAAATGCTGGCAAGTGTAGCCGCCCCTCCGTCACCGCTATAACCACCTATACCGTTTCCCGCCACAGTAGTAATGATCCCGGATGCATCTACTTTACGGACTCTTGCGTTACCATTATCAACAAAGTAAACATCCGTTCCGTGTATTGCCACACCGGTTGGCCCGGCCATCCAAGCCGCAGTGGCCGGACCACCATCCCCTCCAAACCCACTGATACCATTGCCCGCGAAAGTGGAAATAATACCCGCAGTATTTATTATTCGTATCCTGTTATTTCCATAATCTGCTACATAAATATTTCCCGCCGCATCTATCGCCATCCCCCATGTTCTGCTAAACTGCGCCAATGTAGCGGGGCCACCATCCCCTCCAAACCCATATACACTACTGCTACCTGCCACTGTAGTAATGATCTGTGCATGTGTAATGAATACACAGCAAAGCATTAATAAAAATGTTAGGGTACGGCTTTTCATGGTATTATTGATCACGCAGCAAATTACATGCCAGTTTTAACGTTTTATTAATATAGTTCCCGTAAAACATTTTTTCCGCCAAAAGTATTCATTGCATACTGTTTCACAGCCGGTACATAGACAGGAACTTGTGATACTGATTTTAAAGGTTGAAAAAATAAACATAACAGGAAGATGCATAGGTACTTCATAGCCGTATAATTAAACACCCGTAAATCAAAAAACAGAATTATCCGGTACAATTTATAAGCTTGTATCATGTGGCTCGATAGGTTTGCAACTAAATTAGTAAATTTTATATTATTATTTCAGTTTCATAAGTATTTTTTGAAAAATAATTTCAAATATAGCATAAAATGCAATGCAGGAATCTATATCCATCTATAAGTAAACATAACGAACTTGCAGCGCATACAAATGTAGTATTCCCTCAAAAAATCGTAGGTTTGCACCCGTTAAAAAAGACTTCATGCATAATCTCCAGATGGTTGACCTCAAGCGTCAGTACCACAAAATAAAATCAGAAATAGATACCGCTGTTTTAAATGTGTTGGAAAGCACTGCTTTCATCAACGGGCCCGATGTAAAACATTTTGGCGCCGAACTGGAAGCATATCTCGGAGTAAAGCATGTAATCCCCTGTGCTAATGGTACAGATGCCTTACAAATAGCCCTGATGGCCCTTGGCCTGAAACCCGGTGATGAAGTAATAACTGCTTCATATACCTACATTGCCACCGTAGAAGTAGTAGCGCTCCTGCGCCTGACCCCTGTTTTCGTTGATGTGGACGCCGATACATTTACCATGAATATAGATAGCGTTCGTGCGGCTATTACCCCAAAAACAAAAGCAATCATTCCCGTTCATCTCTATGGACAGAGCGTAAATATGGCACCCTTGCTGGAGCTCGCAAAAGAACATAACATACCCGTTATCGAAGACAATGCGCAGGCCATTGGCGGTACATACACGTTCCCTGATGGTACAACCAAAAAAACAGGCTCCATGGGCATCATTGGCTGCACCTCCTTCTTCCCTTCCAAGAACCTCGGCGGATATGGTGATGGCGGCGCAATATTCACTAATGATGACGCCCTTGCCGAAACACTGCGAATGATCGCCAACCACGGACAGAAAACACGCTACTACCACGAAATGGTGGGCTGCAACAGCCGCCTCGACAGCATACAGGCTGCCATTCTCCGCATCAAGCTGCGCCACCTCGATGAATATTGCACTGCCCGCCGTGCCGCTGCAGATTATTACGATAATGCATTTAAAAACAACCCGAAAATAATCACACCCTTCCGCGCACCCTACAGCTACCACGTATTCCACCAGTATACGCTGCAAATGAAAAACGTGGACCGCGATATGCTGCAAATCAAACTGGCAGAAAGGAACATACCTTCCATGATCTATTATCCTGTACCCTGTCACAAGCAAAATATGCTGAAAGATTATGGCTCCGCAAATATTGTTCTTCCTGTTACAGATAGGTTGCAGGATTGTGTGATATCCCTGCCAATACATACCGAACTTACCGGAGAAGAACTATCCTACATCACTACTAACCTCCTTGAGATCATAGCCTAATCCACTGATATGAATGTGCTCACTACACCCTTAGAGGGGTTACTGATATTGGAACCTGCGGTGCACATAGACGACCGCGGTTACTTCTTTGAAAGCTATAACAAACAAACCCTCGAAGCTAGGTCTGGCTACACCACCGCATTCGTGCAGGACAACCAGGCCCGCTCTGTAAAGAATGTGCTGCGTGGCCTTCATTACCAAAACCTGCCCGTACCACAAGCCAAGCTGATCCGTGTATTGGAAGGCGGCATCTGGGATATTGCAGTGGATATCCGCAGGAACAGCAAGACCTACAAACAGTGGTTTGGAATAGAACTCACCGCAGAAAATAAAAAACAATTACTAATCCCCCACGGTTTCGCACATGGCTATGCCGTACTCACAGATACTGCCGAAGTATTCTACAAATGCGATAACTTCTACAACAAGCCCACCGAAGGCGGCTTCTTATACGCCGACCCCGAAATAGGCGTTGACTGGAAAATCAACCTCACCGATGCCATCATCTCAGACAAAGACCTGAAGCAGCCTTTGTTTAAGGATGCGTGGAATACGTTTTGAGTAACCAATAGTTAGGGAAAAAGAAAAATATTATTGTCCGGGCTTGGTTGCTGCTATTAAGGTTCCGTTGTGTCACTCGCTTGTACGTTTTGTAATTTTATTCAGCCTCCTTTTATTGCGTCAGCAAAACCAGGCAACACGCAGTAGGGCAATTCCCCTCTTGAGAGGGGCGAGGGGTGTGTTTATTCGCGCCCCCACAACCCTCGCCACCATCGGCACAACCACCGGCATCGCCCATGCCCTCTCAGCCGGAGTTGTTACACTTACTTATACTTTAGGAACGGGGTGCTATGTTACTAAAAACGTTACCATCAATCCCCTCACCGGTGTGTCACCCAAACGGTAGGCAGATGTGCCACACCTCTGAGGTGTGGCACATCTATACACAAAACAGTAGAAACCCCGCCAGTATCCCCCCCGCGGCGGATCAGACGGGTGTATCATTGCGGGAAAACCCCAGCCAAATGCTACAAGCCCGGCAAACTTGATGATCCGTGAGTATATCAACGAAATCAAACAAATCAGCTTAATCAACGGTTCAGAAATCCATCATAAAACTTATCCCCCCCGCCCAGCCGGCATTTTCAAAATATTTATCCATAAAATTTGGAAATGTCAATTATTATTCCTACATTTGCTACTTTTTTTGTTAGTCCGCTATAAACTGCCATAACTTTTTTTTCAGCAGCCATAGCCAACAGGCGAAGGTTGCAGCTAAGGTGGTCATAGCTTTTAGCGACATTGCATTAAATTACATATTATATTATTAAAATACAATTGATAATTTACGAGGGAGAGGACGAACATTCCCAATGATTTAGGCAAATATTTTTTTCAATAAAACTATCCCATTCATCCTATAAACAAAATCTATGAAGTAATAACATAACACCTCCCTCTTACAGTGATTAGAACTACGACAATAATGCGACAACATACGACAATGCGACTACTGATTATCAATCCCGATAGCTATCGGGACAGCAGAAAAATAGAAAAAATGCGACAATGGATCCCCGGCTAAACAGACTGGCTTGCCCAGCCTGTCTGCCGAGAGGCAAGCGATAGGCAGGCTAAAGACGTTTGGGACTTCAAATATTCCCAACCCAAAAATAAATTAACGAATTTATTTATATTAACATACAACTTATGATTAACTACCTAATCTCCAGCCTATCCCACGCAAACCTATTTGCGGCCACAGGCTTACGACATTAGACTACTTCTCCCTAACTTTAGACTTTAGACTTCAGACTTCAGACTTTCAACTAACTCTTCATATTCACAAACTGCAGCGGCAAATCCAGCGCCGATGTTTTGCAAAGTTGAATAACAGCCTGCAGCTCATCTATCTTTTTGGCAGTTACACGTATCACATCGTCCATTATCGCAGCCTGCACTTTTGATCCGCTGTCCTTAATAAGCTTCACTATTTTCTTCGAATTTTCTTTATCAATGCCGTTCTTTATGCTTACAGTCTTGCGCACATACTTGCCATTCGCAGATGGTTCCTTACTCAGGTCAAATGCATTTGCCTCTATACCCTGGCGCATAGCCTTGGTAAGCAACACATCCTGTAGTTGCGACAGTTTCATATCGCTCTCCACTTCTATCGCTATGGTCATATTCTTTTTGTTCAGCTCAAAGGTTACATGAGTGCCCTTGAAATCCCAACGGTTGTCAATTTCTTTTTTGGCTATGTTTACTGCATTATCAAGCGTTTGCAGATCTACTTTACTGGCTATATCAAAGGATGGCATAGAATCAATTTGAAAACAAAATTAGAAAAAAATCCATCGGATGCAATATGAAATCAGGTTATACCTGTAAACAGGATAAGTTAGTGCATTAAATATGCGGGTTTTGAAAGCTTAAAAATGTATTGATCTGGTGACTTTCAAGGTAATAATTGCGCCTTTGCGGGAAACTTTCTTTGCACTGATCTATACCGCGTGATGTATATTATCCAGCAACTGCTTTTCCCGCCTTATACGCAGCTATTACTTCACAATAAAGCCGCTCGTACCGGGGTATAACATGCTGTTTCTCGAATTTCCGGGCCTGGTTGATTGCTGCTTTTTTGAAATTCTGGAGCCGGTCTTCATCACTAAGAATATAAATTGCATTTCTCGACATGGACTCAATATCACCTACATTGCTCATGAAACCAGTCTCCCCATCCACATTGATCTCAGGCAACCCGCCTGCATTGGTAGAAATAAGCGGCACACTGCATGCCATGCCCTCTAAGGCAGATAACCCAAAGCTTTCCGTTTCTGAAGGCAAAATAAACAGGTCTGCAATACTTAGTATCTCACTGATCTGCTCCTGTTTACCCAGGAAACGGACATCGTTATACAGTCCAAGAGTCCGGGCAAGATCCTCAGCCATCTGCCTGTCAGGCCCGTCACCTATCATCAGCAACTTTGCTGGAACAACCTGCTTTACCTTATCAAATACCTTAATTACATCCTGTACTCTTTTTACAGAACGAAAGTTGGAAACATGCACTAGAATTCGCTCTCCTTCCGGCGCCAGCATTTGCTTGAAATGGTCTTTATCTGCCTGGAAAAAACGTTTTATATCCACAAAATTCGGGATGACGTGAATTTCTTTTTCTATTTTAAATGAGTGGAACGTTTCCGCTTTCAGATTTTCAGAAACAGCCGTAATCGCATCAGATTCATTTATGGAAAAAGTAACTACCGGCTCATAAGTTGGGTCTTTACCAACAAGTGTAATATCCGTACCATGCAGTGTCGTGATGAATGGTATATCCCTGCCGGTCTTCTTCAGTATCTGCCTGGCGAAATAAGCCGCAGAAGCGTGCGGGATGGCATAGTGAAGGTGCAGTATATCCAGGTTCTGGTTTACGATCACATTTACCATGGCGCTCGCAAGCGCTGTCTCATAAGGCGGAAAATCGAACAACGGATAGGTAGGCACCTTTACCTCATGGAAATAGATATTGGGATGAAAACTCTGGTTTAATCTTACAGGTTGTTCATAAGTTATGAAGTGTACTTCATAACCCTTATCAGAAAGCGCGATGCCCAATTCTGTAGCCAGAACCCCGCTGCCACCAAATGTAGGATAACATACTATACCGATCTTCATCTTTTGATCTGCTTTTTCTTCAGTAACAATGCAAATATCCGTCTATCTGTCCAATAAATAGCAATAGCCATATTGATTTAATCAATAAATATTTCCAACTGTAAAAAGTGATAGATGCCTTTCCCTGCTCTAAATGCTGTAATCAATAAGATCAGATGCATTCCACACTGGAATACGCTTGGAAATTTACTGTTTGAATGTCCGGATATAGTTTACAAGTTCCCATCGCTGCGAAGAGGTGCTACCCACTTACTATTTGTTTGTGCACTGGTTGAATGGTAAAAACTAATTGTCAGAATGCCCATAAAATAAATTCCAGCCCTTATTATTGCGTTCATAAACTCATCCTGTTAAATGCAATGCAAAATTCATGGTACAGCCGTTCTTAAACAATGACCTCTATCAGCAATAAAAGACAAATCACTCTTATATTAATGACATTGATCAGTAAAAAAAATGGCCCCATTCTCAGGGACCACTTTCTTATTTCTTAACTTAAGTATTACCTATTGTTCAATTACCAGGTGGAATACTTTATTCTCTGAACCTGAACGCAGGCTTAAAATATACATACCGTTAGCAAGTGTATTGCTGGTCTGTATCCTTTCGTTCAGTTCACCATTATGTGTCAATACTTTGCTGGTATAAACAACCTGGCCAAGCATATCAGTTACCTCAACTGAAATTTCTTCGTCTGTTGTAGTCCCCAAAGTACCTTTCAGCATAAATGTTCCCTTGTTAGGATTTGGAACAAGCCTTATATCGCTGCCTGACAGCGAAACAGGCTGCACACCTACATTCGAGATATGAACCGTTAAAGAACCGGATCCAACATTACCTGCGCAACCGCCACCACTCACTATACTGCAGGAAACATCATCTCCATTGTTCAGTGCGCTTGTAGTATAGGTTTGATTAGTAGCTGTCGGAACCTGGATTCCGTTAACACTCCACTGATACGCAGGAGCAGCTCCGGCGCCGGTAACATTTGCTGTAAAGGTTACCGGTTGCCCTGCAAAAATATTAGTTGAAGGCGAAGCAGTAACAGTAACCGTTGGCGTCGTTGAAACGTCAACTATCATATTAATATGGCTGCTGACGCCTGAACTTGTAAGGCGGCAATGATAATTGCTGGTCATGATGCAATAAATGTCATCGCCATTTGCAGGGGCATAGCTGAAGTTAGCAGTTGTTCCTATGTTCGAACCATTCTTTATCCATGAATAAACAGGTGTTGGGCCTCCGAATGAAGGAGTAGCTGTGTAGTTCACCGTTGTACCCTGGCATACTTCATTTCCGGGGAAAGCTGCAATACTTACAGCCGGAGTACCCTGTGGTAGCACATTAAGCGTAACAGACCTGTTTACGGTAGCAGGTGAAGCGCAAAGTGCATTACTTGTAAGGGTCACTGTCAGTACATCGCCGTTTAATGGTATATAGCTGTAGTTATTGCTAAATCCTGCTATCACTCCATTCACCTTCCATTGGTAAACAGGAGGAGTACCGCCATTCGTAGCAACAGCCGTGAAGGTTGTGAATGTACCCGAACATATTGTGTCTCCTGCCGGAGTAGAAATATTTACAATTGGTGTAACAGAAGGATTTACGGTTACTATGGCATTTCCTGCCATTGGCATTGTACACCCTGTAGTATTATCTGTAGCTATTACGGTATAGGTAGCGCCGGTTGTAATGATACCCATATCCAGGATACCTCCTGTTCCTGCTACCGGGCTGCCAACTGCTGTAAACCCGTTAAATAACTGGTAATTCACACCTGAATTAGAACCATTTAATCCAACATGAACACCGCCTGTGCCTGAACAGAAACTGCCGCCGCCCGTTACTGCAAATACTGCAGGTGGTGTATTTATTATTACAGGAACACTGCCCGACATATTGCCCGTACATCCATTAATATTGTTAGTTCCTACAACTGTATAAGTACCCGCTGTTGTTTGTAAACCAAAGTCAATTGCCGGTCCGGAACCTGTCATCCCCGTCCCTATTATGGTAGAACCATTGTATAAGAGGTAAGTCACATCAGCTTGTGAACCGCTGATACCTACATGAAGTCCAGGTCCGCCGGGGCAATAATTACCTCCGCCTATTACTGAATAGGCAGTTGGTGATGGATTGATACCTACTGTCACTGTTCCCAGCATATTCCTGGTGCAGGTTGTTGATGGGTTAGTGGCAATTACCGTGTAAGTTCCTGCTGAGGTTAATAATCCGAAGTCTATGCCAAGTCCTGTTCCGGCAACAGGAGCTCCTGCAGCAAGTGAACCTACATATAACTGATAGTTAACTCCGCTTTGCGAACCGCTCAAACCTACATGAACCCCTGAGCCACTTGCACAATAGGTACCACCGCCTGTAATTGTATAAACATACGGTAGTGAATTCATAACAACAGTTGCTACACCCGACATATTATTTACGCAGGTTGTAGCAGGGTTGTTAGCTATTACCGTATAAGCCCCTGTTGCACTTCTGATACCAAAACTAATTGCTGATCCTGTACCACTTACCGGGCTTCCTGTTGGCGTGCCATCAAGATACAACTGGTACATAACCCCTGCGTAAGAACCACTCAAACCAACCGGAACACCAGCCGTTCCGTTACAATAACCGCCACCGCCGGTCATAGAGTAGGCAATTGGCAATGGATCAATTACTACTGTAACACTGCTGGCCATATTATGTGTGCACGATGTGCTTGCGTTAATGGCAACTGCTGTATACATGCCGGCTGCTAACTGAGCGCCGAAATGTACTGATGTCCCTGTACCTGGTAGAGGGCTGCCTACTGCTGTTCCGGCAAGGTATAACTGGTAGTTAACGCCAACTTCAGAGCCCGACAGATAAACATCCACACCGGTACCACCTATGCAATAATTGCTGCTGGTACTGGTAACATTATAAACATTTGGTAGTGGGTTGATACCAACAGAAACACTTCCGGTCATGTTATTTACACACATGGTACTTGTATTGGTAGCTACAACTGTATAGTTACCTGCTGCTGTCTGTAATCCGAAATCAAGTCCGAAACCTGTACCTGCCATTGGTGCGCCAACCATTCCGAAGCCGGCCCTGTATAATTGGTAGCTGATACCTGTATTCGATCCGCTAAGCATTACGTGAACACCTGTTCCGCCTGTGCAATAGTTACCACCTCCCGACACCGTATATGCAACTGGTAAAGCATTAATGCCAACAGATACACTGCCGGTCATACTGTTTGTGCAGGCTGTGCCTGTATTTGTTGCAACAACTGTATAAGTGCCTGCTACTGTTTGCAAACCGAAATCTATAATCAAGCCGGTACCTGCCCAGGGAGCGCCTATTGCAGTAAGTCACCTGAATAATTGGTAATTAATACCAACCGTAGATCCGCTAAGCATTACATGCACACCTGTTCCGCCTGTACAATAATTTCCGCCACCGGTTACTGTAAAAACAATTGGCAATGGATTAACTGTAATTAATGAGCTTCCGGTCATATTATTGCTGCAGGTAGTAGTAGAACTAAGGGCTATTACTGTATAGGTTCCTCCTGCAGTTTTCAATCCGAAATCAAGAGCGCTGCCCGTACCTGTCATTGGAGAGCCTGCCGGTATACCTGAGAGGCTTAACTGGTAACTGATTCCAGGGTCCGATCCGTCAAGACCAATGTGAACGCCTGTTCCACCTGCACAATAACTGCCACCACCGGTAACGTTATAGGAGGTTGGTAAAGCGCTGATAGTAACAATGGCGCTGCCATTCATGTTATTCGAACAGAAAGTTGTTCCGCTGGTTGCAATTACTGTATAAGTTCCGGTTAATTCAAGACCAAAGTCTATTACAAGACCTGTCCCTGCAATTGTAGTGCCGGCCGGCCCGGTAGTATTATATAATTGGTAGCTTGTACCCAGGTCTGATCCGCTTAATCCAACATGAACGCCTGCGCCGCCGGGGCAATAATTTCCGGTACCGGTAACGTTAAATGCTGCCGGTAATGACGAAATCCCTACGGCTACACTGCCTGTCATACCTGCCGAACAACCTGTGACCGCATCTGTTGCAACAACAGTATACGTGCCGGGCGCTGTTTGCAGACCAAAGTCAATGATAAGTCCGGTTCCCGGGATTACAGGTCCTATTGTAGAGCTGCCATTAAATAACTGGTAGTTGATGCCTGTTTCTGATCCGTTAATATAAACATGTACACCTGTGCCGCCGGGGCAATAATTACCACCGCCGGTAACTAAATGAAGTACCGGGAGTGGATTAATATTAACATTAGTGCTTCCACCCATGTTTGTGGTGCAACCTGTTACAGTATTGGTGGCAATAATATTATACGTTCCTACTGAGGTCTGCATGCCGAAATCAAGTGAAGACCCTGTTCCTACCAATGGAGGACCTACAAGGGAACTCCCTAAATAAAGCTGGTAGTTTGTTCCAACCGCTGATCCGCTTAGTCCTATATCAACTCCGGGTGTTCCAAAACAATAATTTCCGCCACCTGTGAGTAAAAAGATTGCAGGCAACGGATTAATACTAACAACTGCACTGCCGGCCATTGTGTTGGTACATGAGGTAGCGGTATTGGTAGCAACGATCGTATACGTTCCGGGAGCGGTACGTAAACCAAAATCAAGAGCTGCACCAGTACCTGACATAGGCAAGGTTACCGGCAAACCTGAATTGTAAAGCACATAACCGATGCCGGGTGTGGAAGCGCTAAGTCCGATATGCACGCCTGTGCCGCCGGTACAATAACTGCCGCCGCCTGTTACATTAAATGCCGTTGGTAGCGGGTTCACCCCTACAACAACACTGCCTGACATTGTGTTGGAACATCCAGTAACTGTATTGGTAGCTATAACAGTGTAGGTTCCGGCAACTGTCTGAGGGCCGAAACTAATGGATGTACCGGATCCTGGTATTGCAGTACCTATAGGCGTTGAACCGTTAATTAATTGATAACTTACGCCGATAGTTGATGTGTTCAAACCTACAACTGATCCGGAACTGCCTGCGCAATAACCGCCGCCGCCTGTAACATTATAAGCGGTTGGCAAGGGGTTAACAGTAACAACAACACTTCCGGTCATGTTGCCTGAACATCCTGTAGTTGTATTGATGCCCACAACTGTATAGGTACCCGCTACAGTTCTTAATCCAAAATCAATGGCCGATCCTGTACCGGCAACTGGTGAACCAGACAGACTGGTACCGCTGATATACAACTGGTAACTGACTCCGGTAATGGAACCACTGACGCCAATATGCACGCCTGTACCGCCTGCACAATAACCGCCACCGCCTGTTACTGCAGATGCCGGTGGTAACGGATTAATGTTAACCGATGCACTGCTACTCATTATGTTTGTGCAGCTTGTTGTTGGATTGGTTGCAACTACGGTATACGAACCTGCCGCGGTTTTCAATCCGAAATCAAGTCCGAATCCTGTACCTGCTACAAAGGTCCCGGATGGTGAACTGCCTGCAAATAACTGATAATTTACGCCTGTTGTGGAGCTTGTTGTTCCTATATGAACACCTGTTCCACCCGCGCAATAACTTCCGCCACCTGTAACTGCGAAAATAACAGGCAATGGATTGATACTAACAGTTACGCCACCGGTCATTGTTGAAATACATCCTGTTATGCTGTTTGTTGCAGTTATGCTATAAAAACCCGCAGCTGTTTCTAATCCGAAATCAATGGCAGAACCGGTTCCTGCTGACGCGCTCCACAGTGAGGATCCATTATACAACTGGTAAATAATTCCGGGTTCTGAAGAGTTAAGTCCGACATGAACACCTGACCCGCCTGAACAATATCCTCCGCCACCGGTAACGGTATAGAGATTAGGTAATGGATTGGTGGAAACTGATGCGCTTCCACTCATATTCATTGTGCAACCGGTGGTCGCATTGGTTGCGGAAATGGTATAAGAACCAACAATGGTAAATAATCCGAAATCAAGCGAAACTCCTGTACCGGCTATTGGAGCGCCAACAGCAGTTGTGCCACGGTAAATCTGGTAATTAACACCAACGGTGGAAGCATTAAGCCCGATATGAACACCAGTACCTCCAACACAATATGCACCACCACCTGTTACATTAAATACCGTTGGTAAAACATTCACAACAACTGTTGCGGAACCCGCCATAGTACTAATACAACCTGTGGTTGTATTGGTAGCAACTACAGTGTAGCTTCCGCCTGCAGTTATTGGGGATACAAATGAGAATGCTGACCCTGTACCGGATACAACTGCACCGGAAACCGGTGATCCGCCAAAATATAACTGGTAGCTAACACCAGCATCTGAACCACTTAATCCTACAGTAACTCCGGAACCTCCTGAACAATATGCCCCCCCTCCTGTCACACTGTAAACAGTAGGTAAAAGATTGGTACTTATTGTAACACTGCCGCTCATATTATTCACACAGCCTGTTGTTGTATTGGTTGCAAATACGGTATAAGTACCGGTTGCTGTTAACAACCCAAAATCAAGCGCAGCGCCTGTTCCGGAAACGGGGGAACCAATGGCGGTCGTCCCGTTAAATAACTGGTAATTGACGCCTATAGTTGACGTACCTAACCCAACATGCACACCTGTTCCGCCAGTGCAATAACTGCCACCGCCGGTAACTGAAAATGCAGTAGGTAACGGGTTAATAACAACTGTGGCAGATCCGGTCATTGTAGTTGCACATGCGCTGCCGGGGTTGGCAATAACAGAATAGGTTCCCGCAGTTGCCATTGGTGGAAAACTGAAACCATAGCCTACGCCTGAGATTGCTGTACCTGCCAATGCAGATCCATTAAATAAACGATAGCTGACTCCTGCATCTGATCCCGACAATCCGATACTTACCCCTGTGCCTCCGGCGCAATATCCGCCACCACCGGTAACCGTATATACATTTGGAGTTCCTGTAACCCCGAATACAGCGGTTGCTATACAACCTGTGGAAGCCACGGTATAAGTAATAGTGGAGACTCCTGATCCAATACTTGTAGCTACGCCGGAAATTGAACCAATAGTGGCTACCCCGGTATTACTGCTCGACCACGTTCCGCCAGGGGTGGCATCAGTTAAGGAGGAGGTAATACCTGTAGCACAAACACCAAGCACACCAAGTATAGGTGCCATGCTATTGACTGTCATAGTTTGGGTTGCGGAACATCCTGCAGCAGATGTATAAGAGATAACTGGATTCCCTCCTGCTATACCAGTAACAACCCCCGAAGAGGAACCCACGGTAGCTAAAGAAGTATTACTGCTGCTCCACGTACCGCCTGTAGTAGCATCACCTAATGCTGTAGTAAAGCCTGGACAAACACTTGATGTTCCGGTTATGGAAGCTGGACTCGCGTTAACTGTTACTGGTAGTGTTGAAATACAACCACCCGGCAGTGTGTAAGTAATAGTTGCTGTTCCAGACGTAAGCCCGGTAACAAGGCCCGTTGACGAACCCACAGAAGCTTGCGCCGGATTACTGCTGCTCCATGTACCGCCTGAAGTCGAATGAGTGAATGGGGTGGCATTGCCTATGCAAACGATTGATGTACCGGTAATGGCTGCGATTGGTACAACGGTAACCGTAGCAATGGAAGTTGCTCCACCTATGGTGTAAGTAATTATGGATGTTCCGCCTGATAATCCGGTAACTATACCGGAAATGGAACCAATAGCTGCAACTGTCGGGCTGCCGCTGCTCCATGTACCACCGGAAATAGAGTCTGTTAATGTTGATGATAAACCCGGGCATACACTAAGGTTTCCTGATATGCCGCCCATAATACCGAAAATATAGTCTCCTGCTAATGAAGCCAGGGGCACGCCTGTAGTGGTAGCGGAAGTAGTGGGAGATGTGTTATTGGTTGTTTGATAAGGCCCAAGCCATGAAGAAGCTGAATAATTCCGGGTAACAAATCCGCTGTTACCTGCCCCGCCGAGAATATCGCCTGAAGGATACGTGGCCAACGGAATTACGGTAGCGGGTCCTGCGGCTCCTGAATTGGTTATGGTCCAGTAATCGTTTACCATCTGACCACCTCGTAACCCTGATGTACCCACCGAAGCGTGCAATCCATGTGTAACGGCAACTCCGAGACTCCCGGAGCTACCGGAAGAGCTAAGTGTCAGCTGCATTGGCGTATATGTCGTACTATAGCCTACTTCATAGTTAATGGCTGAATTCCCGGAAATAGTTTTCATTAAAGTTCCTATTACATAGTTGGAGGACCCTGCCCCGCTTATCGCTGTTGATACGCCCGGAATAGTAAGAGAATTACTCCCTGTATTGAGGTTACCCGCAATAAAAGTAAGAGCGCCGGTAGTATTGGTATTGGCAGTGCTTTGTGAAAGTGTAACGCCGGCAGCGTTATTGATAATAAGCTTAGCGGGAGATACAAGCGATGCGGGCATCAATGAGCCGGTAACCTGTGCTGCAGTGCCGGTAAATCCATAAGTGGCGCCGGTAGCAAAAGTAGTTCCGCCTGTTGATACAATAGCTGAATTAACACCGCCTGCCATGCCGGTATAAAGTGTAGCGCCACTGTTTAAGACAAAAGGACATGAGCCGCCAAAAGAATAAGTACCGCAATCAAGAGTACCGCTAATTGAAAATGTAGAGGATGATGTATTCCAGGTATTATTGGCAGTAAACGCTACCGTAACACCTGTATTAACATACATGTAAGTATAATTGCCGGAGCCTGTGGTTGTCATGGTACAATGTTGCGGGCTCGAAAGCGAAGATGCAGTATTGGTAAAGTAAAAATAATTCCATGATGGCGGATTCGTCATAACTGACGTACCTGAAGCACTAAAATCACCGCTGACATAAAAATAATTAGCAGTTTCACCATAAAGATTAGTAGAGCCTGTAAGGGAGAGATTATAACAATTTATGGTACCGAAATAGTCATAAAATGTGACACTGCTTAATTGTAGAGTAGTGCCTGTGCCTAACGTCCATGTGCCACTGCCGCCGCTCATGTTCGTCTGCATGATAAAAACATCTCCGGAGGTAGTGAAGTTTGTGGGTGACGATCCCGTTCCGGTGCTGACACTATTCCAGTTCGATGTACTGGAAGGGTCTCCTGTACCTTGGGAATACCACGTTGTTGCAAAGCCTGTAACATGAAGGCTGATAAGGACGAATAAAAAATAAATTTTCTTCATAGAATAATTTTAAAAAACAGTTAAATAATAGGATTCAAAGGGGTTTAAAAATACAATTATGCCACTAAAATATATAATATTTTTAAGCGTTATTAAAATCTGACAGCAAGATAATGAATTTTGACAATAAAAGAAAAAATCCACATGGTTTTTTACTAACAAAATTTAAAAACTACATATAACCATCTTTTAAATTAAATATAAAATAAATTTCCTGCAATTCTAATCGCCAAAAATAAAATAAAAATACTCATTAATTTACCTGCCTTAGTGAATAAGTTGCAGGTGAGGTAAAACTTCTTTTTTCTTTCTACCATTTACTATTTACTTTTGACTTTAGACCCTGCCTACCGGCAGGCAGGTTTCGACTAAGGACTTCCGACTAAAGAATTAATGAGCGATAATTACATAGTTTCAGCACGTAAATACCGCCCCCAGACGTTTGATACGGTGGTGGGTCAGGAGCATATTACCACTACACTGAAGAATGCCATAAAGAACCAGCACCTGGCGCATGCCTATCTTTTTTGCGGACCAAGGGGTGTGGGTAAAACCACCTGTGCACGTATTCTGGCAAAGACCATCAACTGCGAAAACCCCTCCGCTGATATGGAGGCATGTGGGGTGTGTAATACATGCCTGAGCTTTAATAACAATTCGTCCTTTAATGTTTTTGAACTGGATGCGGCAAGCAATAACTCGGTGGATGATATCCGGGAACTGACCAACCAGGTACGGTTTGCTCCGCAGCAGGGCAAATACAAGGTCTATATAATTGATGAGGTGCACATGCTGAGCGCTTCGGCATTTAATGCCTTCCTGAAAACCCTGGAAGAACCCCCACCCTACGCTATCTTCATCCTCGCTACTACCGAAAAGCATAAGATACTCCCTACCATCCTCAGCCGCTGCCAGATATTTGACTTCAGGCGCATTACTACGCACGATATTACTGCCCATCTGCAAAGTATAGCTGTTAAGGAAAAAATGGTAGCACAGGAAGCCGCCCTGCATATCATAGCACAGAAGAGTGAAGGGTGTATGCGCGACGCCCTTTCTATGCTCGACCGTATTGCCAGCTTTACCAATGGTTTGCTCACCTACAGCAATACCATGGAGCACCTGAACCTGCTGGATGCCGATTTTTACTTCCGCCTCACAGACAGTATGCTCAGCCAGGATGTGGCAGGTTCTTTATTACAACTGGATGAAGCATTGGAAAAAGGTTTTGAAGGCGATGTGATCATTAATGGACTTGCAGAATATTTCCGCAACCTGCTTCTTTGCAAAGACCATCGAATGGTAAAGCTGCTTGATGTGCCAAATGACCTCCGGCCTCTGTATCATGAAAAAGCCAACCAGGCGCCCCCTTCATTCATTATTTCGGCATTAAATGTAATTAACGATAGTGAACTTAATTACAAAACAGCTACCAATAAACGGCTGCATATAGAAATGTGCCTGATTCGGTTATGCTATCTTTTGCAGGCTGTTTCAGGTGCTCAGGTATCTGTTGGAGGCACGCAGGTACCGGATCATAGCGATGTAAAAAAAAACAGCAATAGTATAAATAATGCTTCTGCTCAGGTACCAAAAGATGAATTAATAACTTTAAATAAAGCGACAAAATCAACTGACTATCAACAAAGTAATATAAACGAACAAAAAAATCAGGTAGCGCCTGCCAAACCGGAAGTTACTCCACAACCCGTACCTGTAACCACCTCAATTAATACTCCGATACCAGCTAACAACCGCCGTTTATCCAAAAATATATTGGATGACATAGACAAAAAAGTAATTGATGCTACTGCCAACAAAGACCGGCAGCAGCAAGCGCTCACGGTTGAATTAGCGGATGGGCTATTCGAAAAATATAAGCAACAATTACAGGCAGCCGGCAAAAATGTTATCTATTCCCAGTTCAGTATGATGCGGATAGAAGTTTTGCCACCCGACGAAATAAGGTTAATATCCCCAAGTGATCTTACTGATACCTACGCCAAAGAACAAAGAACGCTGCTACTGGATTTTTACAGGGAAGAAACCAAAATTATGGTACGTATCACAACAGAGGTAAAGGAAGATGAATCTGTTATTGCTTCCCAGAATACAGTGGTGCTGAGCAAAAGCGAAATGTTTGATGTTATGGCGCAGAAAAACCCTAGTTTGGGGAGATTGAAGGATGCGTTGAATTTGAGTATAGAGTACTGAGTCTGGAGTTGCGTTACGTTCCATCCAGCCTTTTCATAGACACTTTTTGGAATGAAAGACGATAATGAACTTTTGAATCAACGACACTTGTTCGATGTTTTTGTTGCTGGTTTTCAACTTTTTTGCATGCCATACCCCGTGCAAGAATCTTATTTTGAAGCTTTCATCTATACTCCGGAAGGCGTTATTTCGGCGATTTACGATGCACTTGTTTACGTCCCTCAACTGTTGCATAATGGTCTTTTACCAAATGAAATTGAAGATCCATTGTTTAGCTTTGAAAGAAATCTTGATCTCTTCGTTGACAAGCATGGAGTAGACTTTGATACCATCCATCTTGATGGTCATGAATGGAAATTGCTTAAAGTGAACGCGGCGGAGATTCTTATAAAAATTGGGCAAAAAGTACAGCGGCCCGATCAGAGGTTGATATAGAGTTTTTTATTCCCAAATTACCTTTATCCAGAATAGGAAGAAAATTCTCTGACTATACGGAATTGTTTTGAAGCTCTTTTCCAAAAAAAAACAAATCTCCATTCCTGCCTGTCAAACAATCAACTGAATTAGTTACTTTTGACTTTTAAAATTTATAGCAAAATATATGGCTGAAGCGATCAGAATGCCGCTGTTGAGTGATACAATGAAGGAAGGTGTAATAGCGGAATGGCACAAAAAAGTAGGTGATACCGTAAAGTCTGATGATATTATTGCCGAGGTGGAAACAGATAAAGCCACTATGGAGGTTATGCCCTATGTAGATGGCACACTGTTATACATTGGTGTGGAGAAAGGAAAGGGCGTACCTGTAAATGGTATCATGGCCATAGTAGGTAAGCCCGGCGAGGATTTTCAGTCCATACTGGAGAAAGAGAAAGGAGGCCTCACCCCGGCCCTCTCCAAAGGAGAGGGAGGTGTTACACCCCCTGCGCAAGTAAAGAAAGAACCAGCTAAAGAAGCCCCAAAGGAAGAGCCTAAACAAGAGCAGCCCATAGCCGGGGCCCCGCAAGAAAAACAACCTGAGCCTGCCCCACAGCCTGAACAAAACACTTCAGGAGATGACCGTATTAAGGCATCTCCGCTTGCAAAAAAAATGGCACAGGAAAAAGGAGTGGATATACAAGATATAAAAGGAAGTGGCGACAGTGGTCGTATCATTAAACGTGATGTGGATAGTTATACGCCTTCAGCGGCGCCACAAGCTTCAAAAGCAGTAATGCCTGTAATACCTGCACTACAGGTAGGAACAGAGGGTCATACAGATATCCCGCTGAATCAGATGCGCAGAATTATAGCACAGAAACTGGCTGAAAGCAAGTTCAGCGCACCACATTTCTACCTCCGCATGACCGTC
The DNA here is from genome assembly GCA_903839875.1 of uncultured Bacteroidota bacterium. Lineage (GTDB taxonomy): Bacteria > Bacteroidota > Bacteroidia > Chitinophagales > Chitinophagaceae > Nemorincola. Next base: position 38,850 of record CAIMDZ010000102.1, read on the forward strand.
ACTATGGACACAGCTATTGAAGCGCGTAAAGCCATAAATGAAATTGCTCCGGTAAAAGTTTCATTCAATGACCTGGTGATAAAAGCCTGCGCTATGGCGCTGCGCCTGCACCCTGCTGTGAACAGTTCATGGATGGGTGATTTTATCAGGCAGAACCATCATATTCATATTGGTACCGCCGTAGCGGTAGAAGACGGACTTATAGTACCGGTAATAAAATTTGCCGACCAGAAGTCATTATCCCAGATAGCCCAGGAAGCAGGAACATTGATAGACAAAGCACGCACTAAAAAAATTCAGCCTCCGGATTTTACCGGCAATACATTTACCATCTCTAACCTTGGCATGATGGATATTGACGAATTTACGGCCATCATCAATCCCCCCGATAGCTGTATACTCGCAGTAGGTAAAATAACACCAACACCCGTTGTTGAGAACGGCCAGGTAGTCATTCGGCAGTTGATGAAACTGACACTCAGTTGTGACCACCGCTCAGTTGACGGCTCAGTTGGAGCTAAATTCCTGCAAACGCTAAAGGCATACCTCGAAAATCCGGTAACTATGCTGGCATAAACAGCTATCCATACATAACAAGGCCTGTTAGTTGAATTTTTATTCCACAATTGGGCAAGTATCAGAATTCAGGTTTTGCTTATTGCTGCATGCTCAGGCTTCTCTGGTACTATTTTTACAAAGAAGTAAATAACATAAGTAATAGCGCCGATAAAAATAAACAGCAGTATCCACATTATTTTTAAACCCTCCGATTTTCGTTCATTTTTTACAACATGAATTATGTAGTAGATCATTAACGAAAGATGAGTTATTAAAGAACCGGCTACCAGTGTCCATAACTGCCATGAAAAAACCTTGGAAAAATAGACAGGTAAAAATTCCCGTGGATCATCTATACTGCTTATGGTGCCTACCAGTTCAAAAACTATAGAGATATAATAAAACAAACACAGGATTCCAAACACAAAGGGCAGGAATGTACATATGCCCAGAAAGAACTTTGAACCTTTTGACATTGCATATATTTTTATTAAAAGTAACAAAAAAAATTGAACCAGGTAATAGAATATTTACAATTTAATGTACCTATTTTTACACCATACACCAACAAGATCACTTGTATGAAGCTATTACTTTTCCTGTTTTCATTTTGCTTTTGTCATCTTGAACTTTTCGCCCAGGAAAATTATGAGATCCAGATATATGGCGCTCAAACGGTTGAAAAGGGTTCCACTATGCTGGAGTTGCATAGCAATTTCACCTTTGGCGGCAGGACTTTTATGCAGGACGGTGTTTACCCGACACATAATTTGCTCCATGAAACAATCGAAATTACTCATGGTTTTAATGAATGGTTCGAGACTGGTTTTTATTTGTTCAATGCCATAGGTTCTGATAACCGGACTAACATTGTGGGCAGCCACATCAGGCCAAGGGTAATGGTGCCTGAAAAATGGAAATGGCCGGTAGGCATAGGTCTTTCGGCGGAATTAGGATACCAGAAACTCCAATACAGCACCGACGACTGGACGCTGGAAATAAGACCAGTTATTGATAAAACCTGGAAGAAACTGTATGTAGCTTTTAATCCTGCATTCGGCAAATCGCTCCATGGTTTGAATGAAAAAAATGGATTCGATTTTTCTCCTAACCTTAAAGCAAGCTACCAGGTTACCCAAAAAGCAGCCTTTGGCTTTGAATATTTCGGCTCGGTAGGCGATATTTCCATGTTCGACCCATACCAGTACAAACAGCAGCAACACCAGTTATTCTTTGTCATTGACCTTGATCTTTCAAAAGACTGGGAATTTAATGCTGGGTATGGCCTTGGTTTCACCGAAACAAGCGATAATGATATTTTCAAAGTAATAATTGGGTATAGATTACATAAAAAGGGCAAAAAATAAGGGAGCCATTGCAATAGCCCCCTTCTATATCAACAGTTATATCTTATGCTAATGTTGCCGAGAGCAAAGTTTTCTCACAGTTAAGCGCTTTACCTACCAGGCAGCCGGCATGGGCTTCCTCAGCCAGTGTCTTAAATTGTTCTGCGGTAATACCGGGAACTTTGCCGGTTACGGTCAGTTCGCTTTTGGTGATTACGCCGTTATCCAAAGTAATGTCGCACCTTGTTTCCAGGTGCTCGGGAGTAAAGTTTGCACCGCCAAGGATGAACGACAACTTCATAGTATAGCAACCTGCATGTGCAGCAGCTATCAGTTCTTCCGGGTTGGTACCTATGCCGTCTTCAAATCGGCTTTTCCAGGAATATTGGGTGTGTGTTAGTATAGTGCTTTGCGTGGTCAGGTTACCACTACCTTCTTTACCGGAGCCGTTCCAAACGGCAGTTGCATTACGTTTCATGAAAAATGTTTTTAAATAATGAGGTGCAAAGATAGTCTCAACCGTATTCAATGCAAATGATTTTAATTATGACCTTATCAGAAATAGGTATTGAAAAAAGATCATTCTTCAACCTAATCTCAAATTCCAAATAACATATTCCCAATTCCGTCTTAACTTAGCGCCTCTTTATGCAAAAAATACTAGTAGCCAATCGTGGTGAAATAGCGATGCGGGTGATGCGCACCGCCAGGGAAATGGGTATAAAAACAGTTGCTGTTTATTCCGAGGCCGACAGGAACATGCCCTTTGTACGCTATGCCGATGAAGCTGTATGTATCGGCCCTGCCCTATCCTCTCAATCTTATCTGCGGGGTGAAAAGATCATTGAAGCAGCGAAGAAAACAGGTGCAGAAGGTATTCATCCCGGCTATGGCTTCCTAAGTGAGAATGCTGCGTTTTCCAAAGCTGTTGCAGATGCAGGGTTAATTTTCATAGGCCCATCCGCTCATTCTATCGAAACAATGGGTAGTAAAATAGGGGCAAAGCAGGCGGCAAAAAAATTCAACGTCCCCATGGTTCCGGGCACTGAAGAACCGATAACCGATATAAACGAAGCACGTAAAATAGCAGCAGGCATCGGCTACCCTATTCTTGTAAAAGCCTCTGCCGGCGGCGGTGGCAAGGGTATGCGTGTTGTGAACAATGAAGGAGAATTTGAAGAACAGATACGCACTGCAAAAAGCGAAGCCCTGAATGCCTTCGGCGACGATGCAGTATTCATTGAAAAGTATGTAGGCGCACCCAAGCATATTGAGATACAATTAATGGGCGATCAGCACGGCAACTATGTGTACCTCTTCGAAAGGGAATGCAGCATTCAGCGCCGCCACCAGAAACTGATAGAAGAAGCTCCGTCAAGCTGCCTGACTCCTGAAATCAGGAAGCAGATGGGTGAATGTGCTATTGCCGTAGCCCGCTCATGCAATTATTATGGAGCAGGTACGGTAGAGTTCCTGGTGGATGAAAACCTGAATTTTTACTTCCTCGAAATGAATACCCGCCTGCAGGTGGAACATTGTGTAACTGAAATGATCACAGGTATAGACCTGGTGAAAGAACAGATAAACGTAGCCCGTGGCAATAAACTATCCTTTACCCAGGACGACCTGAAAATAACCGGCCATGCCATAGAGTTACGCGTTTGCGCCGAAGACCCGTTTAATAACTTCCTCCCTGATACCGGTAAACTGGAAATGTACCAGCCTCCCAAAGGACCGGGTGTACGTGTAGATGATGGTTATGAAGAAGGAATGGACATTCCCATATTCTACGACCCTATGATCGCCAAGCTGGTTGCTTATGCTGCCACCCGTGATGAAGCCATTGACCGCCTGTGCCGGGCTATTGATGAGTATTACATTAAAGGTATTCAGACCACACTTGAGTTTGGTAAATGGGCGGTACAAACAGAACCTTTCCGCTCGGGTAATTTTGATACTAAATTCATTGATAAATACTACAAACCCGAGTACCTGTATGTTGATAATATGGAAGCCGAACAGGTTGCGGCACTACTGGCAACACAAATATGGGACAACGGCAGGAAGCAGGAACTTTCCAACGGAGTTGCTACTCATCATATCAGTAAATGGAAGATGAGTAAAAGATAATATTGGCGCAGTATTTCCGTTTTAATGTAAAGGCTTAATTTTCAGGTTATGAAGGGCTGGCAGTTACTTTTATTATTTATGTTTCTGATTGCATGCAAGGCGCATGATGATGGAACAACAAATAGTAAAGGGACCATCCGTCGATTGACCATGGCTGATCTGAAGTTTCCTCTTTTTATTCAGATTAATAGTGAATTCGACTATCAGCAAGATGTATTTCCAAAACAATACAATGAACCATTTCTAAAAAACCATGTTGTAAAAAGCATTTATATCAAACAGCCGCGGGCTATAGAAGATTATGATGATTACACTATAAAGGAATATAGAAAAATAGCAAAATACAATAATATAACGTTCCACGACTGGGTTATCAACTTCGACAAATTGACGGATACAGACTACTATGACCACAACGGGAATATAATCATGTATAAGCAAACTGGATGGATGCCTGTTTATTGGCATTATAAATATGACACGTTAGATTTTGTAACCTGCAAGAGCGGTGGCAGTTGCGTATATTACGAATATCTGCACCGATATTTCTTTGATGATAAAACAGAAAAGTTGTATGAGGTCATCTATCAACGGCGGGCTTATCCAAGAATAGGTGACGGCGAGTATTTTGGACCGCCTTTAAAAGATTATGTCTATGCTTTTCATTGCTACTTTTTTGATACCCTGGGATACGTTTCGGCAGTAGCAGTGATTAATAACGACCTCACCTGGCTCGATAAATTCGAATTTGAATATGATAAATCTCATAAGGTAACTGGTTATAAGAAAATGTTACTGCTAAAAAAAGGCTCCAAAATTGAGGAGGAAGTTTCAAAAACGATGTGGGATTGCAGGCCATCCGATCAGGACTCAGCAAAGTATTTTTATCATGGCAGTCTGATTGATTCAATAGTTGTGTTCAAGACCTTTATCAAAAATCCCGCTATAAATTTTGCTGAAAAGACCGAATTCAACAGTTCAGGATTGCCTGTAAGAAGTTGTATGCAAAACCCTGAGAACACAATCAGAAAACACAATTATTTGAATGTTGAATATGCTTACATTTTTGGGCTACACTAAAATAACGAATTTAATAACCATAATTTTTCCCTTTCAAAAAATATTCCGTAAATTGTAACACACTTTTTAAATTCAAACAGCCATGGCAAACGAAAATGATAATATAAATCCGGAAAGCATTCAACATCCGGATCACCCCGAACACCATACCTGGTTGCAGAGCCTTGCAGAAAAGATACACAACCTGGATACTGAATTCCCTTTATCAGGTGGTGAAACGGAAGAAGATTTCGCCCGCGTTGATGCGCATGAGGAGGAGGAAACTAAAGATATTACTGCTAAGGATGCGACTACAGAGGAAAAAAAGCCTGCTGAAGAACATAAAGAGGGAGAACACAAGGAGCATCATAACATCTTCGAAAACCTGATCCATAAAATCCAAAACATAGATTCAGATTTCCCGTTGTCGGGTGGAGAAGAAGAATAAACACTGAATAATAAATTAATCCTATCAACTTTAAGAATGTGATATGTCATAACACCTTTGCACCCTTAAAAACAATGCATTGGAAATAGATCGTTTGCTCCTATGCCTGATATCATTATCTTGCCGTGTTTTGACGTTTAATTTGTTTTACTCACAACCACTTCTCATAAAGTAACCTGGTCACAGAATATTCCTGTTTTTCCAGGAACATCCGCATACGGGTGTTATTGACCAATGTGTGCCTGCAAATACGCCGTACTCCTTTCTCAACATATATTTTTTCAATTTCCTTATTCAGTTTGGTATATATACCATGTCCTCTTGCTTCTTTCGCAATATAACCGTCTGAAATGTAAAGTTCTTTACCCTTGTATATTTCTATCCTGCTGTCATCCTGGTCTTCCACATACCCAAAAATGAAACCTGTCGGAGCCCCGTTTAAGTAGGCAACAAGGCAGGTGCCATCATGTTCTTCCTGCATATGTATCACGTGGCGCATATAGCTATCTTCTATGTCCGACCATGATGCGGTTTTGTCAAATAGGCTGTGCTCATGCAGATGTAATTCGTGCATCATTGCAGAAATTTCCTTGTAATGATCTGCAATTTTTACCGGTTTGATCTCTATTTTCGCTTCCATATATATCAAATGTAAGAAGTAAAAAGAAGGTAAGGAATGATTTTACAGTAAATAATATCAATAAAAATACATGGATCAGTTTACAGTAATTTACATTATTTATTCAGTCTGTGCATTTTAGTATCTTAGCAGCCTGTATTACATTCCTAACGACTTTAGACTTTAGACTTACAACTTACGACTAAGCTATGCAGGTTCAATTATTTATACCATGTTTTGTAGACCAGCTCTACCCCGAAACGGGTATGAATATGGTCAAAGTGTTGGAGAAACTGGGTTGCAAAGTATCTTACAATACCAAACAAACCTGTTGTGGCCAACCTGCATTCAATGCCGGGTACCGGGATGAAGCAAAATCTGTTGCTAAAAAATTTTTACACGATTTCAACGGAGATAATTACATAGTCAGTCCAAGCGGATCCTGTACCGGTTATGTGAGGAACTATTACGACAAAATGTTCGCCAATAGCTCTGACCATAATAAAAGTATTCAGGTCAATAATAAAATGTTTGAATTTACAGAGTTCCTGACTAAAGTTTTAAAGATTGATAACGTTGGTGCTACTTTCGTTGGTAAAGCCACCTATCATGATGCCTGTGGAGCCCTTCGCGAATGTGGCATCAAAGATGCCCCCCGCCAACTGTTGAAAAATGTAAGCGGCCTGGAACTGGTAGAAATGAAAGAGTGTGAAACCTGCTGCGGTTTCGGCGGTACATTTGCAATAAAATTCGAACCAATCTCTTTAGGAATGGCACAGGTAAAAGTAAAAAGTGCATTAGATACCGGGGCTCAATACATGATTACCACCGATGTATCCTGCATGATGCATATACAGGGATACATCAATGAGAACAACCTGCCAATACAGACGATGCATATAGCGGATGTGCTGGCGAGCGGGTGGTAAAAACCCCTGAACCCCTAAAGGGGTACCAGGATTTTAGCTTTAAGATAAATTTTCATCGAAGAGAACTAATTTAGCATAAATTGATTTTTAAATTCTATTATCAAAAACATAAAAAATAACACCTCCCTTTAGGGTCGGGGTTTTTAATTACAATGGCAGACTTACTTAACCAATACAACGAAGACAGTATCAAATCCCTCGACTGGAGGGAGCATATCAGGTTGCGCCCGGGCATGTATATAGGCAAGCTGGGTGATGGCAGCAGTGTGGACGATGGCATATATGTGCTGGTGAAAGAAGTAATGGACAATTGTGTTGACGAATTCGCGATGGGCCAAGGCAAGCGGATAGAATTGACCATTGCCGATGGTGGCGTAGCCATTCGTGATTATGGCCGTGGTATACCATTGGGTAAAGTAGTAGATGTAGTGAGCAAAATAAACACCGGCGCCAAGTACGATAGCAAGGCATTTCAGAAATCCGTGGGTCTTAATGGCGTGGGTACCAAAGCTGTGAACGCATTGAGTAAGTACTTCAAGGTTTCCTCCTTCCGCGATGGACGTGCAAAGGTCGCGGAATTTGAAAGAGGTATACTTTTGAAAGAACATAAAGAAACCAATACTTCCGAAACCAATGGTACGCTTGTGGAATTCCGTCCCGATGAAACGGTATTCCGTAATTACCACTTCCTTCATGAATACCTGGAAAACCAGGTCTGGAATTATTGCTTTCTGAATGCAGGCCTGTTGATCCATTTTAATGGCAGAAATTTCGTTTCAAAAAACGGTCTGCTTGACTTACTTACCCGCAAGAACAATCCCGACAACCTCCGCTACCCTATCATACACCTGAAGGGTAATGATATTGAAGCCGCCATCACACATACAGGCGACTACGGCGAAGACATCTATTCGTTCGTTAACGGACAACACACTACCCAGGGTGGTACCCACCAGGGTGCCTTCCGCGAGGCATTTGTAAAGACCATTCGCGATTTCTACAAGAAAGACTATGATGCCTCAGATGTTCGCCAGGGCATTTGCGCAGCTATATCTGTACGTGTTCAGGAACCCGTTTTTGAATCCCAGACCAAAACAAAACTGGGCTCACAGTATGTATGGGAAAATGGCCCGTCCATGAAGGCCTTTATCGCTGATTTTCTTAGTAAAGAACTGGATAACTACCTGCACAAAAACAATGCGGTTGCCGACGCCCTGAAAAAACGTATTGAGCAAAGTGAGCGGGAACGCAAAGAACTTTCAGGCATTCGCAAACTGGCTAACGAACGTGCTAAAAAAGCAAACCTGCACAACAAAAAACTGCGCGATTGCCGTATACATCTCAACGACGACCCGCCAAACAAGGGCCGGGATGAATACAATCAAAAGCAGCTTGAATCCACTGTCTTCATTACAGAGGGAGACAGCGCCAGCGGCAGCATAACCAAGAGCCGTAATGTGGAAACACAGGCGGTATTCAGCCTTCGTGGTAAGCCGCTCAATAGTTACGGGCTTACCAAAAAAGTGGTGTACGAGAATGAAGAGTTCAACCTGCTGCAGCACGCCCTCAATATTGAGGAAGGAATGGAAGGCCTGAGATACAATAACATAGTAATTGCTACCGATGCCGACGTGGATGGCATGCACATCCGCCTGCTCATCATGACCTTCTTCCTCCAGTTCTTCCCCGACCTGGTAAGGAACAACCATATCTACATTTTACAAACTCCTCTTTTCCGTGTGCGCAACAAGCAAAAAACCATCTATTGCTACAGCGATGAAGAACGCCAGCGCGCAATACACGAGATCGGTAGCAAGGCAGAGATTACCCGCTTCAAAGGTCTTGGTGAAATAAGCCCGGAAGAATTCGCACAGTTCATTGGCGACGACATCCGCAAAGACCCGGTCCTCATCAGCCAGGACGCACAGATACAAAAGCTGCTGGAATACTACATGGGCAAAAACACTCCCGACCGGCAGGTGTTTATCATTAACAACCTAAGGATTGAGAAAGATCTTGCAGAGGAATTGGGGGTTGAGGTGGGGTGGTAATGTAACTATTTCATAACTTTAACTTATGGAAGTCAGGGAACCAGCAATAGAATATAGCGGCAGAAAGTATTCAATTGAGGAATACCTCGAAATGGAAAATGCCTCCACCGAAAAGCATGAGTATTACCAGGGCGAGATATTTGCAATGTCAGGTGGCAAAATGCCTCACAACACCGTATGTGAAAATCTGTTTTTTCAGTTGAAACTGAAACTTAAAGGTAACCCTTGCAAGCCTCATACGAGCGAAACACGTATCTATATTGAGAAGAATACACTGTTCACCTATCCTGACATCTCGGTTATTTGCGGCGAGCCGGTTAGTCTTAACGACGACAGCCTTAATTTCCTTAACCCAACTGTTATTTTCGAAGTCTTGTCGCCTTCTACCAGGGATTACGACCGCGCTGAAAAATTCAAATTATACAGGGACATTCCTACCTTGAAAGAGTATATTTTAGTAGAACCGGAGACCATCTTCATTGAAGCATTTCGTATCAATAGCAATGGATTTTGGGAACTTAAAGAATATAGCCAGATTGAAGAAACACTCCAATTACAATCCCTGCAAATCTCGTTAGAATTGATGGAGATTTATGAAGGGGCAAAGTTTATTGGTTAACTGTATACCAGAATGTGATCCTCTTTTCAACCCTGGAATCTGAAATATTTCTGTTAATTTATCACATTGCCGTCGTTGCAGATGTTGTATGTTTCTGAATTTTCAAAGCATCCAGGTATTGTTTTACTTCTGCTTCACTCACGTCATAAAATTCTTCATAAAAGGCCCCTACCCCGGCAAAATAATCTGGTATTTTCAGGTAAATAAGTTCATCCACATATTTTGACAGATTTGTGTATGCCTGTTTTGATGTTACCGGAACTGCTATTATTATTTTAGCAGGTTCTTGCTTCTTTATTATATTAACAGTACTCAGCAAGGTGTTTCCCGTTGCAATCCCGTCATCAACAACAATTACGATTTTATCTTTTAAATTTTGTGGTTCAGCATCAGCCTGGAATTTCTTTTGCATTTCCCTCAGGCCTGCCTGTATGCGTTTTGTTTCCCGTTCAATATAAGCCTGTGATACATCTTCATGCGGTACAATAAAACTTCCCTGCAAACTAACTGCTCCTATTGCATATTCTTTTTGCAGCGGATGCCCGATTTTTTTTGATAATATTAGCTCCATTGGTAATCCAAGTTCCCGCGCAACAATATATCCTATTGGTACGCCGCCCTTGGGAACCGCTAAAACAATACCATCTACATGCTGGTACTTTTTTAATTTTTGCGCCAAAGCAAGGCCTGCATCAATTCTGTCTTTAAACATTGGTTAGCTTATTTGTGGAAACTAAATATTTTTCAAACCATTCAATGGCGTCTTCTGCAACTTTATCAAGTGTGCCCGGCTCTTCAAACAAATGAGTTGCGCCTTCAATTAATTTCAATTGCTTTTCACATGTTAAATGTGAATAGGCTTTTTTATTCATTTCAAGTACATCAATATCCCGACTGCCAACAATCAGCAATACAGGTGCTTTTACTTTATGTAATACTTCTAATGCCATATCAGGCCTGCCGCCACGGGAAACCACTGCTTTAATATCGGGTAACCTCGCCGCAGCTCTTAATGCCGACGCTGCACCGGTGCTTGCGCCAAAGTAGCCAATGGATAACCGGGATATCCCCATGTTTGTTTTCACCCATCGGGTAACCGCAATCAGCCGTTCAGTCAGCAAGTCTATATTAAAGCGGTTGAGATAATTTCTGTCTTCATCCTCCGTCAGCAAATCAAAAAGCAACGTGCCTATATGATGCGCTTGTAAAAGCCGGGCAACCATTTGATTCCTGGAACTTTTACGGCTGCTTCCGCTTCCATGTGAAAAGATAACTATCGAATCAGCTTCTTCAGGAATTGTCAGTGCTCCCTGCAATTCATTATTTAAAACGGGTATTGTAATTTCCTTAGTGTTCATAACCCCTTGAATTTGTCAATAAAATTATTCCCATTATTCACGTGTCTGAATGACCCTCATCACTACTCATTCTGATATTAATCATACCATGGGGCTATCTTTTTCATTCATTTTGCATAAATAAAACCCGCTACAATGAAACGCCTTTTGACAGCCGGTAACCTTTGGAATGAGAAAGAAATAACCCATCTTATTCAAAGTAATGCGCACCCTTTACAACATACAAATGATCTGAAACCATTAATGGACCGGGTTGGTGATGCCCGTATCGTTATGCTTGGTGAAGCTTCTCATGGCACGCATGAATTTTATACCTGGAGAATGGCCATTACACGGAAGCTTATTAAAGAGAAAGGTTTCAATTTTATTGCGGTAGAAGGTGACTGGCCAGACTGTTACCGTATTAACCGTTACATAAAAAATTATACGGATGCCGGAGAAAATGCATTGGAGGTATTAAACGCATTCAGGCGCTGGCCAACATGGATGTGGGCAAATTGGGAAATTGTAGCGCTGAGCGAATGGTTGCATAAATTCAACAGCAATCTCGGAAAGCATCTGAAGGTAGGTTTTTACGGACTTGATGTGTACAGTCTTTGGGAATCGTTGGAAGCTATATTAAAATACCTGAGGCTTGTAGACCCCGCTGCTACAAGAGTAGCAGAACAGGCTTTTAAATGTTTTGAACCTTATAAAAAAGACGAAGGGCAAGGGTACGCCAGGGCAAGTAAACTGGTACCTGATTTATGCGAAACAGAAGTCGTTGACCTGCTTGCGCAAATCAGGAGAAAACTGCCGCAATATAATACCGACCACGAAAATGTATTCAGCACAGAGCAAAATGCTATTGTTGTTGTCAATGCCGAAAAATACTATCGGGCCATGATTCACGGCGGCCCACACTCATGGAATATACGTGATGAGCATATGTCAGAGACCCTGGACAGGTTATTACAATTTCACGGAGAAAATTCAAAAGCAATTATCTGGGCACACAATACCCACATTGGCGATGCAAGGGCTACCGATATGGCCGCAGATGGCATGATGAATATTGGCGAACTTGCCCGGATAAAACATCATGAAAAAGATGTGGTTCTGGTAGGTTTTGGTTCATTTAAGGGAACTGTCATTGCAGGCAGAAGCTGGGGTACCGAAATGCGGAGTATAAATGTACCTGCTGCTGAAACCGGAAGTTGGGAACACCTGGTGCATCAGGCTGTGCCGGGCAATAATTTATTCCTTATGGAAGACCTTGTAAATGACTTATTTATGGAGAACCACATAGGACATCGTGCAATAGGTGTAGTATACAACCCCGAATATGAGCATTTCGGTAATTATGTACCTACTATTATGCCATTGAGATATGATGCCTTCATTTCTTTAGATCATACTAAGGCTTTACATCCGCTGCATATCTTCCCGCACGGAAATGAAGTACCCGAAACCTACCCCTTTGGGGTCTGAATGTTCATTGCTCTTTTATGTTCAATTCACTTGACAAAACCACGGTTATCATTTTTCCGATAATTGTAAAGTATCTTGCAAATCGTTCTTAAACTTTTTATTTCTCTTAGGAACGTTGACAAAATAATTCCTACGATATGGCGCAGTTATTTTTCTTTTTTTCAAGGCGTAAAATCTGCGAATAGCAAGCTATTTAATCCCGATAGCTATCGGGATTGCAACGAAGCAGAAATGGAAAAGAACATTCAAATTGTAGGATTTATTTTGTCATCTTCACTTATCATTAACTCAAAAATTATGAGGATATTGTTTTTATTTTTATTGCTGAACTTTTCACTCATTAATAACATCCTTTCTCAGCAAAAAACAGTCATTGACTATTATACCTATTGCAATGCCCGTTACGGATATTGCATTAAATATCCCGCCGGATTAACACCTCAGCCTGAGGCTCAGAATGGAGACGGCAGGATCTTTACCAACAAAAAAGGTATTGAGGTGTTAAGAGTATATGGAGCGAGATATGATGACTTTGAAACAGGGAGATACATTCCGCTGCTCAGGCATTTTTCTTCAGAATTGCGCGGTGGCAGGTTTAAAGACCACTTAAAGCGCGAGATTATTTACAGCAAGTCAGGTAAAGATTTCTTTGTGATATCCGGAACCGAAAATGGTAAAATATTCTATCAAAAAGTTATTGAACAACGAACTGACACTGATACTACCGTTGCAGTGGCGTTTTTGCAATACACCGAAACAGAAAAAGTGTTTTATAACGAAGTTGCAAAGATGATATTCACTTCGTTTAAGTAGTGTTCCTTTCGTTTCACTACATTTGTACTAACAAAATGTGAACTATAAAATGGAACTAAAACCCCTTACCAAAGACCAGGCAATGCATATCGTTGAGTTGTTCAAACCCCTGGAAAATAAGCACACTTTCCAGGTTCCGGGAACTATGGATCCGCTTATGGTCTCTCACATTACTATCGCCCCATTTAAAGGCCCGGAACAGGACAATTTCAAATATAATTTCCAGACTGGCTTTGACCTAAATGGCCTGATTGACCGATACTACGGAACCAATTATACTGTTCTCGTCATCGCTAACATTGTCTCAATAGGAAAGATCACACTAACACAACCCTACTTTTTTGATATCTACGAATTGAATGAAAAAAAAGTAAAAGGATTTATGCTACCTCCGGAATTCCTGACCCGTTGACCAGTTTTTAGTCGGAAAATAATGATAAACAAATAAAACTACTGTATATTGACTTATTTCCTGACAAGCCCTAAGAATTCTTTGTGCCATCTCCCAGCCTGTCCATCCAGTGCACCTCTGACGGCTTTTTACCCGGTTTTCTGTCTATCAGGTACCTGATAAAGAGATAGCCGCCAAAACTAAATAACAAGATCGTTATTTCCTGTAGCGGATGGGCTGCCATAGATTCCCCTACAACCTTTCCATTTTCCATTGCCTGCGTCAACTGAGCTTTAAAATCAAGGCCCATCATATTAGCCGGGTTCAGCAGATCTCTGTAGAAAGTAATCATTATGAACATCGTACCCAGCATATAGCCTATCCCCCATGCAAGTACGGTAAAAATAGTCCAGGCCGTTGAATTCTGGTCCTTCAGCCTGGCGCGCAATCCGTTCCTGTATGCAAGAAAGGCAAGCAATATGATATCTAAAAACATTCTAAAGGTTTTTCATAAACTCTGTGACACTCTCCATTATGTGACTTATCTGCGCATCATTCAGCCCGTGGTGACAAGCCAGCAACATGCCTCCGCGCATCACCTTATCTGATTCCGGATAACCGTTCTTCGACACCTTGCTCGGCAAATGCTTAAAGCCCGGCTGACGAAGGATATTACCCGTAAACACCGTCCTGGTCATTATGTTCCTCTTCTCCAGGAATATCTGCAGGTCGCGGCGGATGAACGGCGCGGTCTCACGCAGCGTGGTAGCAAAAGCCAGCCAGCCGGTACGAGAATTCGGTAATTGCTTTGGCAGTATAAAGAACTCTTCATATTGCGTGAAGAACTCCCTCATACGCCTGTAATTCTCCGTGCGCACATCCAGGTTATTACCCAGCTTCTTCAACTGCACCAGCCCGAACGCAGCGCCCATTTCCGAAGGCTCTATATTATATCCCGGCTCCTCAAACACAAACTTTGCGTCATAAGGAATACCATCAATTTCTACATTAAAGCGGTTCTCTATTTTTTCACTCTCTACAAACAGCGATGAGCTTCGGCCCCAGCTGCGCAGCAGTCGGCCACGGTTGTAGAATGCATCTGTGTTTACACACAGCATACCGCCATTGCCACCGCAGTTGATGATGTGCGAACCATAAAAACTGGTAGCGCTCATATCGGTAAAGCGGCCCGATGATGCCCCGTCTATTTCCGCACCCAGCGTATCGCAACTGTCTTCAAATACAAACAGGTTGTGCTTATCCGCAATCTCACGCAGTTGTTTCCAGTTCGGCATATTGCCTATCAGGTTGGGTATGATCATAGCCTTTGTCTTTGGCGTTATCATTTCCTCTACCTTATTGGCATCCAGGTTATACGTACCCTCTTCCACATCCACAAAAGCCGGCAGCCAGCCTTTCTTGACAATAGGGGCGACAGTTGTTGAGAACGTAAGCGCAGGCGTTATGATCTCCGCTCCCGGCTCGTAATTCAGCAGATCGCAGGCCAGGTATAATGCCGATGAACCGCTGTTTACCATTATACCATACCTTTTATTATACAGCGCTGCTACGCGCTCTTCCATTTCACGCACATGCTTCCCCATCTGGGTCGAAGTACGAAGGACATTAACCACAGCTTCTATTTCTTCTTCGCCGTGTACTGTTTTGCCGTAAGGCACATGGATATAGTCTGTTTGAACCATTTGTGACAATTAGACTGCGAATGTAAGATATACGGGCGAATTTATTACGTTAAATAAGGTTATCCGGATTGAAATACACGGAAAAAGACGACAACTGCGACATTTCACACTAAAACGAAGTAAATTTCAGAAAGGTAGCTCAGGAATAGCCCCTGAGCCCTGCCTGCACTTGAGGATATGATTGGACAAATCAGGGCCGCATAGTAAAAAAACCGATGATCGGGGGAACATAGTGAAGATGATAAAATAAATCCTACGAAGTTGGATAGTTATTTTTCTTTTATGAGAGGCGCAAAATCTGCGAATAGCAAGCTATTTAATCCCGATAGCTATCGGGATTGCAACGAAGCAGAAATGGAAAAGAACATTCAAATTGTAGGATTTATTTTATCATCTTCACATAGAGATTTACATTCTTTGATTTGAATTACAGGTTCCCAATTGCAGTCACCCTAATGGTGAGATTAACACCCATAAACGGCTGAAGCCAGAGCTTATTTTTTAAAGTACAACGCAATTATGGCAGCCATCTGCGCCAGCCAAAACCCAACCATCCACTTGATCATATCTACTTTGCTTTCCGATATTTTCGCTTCCAGTTTAGCTATATCCTCCTTTGTTGCCAGGGTCTGTTTGGCTGCATCAAACTTCGCATTTACTTTATTCTCCAATATCTCCACAAATGCCTCCGCCTCTTCTGTTCCCAGTTTGGCTTTTAGCAATTCGTAGAGTTTTATTTCTGAAACGATCATAGAAAAATACCTTAAAGTCGTTTAAAATGAATTGCTGTACAAATATAAGAATTTCCCGGTAAATCGCCGTTATTATAGCTTTTCCACTGCGCTCACCCACCCGGAAGCGAGACGCTTCCTCAATATCATGACGAAGCAGGACGCTGCGACCAGTGGGGGGACTCTTCAGCATCGGTGCGTTTGAAGGCCGTCGCAGACGGAGTTTTATTGGCACTTCCGGATGCCCTTCGGAACATCCGGAAGAACGGGGCCGCTCGTATTGAATGCGAATCCCTGCGCGCCGGCAGTATTGGTCAATGCCATTGCTCCAAATGCAAGCGAAAGCGTAAAATAAATCTGCTTCATATTCATATTTTTATTCAATAAACAATAGAATTTTCTGTATCAAGGCATAACACCTCATCACTGAATTAAATCGGGAATTCTCTAAAATGTTAATGAAAGATCAAAGATAAATACTTTAAGGTCTTTTTATATCGTAAATAAATATTAATATTTTTATAATATTTTTATGGACGTTTTTGCGAAACATGGATGGAAAATACCCGTCGGCTCTCCGGCATAATTCGGAGTGGCAAAAAAACGGAGAGGACAACACCTTCATAGGATTAATGTACGGTTTCGCCGTTGCAGTTGTTCTTCACCGGCAACCCTGTCTGCCGCGGGCCTGCCTGCCGGTAGGGTTGCAGGGCACCCTCGCGCCGGATACTGTATTTCCTATCCTAAAGCTAATGTCATGACACAAACTGCCAATATTTCACCCCAAAAAAAGATATTCGCAATTTTTCGTTTTCACAACAACAGAACTTTCAATAATTTACCAGCGCTTTCCTGCAAAAAATGTTGGTTATCCTCCGAAAACCCGGCACAGTAATTGTGGCCTGACATGTAGGTGTTATGAACTGTTTTGTCTGCCATGTTGTTTGTCAACTGTAAACATACAACAGGACTAATCCCGATAGCTATCGGGAGCAGTAAACAAAAATCAGGATTATCAAACCAACGTGTAAACACAATTCAGGACGAGGCACAGAATGAATTTGGGATTACGAAATAACCATATTTTACCTTTTTTTTACCTTTTTTTTACCTTTTATGGAAGTAAATTTTTACCTTTTTACATTTTCATTCGGGTGAAATAATTGACAATCAATTGGTTACAGCCAGAAAAGTAAAAACGCCCGATATTCACTGGAATTTTTACCTTTTAGTCCCCACCCCACCGGTTGAAGTCTTCCCACTTCAATCAGCAATATAAAGAAGGTCTATGACCGGCAGCCCATATTCTGAAGCTCAACCATTACGGCTGAAGCCCGCTTCTGATATTCAGGAAGCGTCCCGCTTCTTCAGCAGGCTTAAACCAGTGGGTGTTGCGTTGCGAAGGCCTTGATTGGGCTGGGGAACATGGGCTGCCGGTCGGGTGGGAGTTTTAAACACCAATATCTTCATTCCATAATTCCGCATTGTTTTGCACAAAGGTTTGAATCATTTCAATACATTCCTTACTATCCTCAACAATTACTTCAACTCCGTTTTGTCTTAATAAATCTTCTGACCCCATGAATGTGTTGTGCTCACCTATCACAACTTTGGGAATGCCATAAAGCAATATTGCTCCAGTGCACATAGGGCAGGGTGAAAGTGTAGTGTATAAAGTGCAGTTGTTGTATACCGATGCAGGTTGCCGGCCGGCATTTTCAAAAGCATCCATTTCTCCATGAAGTATAACACTGCCTTTTTGTATCCTCCTGTTATGACCTCTGCCAATTATTTTCCCTTCATGAACAATGACAGACCCTATAGGTATGCCACCTTCTGCCAGACCCTTTTGAGCTTCAGCAATTGCATCTTTAAGATAAATATCCATTGTCGAAAAAATCAGAGATGATCCGCAATAAAATGTATAGGTAATAAAAGTGACATTACTAATTCCCTGCTTCCCATTTCTTCCTTCCCTCCCCTGGAAACACATGCCTTTCGCTATGGTAGGATGAACGTACAAGCGGGCCGCTTTCTACATAGTCAATGCCCATTTTGTATCCCTCTTCGCGGTAGTATGCAAATTCATCGGGATGAACATAACGAACAACAGGCAGGTGCTTTTGTGAAGGCTGTAGATACTGGCCGAGTGTAACCACATCAACGCCGTTATCCGCCAGATCATGAAGGGATTGGAGCACTTCTTCTTTCTCTTCCCCAAGTCCCAGCATAAGGCCGCTTTTGGTGCGCATACCGCCATCCTTCAGCCGGCGGATCACCTCCAGGCTGCGATGGTACCTGGCCTGGATACGAACTTTGCGGGTGAGCCTTTCTACAGTTTCCAGGTTGTGGGATACTACTTCAGGGGCAATGTCAATGATACGTTGCAGGTTGTTCCAGTCGCCTTTAAAGTCAGGAATCAGAGTCTCAAGGGTAGTCTCAGGGTTCAGCGCACGAATGGCTTTAATGGTATTAGCCCATATAATGGAGCCACCATCTTCCAGTTCGTCGCGATCAACACTGGTAATGACTGCATGTTTAACCTTCATCAGGTGTATGGCTTCTGCCACACGTTGGGGTTCGTCCCAGTCAACAGGCTCAGGCCGGCCGGTAGCTACGGCGCAGAAACCGCAGGAACGGGTGCAGATGTTGCCGAGTATCATAAAGGTAGCGGTGCCTTCGCCCCAGCACTCACCCATATTGGGACAATTGCCGCTTTCGCAAATGGTATGGAGCTTGTTTTTATCAACAAGTCCTCGCACATGCCTGAAGTTTTCACCCATCGGCAGTTTTACACGCAGCCAGTCGGGCTTTTTAACCCGCTGTTCCCTGTTCACTTCTGTGGCATTGATAACCGGCAATTCCTGCATAATGCGCAAAGGTAAGTAAAACAGCAAAGCAAGCCTTCAGGTTCAATACATAGCAATACTTACTTATACTGCTTATTCACCAGGTAGTAATAAGGCTCGAACAAATGATTGCGGAAAATATTGGAACCAGTATCCGGAAACCTTTCATAATAGGCTGCATCCGGCTCCAGTACTACCGGGTTGCCAGCACGGGCATAATTGCAACTGCCGCCATATTCGGGCTGCCTGAATTCCTTCATGTATTTTTTAACCTGTTTGTAAATCACTTTACCCAGGAATTTCTCAAACTTTTTCTGTGCACTGCGTGTATGCCGGTCAAGGCTTTTGTAGATATGTTTTGTGTACCACCTTACGATCAGATTCTTACTCATGGTCTTGTTGGTGAGCGCAAAAGGATTCATGTTTATGTCGGAAACTGTCTGCACAGAGAATGGCATTTCAGGCACCCAGTCAGCCTCATTCACTACAGCCTGGGCCCATCCGCCACGATGGCAAAAATCGAAGTCGTATGCGAAATACAGATTTCCAGGCTTGGGTGGGGCACTGCAGTAGGTTTTCACCACCAGGTCTTTGGGCAGTTTACCATCCGCAACCTGGTAATAGACATAGGCGCTCAACAAAAATGCAAGCGCCCCGCCCTGGCTGTGGCCTTCTATAATAATTTGCTTAACACCTTTACCATACCATAGGTTTATTTTTTCCATGATATCAGGTATAAGGCTGCAAATACCAACACTCCAGCCAACATGAACCATTGCTTTGGGGTCATTGGCAAATTTATAGTTGAACTGGGTTTTGCCATCCAGCGCCAGTGAACCGGTAGCCGGTATCATTGCCGTATAAAAATTTTCGAGCCAGTTGTCAACATCTGAAGTGGTACCTCTGAGGTTGATGGCAATGGTAGTTTTATCCTTACTGAGCCAAAGATCCCATTTATTATGCAACCCCATTTTGGGAGAAATGTATATCCTGTCAAAATTCATTTCTTTTGGCAGATTTCCCTGGAATTGTTTATCTACATGAAGCGAGGACCGTTGCAAAACACCTATGTACTCATCTGCATCAAAACCAGGCTTTAATGTTTGTGCATTTGAACCACTGCAAATAAGGATTGACAGAATAGTATAAACAACTATATTCCGAATAGTGATAAGCATAAGTAAAATTAACGGATTTCCGGGTCAGGGATGAACAACAAAACCATTAATAATGTTAATCCTTTTCAAAAATATCCTTCATTTTCTTTTTATAGTCTGTAATCGTTTCCTCGTCGGTTTCAGCGTCAGCAACCTTTTGCAGGGCAGGCTTCAATATCTGAAGACGTTTCTTAGCAAGCTCCACCTCGTCATTATTATCAGATTTCAGATTGTCTTTCTCATTGTTAGCCAATTGGAACAAATATCCTCCAAGCATTGGCCTAAACGTTTTCATACCTTCGGTACTTACCATTGCAGCAAATATTTCCACGCCTTTTTTATAAGATTCTTCACTCTTCACATTCTTGAGGTAGGCACTAAGACTGCTGCTTAAAGTAAACTTTTTAGTTCCAAGAAAATAAGGCGCATGAGCCTCAAACAGCACAATATCATCATCAGCAGCTTTTTTCCCTATCGCACTCCAAACAGCGCTTTCAAGGGCTGCCTTGCAATCCGTATTAACAAATTGTTTTGCCAATATATAAGCAGTATCGGCGTCTAATTTATTAAGTGCACCCAAACCGGCTCCGGCGATAGCATATGAATTGTGATGCAAGGATGTAATCATTACCGTTTTACAATTGGCAACCTTCCATTCGCCCAATACATCTATGGCTTCGGCCCGTGTAAGATTATCAGTTTCATTTATTGCCATACTCATCACAACCTCTGTCCAGCGCCGGCGATACTTTTCGTTTTGAGTATTCCTGATCGAAGACAGCGTAGTGCGCCGTATGGATGGTATCTTGTCCTTTAAACCCATATCTATTATTGCCTGTGCATTTGTGTCGGAAAGAAGTCTTCCGGCAGCACTGACTGCCAGTCGTTTACTTACATAGTCATCTGTTTGGGCAAACTGCACTTTCCATTGTGGCATTTTTTTGCCATCTTTAATTTCTCCGGGCAATACATGTGCATAGTCTGGTATAATTACCGGCCTGATACCATTTTTGTATTCGTAAATAAAAGTATCCCGCCTCCTTGTTATGTTCCAGTCTGTCACTATTTTTTCATTACCATAAATAATAGCGGTTTTCAAAGGCAGTTGAAACATGAATGTACTGTCTTCCTGGTTTTGAGTTACAGCCACAGCAAGTTTCTGTGTGGTATCGTTGTAGTTATAAACAACTTTCACTATGGGATGACCGGCATGAAAGTACCATTGATTGAAAAACCAGTTCCAGTCCTGGCCTGTCGCTTCTTCTACAGCCATACGCCAGTTGTGAGCTTCAGCTGATTGCAACGCATTTTTAGTCAGGTATAAGTACATTGCCCGGTCAAATGCCGCATCACCGATCAGGTAATTAAGATACCTCAATATGGCCCCGCCTTTATTGTAAGAAATGGCATCAAAAACATCTTCACGACTATCGTAATGAAAACGCACCAGTTGCGGATCCCCACCATAAGAGGACGAACCAATGTACCCCATCAGGTCATTATATCCAAGCTCATCGGCTGAAGCTTTGCCATATTTATAGTACCGCCACAACTGTTCTCCATAATTGGCAAATGATTCGTTAACCGTAATATTTGTCCATGACTTGCAGGTAACATAGTCACCAAACCATTCATGAAACAGTTCATGCGAAACTACATCCTCTGAATTCCTGTCGGCTATTTCCCGTGCATTCTGATTCATGAATTCACCAAATAAGGCCGCCGATGTATTTTCCATCGCCCCTGACACATAATCACGCACTACCACCTGGCTGTACTTATTCCATGGGTAAGGAACGCCTGTTCTCTTAGAGAAAAATTCCAGCATCTCCGGGGTATGATTGAACATCAGTGATGCGTAAGGCTGGTATTCAGGCTCCACATAGTAATTCACTTCTTTCCCTCTCCAGGAGTTCTTAACCACACTAAACTTACCAACAGCAAACATTACTACATAGGTCTGCATGGGCATATCCATTTTCCAGATATCCGTACGCATGCCTTTCTGATCTTTTACCTGCTTTATCATAGCGCCATTGCTCAGCGTAACACAACTGTCCGGTACAGTCAATTCTATTTGTGTTGTGAAGCGGGTATTGGGTTTATCAATAGTTATCAACCAGTGGCTGTTTGATTCAGTTTCGCCCTGGGTCCATATTTCAGCAGGTTTGTGCGGCACTTTATGGTCGGTATTAATAAAATAAAGTCCGCGGTCATCCCTGATTGCCCCACTGCCTCCTGTGCTTTCAGCATACGGCATTGCAGTATATTTAAAGTACAACTCAATATTATCTTCCATTTTGTACAAATGCCCGAAATCTATTTTCAACTGATTGTTTTTATAGGAATAATTCAGCGGTTTATTCCTGTCCTTACCTACCAGTATTACACTGTCAATACGCATACTCTTTGCATCAAGCACAATGGTATCTGTAGCATAAAAATACGGATGCATGGTAATCCATTCTTTTGCATCAGCGGTTTTTTCCTTCCAATTGAATGACAACGCAACCCTTGTATTTTTTATCTCCCATACGCGCGGTGAAAAGGCCCGGTAAATTGGCGGAGCAGCAGGTGCAGTAACGGTAAGCGTATCGAGTGTAATATGCTGTACAGTATCCATTACAATATCCGGTCCGGAAATATCAACACTGTCAATGCTAAGGTGGAAATTATCTAACCATATTTTCCCTTTGCCTACTATCAATCCACCAACAACTATTGATTTTGCCTTTTTTTGGTCATACGGCAGTATGATGGTATATTCCTTCCAGTCATTGGTTCCCTTGATATGCTTCTCTTCCATATTGTCAAATTCAATGGGCTTTTTTTCACCATCAATACGCATCCATAATCCAGCCCATTCTGTAACATTTTCAGTCCTGAGGTAACCAGTCAGCTTTATAGATTTACCACTAAATACCTTCCTGATAACATAATTAGAGCAAGTCCAATCCTTCGTTTCGTTTTCCATATCCATAAGCAGGGAATATTTGCCAGCCTGTTTAGTGTTGGCGTCCAGCTTATAGGCAGATACAGATACATCATCTGGTATTGTTGAATCACTTACATTGCCAAGTCCCCAACCTACAGGTAAACCGGTTTTTACATTTACCTTCTCAAAATCCAGATTGTAAACATCTTTTGTTTGTGAAAAGCAAAATGTACTGTAAAAGAAAATAGCACTAAAAAGAATCGGTCTTAACATAATGATATTATTGACATAAATATTGAAAAGCAATGATCCAGAAAAATACCGGTTAATAAACAGGTTTGATGCGTATATTTAAAACAAAAGTAGTATTAATGCAGTAGATATTAATAACCCGAATGGTGGTAGAAAATTAGTTTAACACGGACTTATAAATATTAATAAAAAGCCTCTTCAAAATAAATGATCTCTTTAACTTCGTCACCATCCAGTAAAACACTAATAATATCAAACCGGATATTTCTATATTCCGGGTGTGCATGGCTGAATGCCAGGGCAGCAGCTTTAAGGAATTGCTGTTTTTTACGATTTACCGCCTCTTCGGGATAGCTGACCTTGCAGGAGGAACGGGTTTTTATTTCCAAAATTACCAGCATATCATCTTTAAATGCAATAATATCCACTTCCTTTTTACCGGCGCGCCAGTTATGATGAAGAATAATATAACCTTTATTTAGCAAAAAGCCTGCTGCCAATTGTTCACCCTTAATCCCAATTTTATTATGTTTGGACATTCAAATAAAGTAACAGCATGAAAAAATTAGTACTGGATTTTCCAATACAATTACAAGAGGCATTAATAATAGGAAAAAATCATCGTTTTCTAACCTCTGCAAAAGAATTTAACAATGTGGTAGTAACCGGATTGGGCGGAAGCGGAATAGGTGGATCCATCGTGCAGAATTATGTTTTTGACAAGATGAAAATACCTTTTCTTGTAAACAAAGATTATACCCTGCCAGCATTTGTAAACAGGAAATCACTTGTGATCGTGTGCTCTTATTCCGGTAATACGGAAGAGACCCTGATGGCCATGAAACAGGCTATTTCAAAACGTGCAACCGTTCTATGTATTACCTCAGGAGGAACTGTCGCGGAAATAGCAAATACTAAAAAACTGGATTGCATATTAGTACCTGCAGGCATGCCTCCGCGATCGTGCCTTGGTTATTCGCTGGTACAAATATTATTTGTGCTTGCCAACTTCGGATTGATTCATAACCAATTTGAAGCAGAGATAAAGAGGGCTATAAAAGCAATGAGAGAAGGTGAACAGGAAACACAGAAAAAAGCGCTCGCTATTGCTAAAAAAATATTCGGTAAGTTGCCCATCATTTATTCCTCCGGACACCTGGAGGGGGTTGCAATACGCTTCCGTCAACAATTGAACGAGAATAGCAAGATGCTTGCCTGGCACGCAGTGATACCTGAGATGAATCATAATGAACTCGTTGGCTGGCGCGATGATGCGCAGGATAAAGCCGTTATTATTCTAAAAAGCAAGGATGACTTTAGCCGGACTCAGGTGCGCATGGAAATTAATAAAAAGATCATAAAAAAACATACCTCAACCATAATAGAGATCGTTGCAGAAGGTAAAGGTTATTGGGAGCAGGCCTTCAATCTTATACACCTCACAGACTGGGTATCTGTTTTCCTTTCTGACCTAAGAGGACTTGATGCTACCGAAGTAAAAGTTATTGACTTCCTCAAAAAGTCTCTGGCAAAAGTAGAGTAGTTAATTTGGAAATGTGGAAACCTGCCGGCAGGCGGGTTTGAAAAAGTACCGGTTTTGAAAACTTAAACCCGGTTAACAATAATGAGACAGGCACTTATTTCTCTATTGCATTAAAGATTGATCCCCTGATGCTTTAGCATAACATAATTTACCGCGCTATGAGATAGCCTGGAGGCATAGGTTGCAGATTTATAGTGATTTTGTTTGTGGTCTGAATGATCACCTTCCTTCATTCTTCTTTTTGTCTGACTGGCAGATTGAGTGGCTACCTCTTTGTTCATGAAAATTTCATTTTTTGTTTCCATAATTGAAAATTTTCAATAGTTAGCTATAAGTTTCATTAATATAGCAATAACAAATACAACCTCAAAAAGGAGGACATCATATGATTATTGTCAGTATATGAAAATAATAAACAAAAAAAACTATACCTCCTTTGGCGAGAAATTCCGGAAAATTTGCAGAAACTTTGTTTTTGAAGACCACTATAATTATCTTCACAGCAAAACTGGAAATATGAAAATCAATATTGCCTTATTAGCCATTGCTTTATTTTCTTTTGCTTTTATTTCTGGCTGTCATAAAGGTGGGTATGGCGTAAGTTATTCCATGAAGGCAACCATTGGCTCAAACACTTATGAAGCTCCAAATTGTATTGCCCGCCCTTCTGGTAGTTCAATGATCATTTACGGCATGAATAATACAAGTTCAACTGCTACATCCCCTTCAATTCCCTATTTATCAATTACTATTGTTAACTGGCATGAAGCGCTGGATACTTTTTACTTTGACAGTACCCTCACTAAGAATGTGGCAGCTTACTGGCCCTCATCTTCACAAACCTCCTATTCTAAAACAGGCGAAGTGTATATAAACACCCTCAATTCAGATAATATCTCAGGTGTATTCCAGATAGTTTGTTCAGATGGATCAAAAATTACTGATGGCTCTTTCACAGCCAAAAGGCTGCAATAAGGCTGGCTATTCCATTAGTACTGTTAAGTCAAAAGGAAAAAGGACTGAGGAGGATTTTTTTAATAATGAGTATAGAATAAAGTATCAGGTAATTTATTTTCTCCCATAAGATAATTCTGGCATTTAATTTGCTGCTTTTTTATATAAACTTCTGTATGAGGTCCTATGTATTTTTTGCATTTTCTTTCAGTCTTTTATTTAGCGCCTGTACCCGCACAACTACTGTAACCTGCCAACCAGGCGGATTAACGGTCTATGCTGTAGGTTTTAATAATACAGATTTCGGAACAGGAAGTACCCTGACAAGGTATAAATCTGATGGCGTATTTGACAGTGTAATTGATTCCGGCAATATTAATTTCTATCTGTACAGGGATGATACTTTTACCATATGGCCGGCATTATATGCAGGGTATGATTACAAAATCCGGATGCGGGGAAACGGACGGGTTTTCGGGTTGACCAATATTAAACAGGGAAACCTTGTAAAAGAAACCTTTACTTATAATCAAAGCTTGTTTGGCGGCGACAGATACTTCATCTGTTATAACGGTATCGTTGGATATAATATAGATGGGACTGCCTATACCCATACTCCAGACCCAAACCATAATGATTTTGCAGTAATTGTGAAATAACCCGAATCAGGGCTTAAGCCTTTTGCTCATCAGATACCTGTTGAGACCAATAAAAATCGCTTCACTGATTAGTCCTCCAATAATCACAGGTGTGCCTAATTGATTATTACCGTATTTAAGCCATACCCCAATACAAATCACAACAAAGGAAAGAATGATCAAAATGGATGGAATGTATTTCATTGTTCTGACGATACTAATTGATGAGTTTATTTTTATAAGAAACCATTGTAACGGAAATCTCTGACTGTTACAACGGTTTCTTATGGAAGTTTGACAATTTTCAACTAAAAGGATTATTAACAAATGTTACAATTAGCCTTCAATAAAATTTAGAGTTTCACCCACTTTTTCACTATCTGTTTATCCCCCGTATTTATGACAACAGCATAAGTGCCTGCCGCAAACCCGGAAACATTCAATGAATAAGCGTTGCTGCCTGCACTCAGACGCTTTTTAGTACCATTAAGGCTCTCCCCGGCAACATTCATTACAAACATGGTAACAATACATGGGTTATCAGTGGTAATTACTACATTAAGGTTATTCTCTGCGGGATTAGGGAATATGGACAAGTCAATTGAAGGGCTGATTGTCACCTCATTAAGCGGAGCCATATTGATATAGGCAGTATCGGCAACACCAATACCAAGGTTATAATAGGCTCCTGACGGAGTAGACTGCAATTTTACCGGGCGAACCTGGTAATGTTTAGTACCAGGAGAAGTTACAAGGTCGTGATAAGTAAGGGTGGTTGAAGAAAGCATAGCTGCGTTAAGTAACTGGTAATGACCATAAAGGCTATCGGAACGATATACATAGTAACCTATTACAGCCGGGTCTGGCGAAGCTGTCCAATTTAGTACAGCGCCGCTAAGGAGTGGTGTGGTGATGGTAAGATTGCTTACCGGTTTGATGTAGTCTGTACGTAGGGAGAGGTCACCCATGAGGGCTATATGTATCCAGCCATTTCCATAACCTGTAGGCTGGTAAAGAAACCCGCTGTTATTAAAAGTGAGAAATGTAGAATAACCGATATTATCGCCCAAAGCCATGTGGTGGAAAAACCAGTTGGGCCTGCCTGCCCAGCAGTTGGTAAGCGCAGGATTGCTGGAACATAATGGAGCACGGAGAAAATTATCAGCAACATTCCAGTCGCCGAAATAGCTGCCGAATAACATAGTAAAAATACCATTGACCTGGTTAGTTGTAAAATCAATTGTGTTACCGATACCCCCGGCACTTGTAAACGATCCTCCGCCACAACCGTAAGACCATTGGTAAGATGATGTATTCAACGTTGACTCATAAGGCAAAACATGAACACTATCCCTGCCAACAAGTGGTGCAAAATTACGCCAGCCATTAGCAGCAAAAGCCTCGCCGCCAAAGTAACCGAAATTATCACTTATCAAACCACGATGAACAACAGCAAGTGAATCCATTTTATAATTATGGTCTTTAGCAAGGTAGCTCCTCATCATCTGTATCTCGGTAGTAGTAAAAGAAGGCATATTATAAAAGTCAAAGCGGCTAACTTGTAATAAGGGTGTTGACGGCACCGGGATTTGGTCCCACTTACCATCTCCCGGTGAATTTTGATTTGGCACGTAAGAACCAAGCGTATTTGTGCCAACATCAGTCCAGCCGCCTCCAAGAACGCAGGAGTAATAAATATCTGCCGGCCATGCACCATCATGATAAGGCACATGCCCATCAGGTGGATAGTTTATTGTATCAAACAATCCGCTGTATGGTACTGCCAGGTGGCCTATGATTAACAATGATTTTACATTAACATGGGTACTATAATCGTTGGCTATATCTGACTTTAATGCAACAGCTGTTGTAGTACGTGGGAAATCGTGACGGATTATTTCCCAGCCATCGCCACTTATATCGTTCATTAATGTTTTTAAAGCGGTATAGCAGGAATCAGAAAATGTACTGTCAACCAGCATAATCATTGCCCCCCTGTTATGAATAGCCGGGCATTTAATACCGGCATAAATATAACCATCTGAAATCAATGAGGAACTGATAGCCCTTACGAAATATTCATATGCCGAATCAACGATTACGGCATTATCCACATACATACTGTCATGTATGGTAAGTGTAACAATTGATGTCCCCCAGGAAGTGGAAGTTTTTGCTTTCTTCCATATCACATAATAAGGCGTATCAGTACCTACCGGCGTAACCATTTTCCATTTCAGTGTTATCTGTGGCGGGGAGACTGAAGGAATCGCGTTTAATTCAACAGCAACATCTTCGGTGGCCTGGGCATAGGTAAATTGGGCTACAAGTAAAAATGCCAGCAAGAAATAAATATGCTTCATAAATAGAAATGTTTACACAAATATAAAGAATCATTAGGGATATTCAATGCAGAATCATCTCAGAACTGAATAAAATTAATTGAAAAAATGATGCTGTAAAGTAAAAAAATGGAGCAGAACACTAAGACAAAATGAAACCGCTTACTCTATTACTGCTATTACTTTATACTGTTTGTTTTTGCAAACATAGGATTGTGCTTTTTGGAGGGAAGAAAAATACCGCCGCTAAGTATTAGTTCGTATGTGCCGAAGTTCTGTTTAGCAGTGCCATCGTAAATTTTGAGGTTACTATAGCGGGCATAATCAACTTTCTGTGACATCTCAATATAGGCATACTTCATAATAGTAAACCTGAATGCCGTTTCTATGCCTGTATTCCAACCACCAAATTGAAAGTGAGGGTCATTTTTGTGTCCGAAAAAGCTATTTTCAACATGTGGAATAACGGGTCCAACACCCACTTTACCTGTAAAGTCAATCCGAAGGTTATTATCTTTTGTACGATAAAGCCCATGACGTTTAACAATATTGATCAGGAAGAAATTAGCGCCATTATTCAGGTAGTAATAAAAGCCATTCCCCTCAGAGAAAATAATTGTTGTATCAGACTTGACATTGCTATGGGAGCCCTTAAGGTGTATTTTCTCGCCATCAGTGATTATATACTTGGTATGGTCGAAATTCAGCTCTATCGCAAGGTCCTGTTTTTCATTGAAATAGCAACCTAACCGGTAGTTATATTGAGGTATGGTCAATTGTTTCTGAAATAACCCGTCGTCCCATCCTTTGTGATCGTGTGCCTGCACATGAACCAGGTCGTAATTATCACCTTCACCGTTCATTTTAACATGAACTGTAGACCTTGTATACCATTCGCCATTATAACCCCAGCTAAAATACCAGGACCTTGGATTTTTATGTTTTTTAGGCTCCGGAACTGTTTGCCCAAAAGTTGAATTGTAAATAAAAAGCAATAAGATAAGTCCAGACAAGGGCAAGGCCCTGTAAACGCAAATATTTTTCATTGATGTAAATTATTGGTTCGCAAAGGTAAGAGAAAATTCCTGTCCTGAATCGGGATAATGTGTACTATATACACTCACCGACAATTCCCCCCTGTTTACCGACATTCCATATTTTCTTACCTAATACCTCTTTCAAACCGGATTATGACCCTCTACTTTTGGGTAACAATCCAAAGTTATGCGAGACCGTAATTTTTACAGGGGAGATTACAAACAATACCAGGAGCAGCGGCATAGGAACCGTGTTTTTTTTGGTATTGCAATAGCCATCATCGGCGCTGTACTGATGCTTACCACTATGCATATTCTTCCCTGCATAGACCTCGAATTTTCATGGCCTGCCATAGTGATCGTAATCGGGATACTGATAGGCATTAAAAGCGGATTCCGCAGCAATGCCTGGTGGATTATGATCATTATAGGTATCGCCAACTTCACCCCACAGTTTATGATTATGGGGCGTCCTTCAAGAGATTTTGCATGGCCTGCTATCGTCATTATTATTGGAGTAGCTATAGCGTTTCGTCCCAGGAGGCATACATTCAGACAACGCGACAATAACATAAGTACTACCATAAATGCGGAAAGCGATCTGAATATTGATATCACTTTCGGTGGCAAAAAGGAAGTGGTAACCTCAAAAGACTTTAAAGGCGGTTCAGTAGCCGTAACCTTCGCAGGTTGTGAAATTAATCTTGCACAGGCTGATTTTACCGAGCCATCTATCATATTGGAATGCAGGGTTTCTTTTGGGGGTTTAGAGATCATTGTGCCTTCGCACTGGGAAGTACAGAATGAAATCAGCCCGTCTTTCGGGAATGTGGAAGATGAACGTACCATCCAAACCGGGCCTGGTAATGAACCAAGAAAAATATTGATACTGAGAGGAAATTGTTCGTTTGGAAGCATTGAATTGAAATCTTATTAAAACACAATGAACGTGGTGCATCACGTTCAAAAAAAACTGACAGTATGAGCGCATTTACAGCACAGATCATTTACCGTATGCAATGTGAAGGATTGCCCACAGATCAATACGAGGAACAAGTACGGTTGGTTTACGCAGATAATATTGTACATGCACTTTCCGAAGCAAGAGAAGCCGGGAAGCGGGAAGAGTCAACCTTTATAGACAGGCACGGACGCACTATGTGCTGGCGTATGGTTGCGGTAAAAGACCTGCAGCCTATAGAGCTGAAAAATGGCGGATTGCTTTTTTCCATGGTAAGAGAAGCAGAGATACTTCCGGCGCCTTTGTGGGCCAATACGGGCAGTTAGTGCCGGGAACAGCCTGCCTTTAAGCATTCCTGTTAATTGCTAAGGAATATCCTGTTACTGACAGGATCATATCTTCAACCCTGATCATCAGGTTTTTTACACTCCCCGCCGGGATAACTACTGTTTTTGGATACTGATTCTTTACTTTTGACAACACTTTGTTATCCATAAAAAAAAATATTCACTGGAAGGTCTGGATACTGATACTAATTGTATTGGCAATTCACCTTTACCTTTTACACAACGTTTTTTACTTTAACTGGACCATTTCCATCAATGAAAGTATCTGCAGCAGCGTCGTTCTTTGTTTATCAGTATGGAGTATTTTATTATTGATCAGAGTCTACCCTACTACCGCTGCCATTTATCCTTATGCACTGATCATTGCATTACTTGTAGCCGGCCTGTCAACTATGGCAGAATGGGAAACACTGAAATTATGGGTAGTAAAAGATAATGCAGATTATAAGGTGTGGCTGTCGCGCACATTCCCTGTGCGGTTTCTTTTTATACTTATACTTAGTAACTGGGTAGCCACCAACAGCGCTTTAAGAAAGATAATCAATTCCATAAACAGCCGGTTCCAGCAACAGACAGATGCTTCGGTCCTGCTTAAGGAAGCAGAATTGTTTAAACTGCGCCAGCAACTGCAGCCTCATTTCCTGTACAACAGCCTGAACTCCATCAGTGCACTGATTATGATCTCCCCTGATAAAGCCCAGGAAATGATCGGAAAATTATCCGACTTTTTAAGGAGTTCCGTTCAAAGGGAATCTGAAGATACATTGCCGGTGAGTGAAGAACTTGCCTACATCAGGTCATACCTCGCCATAGAATCAGTACGTTTTGGCGACAGGCTACAGGTTCAAATTGAAAAATCGTGCAACGATGATGCAACCCTCCCACCCTTCCTTTTACAACCAATACTGGAGAATGCAATAAAGTTCGGATTGTACGGAAAGACAGGAATCGTGGCAATTGATATCAAAATTGAATCCAGCGGACAGATGCTTACCATAACCATTACCAATCCTTACGATGCCAATACACAGCCCCCTAAGGGCACCGGGTTCGGGCTGCAGGGCATACAACGCAGGCTTTACCTTATATATGCACGTACAGACCTTTTGGAAACAAAAAAAGATGAAGATAGTTTTTCGACCATACTAAAAATACCACAGCATGTACAAAGTAGTTCTGATTGATGATGAACCGCTGGCAAGGCAACTTATACGGGCATTACTGGCTCCGTTCAAACAAATCGAAATTGCTGCTGAATGCCGGGATGGATTTGAAGGCTTTAAAGCTATCCAGGAGTTTGCACCCGACCTCCTATTCCTCGATGTGCAAATGCCAAGGCTTAATGGTTTCGAGATGCTTGAATTAATGGATTCACCCCCTTCAGTTATTTTCACTACAGCATTTGATGAATATGCAATGAAAGCATTTGAAGCCCATGCCGTTGATTATTTGCTGAAGCCCATAGTTAAAGACAGGTTTGAAAAGGCTGTTCAAAAATGGTTGTCACATGCCCCGCATAAAGATACCGCACCCGTAAATGCGCTGCTGGAGCATAATATTTATGAAGGATACCAGCACAGGATAGTGGTAAAAGATAATGGACTGATACGTATTATTCCGGCACAGGAAATCCATTATATTGAAGCAAATGACGATTATATCAAAATAGTTACAAAAGAAGGAAGCTACCTGAAGAAAAGCACACTATCACATGTAGAACAAACACTTGATCCCCAGCAGTTTGTACGAGTGCACCGTTCCTACCTGGTACCTGTCACCCAGTTAATGCGCATAGAGCCCTACGAAAAAGAAAGCCACATTGCATTGCTGCATTGTGGCGCTAAAGTAATGGTAAGTAAGAGCGGAATGGCTAAATTAAAAGGCCTGCTAGGCTGGTAATGATCCGGAATTTCCTTACTCAATCTGGTCGCATGTCATGGTCCAGTATTCAACTGACAAGGTATCATGCCTGTTGAAAAAAGTATCCATATAGGGAAAACTTTTAACCATAAAGTCAATATTAGCCTGATTTACATTATCGTAGTTACCCGCAATCACTCTATAATGTGGATTAGACAATACAGGAATAGTGGAGACTAAGGAGTCATTCTTTACACAGTAATAATTCTTCTGGTCTGCCGTTGATTTTTTATAACAGGAAGCCAGTGAGATAAAGGCAAGCAGTAGGAGTATCGGTATTTTCATGTTTAATGGATAGTATTTTATTTTACAAACAAACAATATTTAAAGAACAAATTATTGAATTTCACAAATAGATGAATGCTGGTCAAGGATAATGGTATCATTATGGGTGCCATGTTTAATGGTATCAAGCTGCTTGTGAGTGTCCATATATTGCTGAATCCAACCGTCAGACCTGTCGTATAACGTATCAACAGCTACGAGTGTTCTTGGCTGGTTATACTGAATAAAAATTGGTGCATAAATCAGCTCATACCTTTGACATACATAGGTATGGGTTGCGTCCTTCTTTTTATTACAGGCAACAAAAGAAAATAAAATAACAAAAGAAAGAAGTAGTAATTTTTTCATAGAAATTGCTTTTTAGGATCCAGTAGTTTGTAATTAAATTATTTATACTATATAATTCATTAATAATACAAAAATACAGAAGGTATTTGTTTAATAGGATTGTATAGGAGTAAATATTAAAGGGAATATAGTCTATAAAAAATATTTTTACCACCTGGTAAAATATTCATTAAGGTTGCTTTTAGCAAATGTAAGACTTTTTTCTTTTTATTGACACCATTAACAAAAAAGGTTTACTTTAATTTATCGTATCAGGGAAAAGAAATAACCTGAATATTTGTACTGTTTATTATAATGAGAAGGATACTATTCAGTATCCTTCTCATTCTTTAGTATCATTATTGTTCAATTACCATATGGAAAACCTTATTCCCTGCGCCAACATGCATATTCAATATATACATACCATTTGCGAGGTTATTCAGTTGAATATGTTCATCAATTTCGCCATTGCGGGCAATAACTGACTCCTTAAATACAACCTGCCCAAGCATATCCGTAACTTCAATGTTCACATCCTGATTACCCACAGCGCCTGTGGTTCCTTTCAGGTTGAATATTCCATTGTTCGGGTTAGGGATAAGCTTAACATCTCCAACTGTGAATGTAACAGGTTTCACACTGACATTTGACAAGTTATACGAACCAAATCCGGGGAAAGCACCACATGGATTGTGCCTCAGAACCACACAGGATACCTCGGAACCGGCAGGGATAGAACCCGGTGCAAGTATCAGGTAACTTGTTGTGATCATTGTTTGCAAAGTTCCATTTACATACCACTGGTAGGTATAATTATAAATATGGGTTAAATCATTGGTAACCAACACCTGGTAAGAGTCTACTGTAGCAGTCTGGTAATAGTCAATTTCTACAACAGGCGTATCAGGATGGTCTACATAGAAATGAATGTTATTACTTAATACGCTGGTGTCAAGTTTACAATTATAATTGCTTGTCATAGTTACAAATACTACATCATTATTTACGGGTGTAAAGCCTAAAGTTGTTCCCGATCCAACATGCATACTGTTCAGATACCAGTTATAGGCCGGAGCGGTACCACCATATACAGAGGAAAGCGTAAGTGTAACCGGAGTAGCGCCACACAATGAATCACCTAATGCAGATGAGATTGTAACCACGGGCAATACGTTCACATTAACCGTCATTGTTACTGCATCATTTGCAGTTGCGGGTGCAGCACAGGTTGCATTGCTTGTCAATATGACACTAACAACATCTCCATTTGCAGGAGTATATGTGTAAGCACCTGAAGCAGAAACCACCGAACCTGAGTTCACATACCACTGATAAGTTGGAGATGAACCACCATTGGTAACCAATGCGGTGAATGTAACAGATATACCATCACAAACCGTATCCCCTGCTCCGGTATTAATAGTAACCAAAGGAGTAACTGAAGGAATAATGGTTACCAATGTACTTCCGGCCATAGGGCTGCTGCAACTTGTAACGTTGTTTACAGCTACTACTGTGTAAGTGCCGCCAAGGGTCTGGAGGCCAAAGCTGATAGCTGAACCAGTACCTGCAACCGGAATGCCCATAGCAGTTGTCCCTTCATACAATTGGTAAAGTATACCCATATCAGAAGCACTTAGCCCAACTGTGATACCGGATGTACCTGAGCAGTAATTGCCGCCGCCGGTTACTGTATAAGTAACAGGTAATGGATTAATTACAATTGTAACAGACCCGGTCATGGTATCGTTGCAACCTGTAACTATATTGGTAGCAGAAACCCTATAAGTACCTGCGCTGGTTTGAGGTCCAAAGTCTACTGCAGCCCCTGTACCCGGAACAGCGCTGCCAACAGGTGTGACGCCAAGCAGCAAACGATAACTGATACCCACTGCAGAACCGCTAAGTCCTACATGCATACCTGAACCACCAACACAATAGCTGCCTCCACCTAATACATTGAACAAACCTGGAAGTGCATTAACAGCAACTGTAGCAGCCCCTGTCATGTTGTTGGTACAACCTGTAGCAATGTTCGTAGCAATAACAGTATACACACCAGCAGTTACCTCTGAACCAAAGCTGATGGCCGAACCGGTACCAATATGTGGCGTTCCGGTTAGAATACCATCTGCATACAACTGGTAGCTGATACCTGACTCAGACCCAGTCATTGAAACAACCATCCCTGTTCCACCTGCGCAATAGCTGCCACCACCAACTACTGAATAAACAATTGGTAACGGATTGACACTGATAGAAATACCACCAATCATGTTGCTGGTACAACCGGTGAATGCATCAGTAGCTACAACAGTATAAACACCTGAAGTTGGCAGTGCACCGAAATCAATCAATGAACCTGTACCTGGCACCGGACCACCTGAAGCCACACCACTACGGAATAACTGGTAGTGGATACCAGCATCAGAACCGCTCAATGTGACATGAGGAACTGTGCCACCGGCACAATAACTGCCACCACCTGCCAGGGTATAAACAACTGGTAATGGGTTTATCGCTACTATAGCCGTACCTGTCATGTTAACTGTGCAACCGGTAGTTGCGTTTGTAGCCATAGCAGTATAAGTACCTGCAAATGACTGAACACCAAGATCGAGGGTGAAACCTGTACCCGCAACCGGAGCGCCAACTGCGATACCTGACCTGTAAAGCTGGTAATTGATACCTGATGCAGAACCGCCTAATGTAATATGAACGCCTGTACCACCGGCGCAATAGCTGCCACCGCCTGTTACTGAGAATACAGCAGGTAGCGTATTAATGGAAATAACCGCGCTTGAAATCATATTGCTTGTGCAACCTGAAGTAGCATTAACACCTGCAATTGTATAAGTGCCGGTTGCGGTTTGCAATCCAAAATCGAGTGTAGAATCATTACCTGCCATTGTAGTTACAAGCGATAATCCATTATATAACCTGTAATTGATTCCCAGGTCGGATCCGTTTAAACCAATGTGTGCGCCAACCCCACCAGGGCAATAGTTACCACCACCGGTAACCGTATACATAACAGGCATTGGGTTGATAGTAATGGTTGCGCTGCCGCTCATATTACTTGTGCACAATGACCCACCAGCAATGGCAATAACTGTATAATTACCGGCAACAGAGATCACACCAAAATCAAGTGAGGAACCAGTACCTGCAACAGGTGTACCAAACGCGGTACCACCATTGAATAATTGATAGTATGTTCCAAAAGCAGAACCACTCAATCCGATATGGAATCCGGTTCCTCCGGCACAATAACTACCACCACCGGTAACATTAAATACTACAGGTAAAGGATTAATTATTATAGTAACGCTGCCACCCATATTATTCATACATGCAGTAACTGCATCTGAAGCTGCAATTGTATATATACCGGTAGCTGTAAATATTCCAAAATCAAGAGGAAGTCCTGTACCCGCCATCGGGCTGCCGACCATTGAAGTGCCTCTCCATAACTGGTAATTGATACCAATATCCGAGCCACTGAGGCCAACATGCTGGCCTGAACCACCGGCACAATAAGCACCTCCGCCCGTTACCATGTAGGCAGTCGGGAGCGGGTTAATGGTAATCGTAGCGCTTCCTGTCATTCCATTAGCGCAACCGGTTAAGGATGTAATACCTGTAACAGTATAAACCCCGGCAGCGGTATGGTAACCAAAATCAAGCAACGAGCCAGTTCCTGCAACCGGACTACCAACGACAATACCATCTTTGTACAACTGGTAATTATCTCCGGAAACAGAACCGCTCAATCCTAAACTCAGACCAGTGCCACCCGTGCAATAGCCTCCACCACCTGTAACCGTAAAGGCAGCAGGTAATGGGTTGATAATAACAGTAACACTACCTGTCATACTGTTGATACATCCGGTAGTAAGATCAGTAGCTGTCACAGTGTAAGTTCCTGCAACCGTTTGTAAACCAAAATCAATAGCAGAACCTGTTCCAGTAACCGGAGTCCCCATAATAGATGTTCCGTAATATAACTGGTAGCTTACACCGGGTGCAGAATTATATAAACCGATATGAACACCAGTACCTCCTGCACAATATGCCCCCCCACCTGTTACTGTATAGGCAACAGGTAATGGGTTAATAATTACAGTAACGCTACCGGTCATAGCGCTGGTGCAGCCGGTTGTATCATTAGTTGCAACGACTGTGTATGTTCCTGCGGCAGTCTGGAGTCCAAAGGGTAATCCTGAACCTGATCCGGGAACAGGAAGTCCAACCGGAGAACCACCATTAAATAATTGATAACTGATACCGGGGACAGATCCTGTAAGTCCAACCGGAACTCCAATGCCTCCAATACAATAATTTCCACCTCCTGTAACTGTATAAGGAACCGGCAATGGGTTTATGGAAACTGCAACTGAGCCACCCATGATCAATGTACAACTTGTAGTGGCATTTGTTGCCATGACTGTATAAGTACCTACAGATGTCTGAAGACCGAAGCTAAGAGCCCCACCTGTACCTGCAACCGGTGCTCCAACAGGAGACCCGCCTAACAGCAGTTGGTAATTAATACCGGTACTAGAATTATTGAGACCAACGGGAACACCTGTACCACCGGCACAATAAGCGCCGCCACCGGTTACTGTATATACAGTTGGTAACGGATTAATTGAAATAATTGCACTTCCGGTCATTGTATTGATACAACCGGTGATGGGATCAGTTGCTTTTACAATATAAGTTCCAGCAGCAGTTCTTAAACCGAAGTTAAGCGCAACGCCGGTTCCGATCAACGGTACACCTGACGATGTAACGCCATTATAAAGCTGGTAGCTGGTACCCAAAACAGAACCGTTAAGCCCTATTACAACACCTGTACCACCTGCGCAATAACTTCCACCTCCTGTTACATTAAATACTGTAGGCAACGGGCTGATTGAAATTGTAGCCGATCCCGACATAGATGTTGTACATCCGGAAACCGGGTTAGTAGCAATAATGGTATAAGTAGCCGGTGCAGTGAGAGGCCCGAATGTAAGAGCAGAGCCTGTACCCGCAACTAAAGGACCTACAGTAGTTGTACCATTAAATAATTGATAATTGATACCACCTGCAGAACCACTAAGTGTTATGGTAACACCTGTGCCACCTGCACAATAACTTCCGCCGCCCGATACATTAAATAATACCGGCAAAGGACTGATCGTAACAGTTGCACTACCTGCCATACCATTGGCACAAAGTGTAGTGGCATTAGTTGCAGTGACCGTATAGTTACCTGCTACGGTCATAAATCCGAAATCAAGCGCTGAACCGGTACCTGCCAATGGTAATCCAAAGGGTGAACCACCAACATATAATTGGTAATTAATACCCAAATCAGAATTAGCTAATCCTACATGAACACCGGAAAGGCCGGCACAATAAGCGCCACCACCTGTTACAGCATATGCGGTTGGTAACGGATTGATTGTTACCAGTGCGCTGCCAATCATATTATTCTGACAGAATGGAGAAACAGTACTAACGGCGATTACAGTATATGTGCCGCCTGTTGTTGTTACTGCTGAAAGTATT
The DNA here is from genome assembly GCA_903839875.1 of uncultured Bacteroidota bacterium. Lineage (GTDB taxonomy): Bacteria > Bacteroidota > Bacteroidia > Chitinophagales > Chitinophagaceae > Nemorincola. Next base: position 78,184 of record CAIMDZ010000102.1, read on the forward strand.
CCACCTGTACCGGGGATCGTTGCAACAAGCGAACCACCCAGGTAAACATTATAATTTACACCAGGTTGCGAACCACTAAGGAAAATTGTAACACCAGTACCTAAGGCGCAAAATCCGCCACCGCCGTAAACTGTGAATGCAGTAGGTAATGGAGTAATTGTAACAACAGGGCTGCCTGTCATGTTGCTGGTGCAACCAGTTGTGCTGTTGGTAGCTATTGCTGTATAGGTTCCAGCGGCGGTTTGCAAGCCGAAGTTGATACCTAACCCTGTACCAGCAACAGGAGCGCCTACCGGTGCACCGCCGAGATACAACTGATATGTTGTGCCAGGCTGAGAACCGCTAAGACTAAGCAGAACACCTGTTCCTCCGGCACAATAGGTACCGGCAGCAGATGAAAGTGTGAATATATTTGGAACCGGGTTAGTGGAAATAACAACACTGCCAGTCATAATACTCTGACAACCGGTTGTTGTATTTGTTGCCTGAATTGTGTATACACCTAGTGCAGTCTGCAATCCAAAGCTGATAGAAGCGCCCGTACCTGCAATAGTTGTAACCGGAGACGCTCCGAGTAATAGTGTATAATTAATACCAATATTGGAACTGCTCAACCCCACTGTAACACCTGTGCCACCAACACAGTATCCGCCACCACCTGTTATTGTATATGCTGTAGGTAATGGATTAATCGAGATTGAAGCAATACCTGTCATCATATTAGTACAACCAGTCAATGTATCTGTGGCAAGCACCGTATATGCACCGGCACCTGTCCTCAAACCAAATGAAATTGCACTACCCGTACCAATAACAGGACTGCCAGAAACAACTCCACCAATTAACAGCTGGTAACGTTTGCCGCTTGAAGAAGGGTTTAAACCAATGGCAACACCAGCACTTCCGGCACAATAAGGACCGCCTCCTGTAAGTGAGAATGCAGTAGGTAATGCATTAATAGTTACCAATGCGCTTCCTGACATGATTACAATACATCCTGTAGTATTATTAGTTGCCACTACCGTATAGGTTCCTGCGGTAGTCTGTAATCCAAAACTAAGTGCAGAACCTGTACCGGATACTGGGCTGCCAACTGCTGTACCGTTAAATAACTGGTAACTAAATCCAATATCTGAACTGCTAAGCCCCACAGTTACACCTGTGCCACCTGCACAATAAGCGCCACCACCTGTAACAGTGTATGAATTTGGCAACGGATTAACTGTGCCAATAACTGTAACAAAACAACCTGTTGCAGTTAAAGTGTAGCTTAAAACAGGATTACCGGCAGTTACGCCTGTTATAACACCCGTTGATGAGCCAATGGTTGCAAGTCCGATATTACTGCTGCTCCATGTACCACCTGTGGTAGCGTCGAAGATCGTTACTGTTGAGTTTACACATACAACCGGTAAACCTGTTATAGATGCCGGCAATGGATTTACTGTAATTGCCATTGCTGAGGTGCAACCTGCGGGTAATGTATATATAATATTCACGTTGCCTGCGGCTACACCGGTTACAATACCGGAAACAGAACCAACAGTGGCAAATGCAGTATTACTACTGCTCCATAAACCACCTGTAGTTGCATCAGTCATGGTAATGTTTGCAAGAACACAGACTGCACCTGGTCCCGAAACAGCCGCAGGTTGCGGATTAACTGTCATTGGGAATGCAGAGAAACATCCACCCGGCATTGTATAAGTTATAGTTGTAGTTCCGGGTGCAATGGCATTTACAATACCGCCTGCTGAAATAGTACCGGCAGCAGTGTTACTACTTGCCCAGGTGCCACCAGCAGTAGCATCGCTAAGTGCGGTGGTGAACCCTGTACAAACGGTGGATGCACCTGTTATTGCTGCTGGCTGAAGGTTTACGGTCATTTGTAAAGTTGCCGTACAACCTGCCGGTAAAGTATAAGTCATGACCACAATTCCTGGCACAACCGGTGTTACCAGACCGGAAGAAGAACCAATGGTTGCAATAGTAAGATTACTGCAGCTCCAGAGACCACCACCGGTAGCATCTGTCAATGTTGTTGTTGACCCTGTACATATAGTATTGCTGCCTACTATAGATGCAGGAGTAGGATTAACTGTTACCGGAGTTGTAGCGGTACAACCGGTAGGCAAAGTATAAATAATATTAGGTGTACCTGCCCCTGTACCGGTAACAACTCCGGTTCCGGTACCAACGGTAGCCATAGCAGGATTGCTGGTACTCCATGAACCACCTGCAGATGCATCAGCCAATGTAGTCGTAAAGCCTACACATACAGTAGTTGTGCCTGTAATAGACGCGGGCAATGGATTTACTGTCATTGGGAAAATCACGATGCAACCTGTCGGCATTGTATAGGTAATCGTCGTATTACCGGCCGAGACCCCGGTAACAACACCGGTTGCTGAAATGGACCCGTTTGCAGGACTGCTGCTGCTCCATGTGCCGCCTGTACTTGCATCTGATAATACAGTGGTCAACCCTAAGCATACCTGGTTAGAACCGGTAATAGCCGCAGGGTTTGGATTAACTGTCATTGGGAAAGTCCGGTTACAGTTTCCTGCTGCCAATGTATAAGTTATTACAGGTGTTCCGGAACTAATTCCTCCAACAATTCCTGTTCCTGCCCCTACCGTTCCAACTGCTGTGTTACTGCTGCTCCAGGTACCACCTGCAGTAACGTCACTCAGTGTGGTTGTTAAACCAATACAAACAGTGGATACACCAACAATTGCTGCGGGTGTTGGATTAACAGTGAATGAGGTTGTAACAAAACAACCTGTACCTAAAGTATAACTGATAAGCGGGTTACCTGCAGTAATACCGGCAACAACACCTGTAACTGAGACTGAACCGTTTGCCGGGTTGCTGCTGCTCCAGGTACCACCTGTCGTGGCGTCAGTTAATGTTGTTGTTGATCCTTCGCAGGCATTAAATGTACCTGCTATTGCTGCAGGCAGCGGATTAACTGTAACTATAATAGTGGCAGAACAACCTGCTATAGTATAACTGATTACAGGGTTTCCGGCGGCAATACCACCAACCACTCCTGTTCCGGCGCCTACTGTGCCCTGGGCTGAATTATTACTGGTCCATGCCCCACCGCTGGTGGCGTTGAAAAGTGTAGTTGTTGAACCAACACAAACTATTGCAGTTCCGGTAATTGCCGGAGGAGTATTATTCACTGTGACTCCTGTTGTAGCAATACAACCTGTAGCTAAAGCATATGTGATTGTCACATTACCTGCAGCAATGCCACCAACTATGCCGGTAGTAGCTCCCACTGTCCCTACGCCAGGATTACTGCTGCTCCATGTGCCGCTACCTGTCGGATCAATAAGTGTGATCGTAGAACCTGTACACACTACCCCGCCTCCTGCAATTGCTGACGGAAGAGGATTAACGGTCACGGTTGCAGAAGTTGAGCAGCCTGTTGCAGTTAATGTATAATTAATAAGTGTTGTACCTGCTGTAATACCTGCGACAACACCCGTTGTTGAACCAACGGTTCCAACCGCGGTGTTTACACTGGTCCATGTGCCACCGGCAGTTGATGATGCCAGAGTCGTTGTCTGACCGATACAAACACCAAGCGAACCGGTTATCGCATTTGGTAACGGGTTAATAATAATTGTCACACTGCCTGTCATGGTGTTAACACAGCCTGTAGTTGTGTTTGTAGCTACAACAATATAGGTTCCGGCTGCAGTACGCAGACCAAAACTGATAACACCACCTGTACCTGATACTGCACTGCCTGAAGGTGAACCACCAACGAAAAGCTGGTAACTTACACCGGCAGTAGAACTGGATAATCCAACTGCAACACCAGTTCCGCCTGCACAATAACTGCCGCCGCCCGTTACATTAAATGCAGTAGGTAACGGATTGATGGAAATCGTTGCACTGCCGGTCATATTATTATTGCAAAGTGTAGTAGTATTTGTTCCAACTACTGTGTAAACACCTGCTGCTGTCTGCGCACCCATGTCTAGTGAACTAAAAGTACCGGCAACAGGAGCCCCTACCGGAGAACCTCCGAGGAATAACTGGTAGTTAACACCACCAACTGAACTTGAAAGGAAAATATGTATTCCAGTTCCTCCTGAACAATAACTTCCGGTTCCCAAAACATTATATGCAGTTGGAAGAATATTTACAGTAAATGCTACGGAGTTGCTGCTTGAAACAGTAGTGTTGCAACCAAATGAATTAGTCAGCAATGTTATTGTAACTGTAGTAGAACCTGTATTTGGCAAAGCGCCTGCAGGTACTGTAAAAGTACCTGTGCTACCCGTCATTATTAGTGTAGCGGTATTGGCAGTTGCTGAGTTTGCACCACTCAGGTTGTAGGTAACGGTAAATGTTCCAACGCCAAGTGTTGTGGAATTTACTGTAACAACTGCGCCAGTTCCCTGGCAAGGTGAAGTAGATGTTGGTGAAGTAAAGTTTGTTGTGTTCGGAGCCGGGTTAACGGTTAAAACAGCAGTAGCTGTACAACCGGCGGCCAGTGTATATATTACGTTAGCATTACCTGCGCCAATGCCGGTAACGATGCCTGAGGAAGTACCTACAGTTCCGATGGCAGGGTTGCTGGTCGACCAGATTCCGCCGCCGGTTGCATCACTCAACGCAGTTGTGCCGTTCTGGCAAACTACCAATGTACCTGAAATTGCGGCAGGGGTTGGATTAACAGTGAACGGTTGAAGTGCAAAACAACCCGTAGGCATGGTATAAGATATGGTAGGCGTGCCGGCAGAAATTCCGCCAACAACACCAGAAGCCGAACCTACCGATCCCTGACCTGGATTATTACTTGACCAGGTTCCACCACCAGTGCCATCTGTTAAAGTAGTAGTCAGTCCAACACAAACTGTGTTTGCTCCTGAAACAGGAACCGGCGTCTGGTTAACAGTTATTGCTTTTGTTGCAGTACAGCCAGCAGGTAGTGTATATATAATATTGGTGTTGCCTGCGGCAATACCAGTTACCACACCTGTGGTAGAACCTACTGTTCCGTTAGCCGGAACACTGCTGCTCCATGTACCACCTGTAGTAGCATCTGTCAGGGTACTATTAATTCCTGTACATACAGTAGATGTACCTGCAATCGCCGCCGGTGTTGGGTTAACTGTAAATGGCGCTGAGATAGCGCAACCTGTGGCATTCAATGTATAGGTAATTGTAAGTGTATTGGCAGAAATACCTGTAACAGCCCCGGACACAGACCCTACGGACCCTGACGAAGGGTTGCTGCTTGTCCATGTGCCTGGAGTGGTGGCATCTGTTAATGTTGTTGTTAAACCTTCGCACACGTTAAAGGTACCTGCAATTGCAGCCGGTAACGGGTTAACCGTAACAACTACAAAATTCGAGCACCCGGTCGGCATAGTGTAAATAATATTTGTGGTTCCCGAAGCGATACCAGTGACAACGCCTGTTGTTGCAAATACTGTTCCCTGGGCAGGCGCACTGCTGCTCCATGTTCCGCCGGTAACCGCGTCACTTAACGTAGTATTAGATCCTACACAAACAACTGCGGTACCACCTATTGCTGTTGGTGTTTGATTAACAGTTACAACAGCGGTAGCAATACAGCCGGTACCTAACTGATACGTAATAATCGTTGTGCCCGCAGCTATCCCTGAAACAATGCCGGATGCTGCACCAACAGTTCCTTTGGTGATATCGCTGCTGCTCCATGTACCGCCCGCGGGGGTTGAGTTCAATGTGGTGGTCAGACCTGTACACACGATTAAAGTACCCGTAATTGCAGTCGGATTATTATTAACCGAAGCAGTTACAGTATTGATACAACCTGATGGTAATGTATAGGTGATCAAAGTGTTTCCCGGAGCAATGCCGGTTAAGATACCGGTAGCGGCATCAATTGATCCGTTAGCAGGAGTACCACTACTCCATGTGCCGCCGCTGGTGGCATCGGTGAGTGTAGTAGTAAGCCCTACGCATACAGCCGCACTTCCGGCAATACTTGCAGGAAGAGGATTCACTGTAATTAATTGAGCTGCAAAGCAACCGGTGGGCAAAGTATAGGTAATAATATCCGTTCCCGCAGACACACCACTTACAATCGCAGAGCTGGAACCAATCGTAGCGATTGTTACATTATCGCTCGTCCAGTTTCCTCCGGAGGTACCGTCGGTCAGTGGTGCTGTTGACAATCCCTGGCACACAGTAAAAGTTCCACCTATCGCACCAGGGTTCGGATTTACCGTCACAGTAGTAGTGATAAAACAACCTGTAGGCAACGTATAGGTGATCACTGTGGTTCCTGGTGTCAATCCGGCAACAATGCCTGTGGCAGAACCAATTGATCCAACGGCAGGGCTTGCACTGCTCCAGGTTCCGCCCGGCAAAGCATTGCTTAACGTTGTGGTAAATCCAACACATACAGTGGGCGTACCAGCGATTGCCGATGGTAATGGGTTAACAGTTACGAGTATGCCTGAGCTTAAAGTACACCCGGCAGCGTTTGTCACAGTTAGTGCAGACGTATAGGTTCCTGAAACTGTGTAAGTATGCGAAACACTATTGCCGGTGGCTGTACCACCATCGCCGAAGTTCCATGAATAGCTGGTCGCTGCTACACCCGAAAAGAAAGTTGAAAGTGTATTTTGGCATACTGGGTTAGTTGTGACCGAATAGGCTGCACTGGCAGGCAAGGCATTAACTGTGACTGTCTGGGTAACAAAACAGCCTGTTGGAAAAGCATAAGTCATCAGTGCAGTACCGGGAGACACACCAGTGACCGCGCCCGTTGCGGAGCCGATTGTAGCAATGCCGGGGCTACCACTTGTCCACGTACCGCCACCGATAGATTCCACAAGGTTGGTTGTAGCGCCGACACATACACTGGCAACGCCGGTAATAGGTGCAGGCACCGGATTTACGGTAACAACTGCAATAGTTGTACCTCCGCATGTATGTGTATAAGTGATATTAACTGTTCCGGCATTAACGCCGGTAACAACACCTGATGAAGAACCGACAGTAGCATAGCCTGTACTTGCACTGCTCCACGTGCCGCCAGTCGAAGCATCACTCAATGTTGTTGTAGAACCTACACAGACAGTTTGCGTGCCGGTAATAGGCATTGGGTTAACGGTGACATTGATAGTAGTGGTAGTTGTACCGCCTACTCCATTTGAAATCTGAATTGTAAAAGCATCAGTGCCATTGTAACCGGACGTAGGTGTATAGGTTAAACCGCTGGGCGTGACATTGCCTCCGGTTGATGTAGCAGTAGCATTAAAACCACCCAAAGACCCATTTGCTGGGCCTGAAGATATAGACCAGGTTAAGGTATGCCCTGAAACCGGATCGTTAGCTGTGAGTAAAGAAGTAATATCCTGGGCGCTTGCATTTTTACAAACAGTGTAATTCTGAGAGCTGCCTCCGGTAAAAGCCACAGAACTTGGAGCCTCCATAATAATCATGGTACCATTTCCTATAGCAGCAAAACCCTGTGTGTGCGTTACGCCACTAGCCAGTACCGGATCAGTGTATGAAGAGCCTCCGCCACCGCCCGAACTCGCCCCAAAGGTATTATTACCGCTACCGCCGCCATACAATCCTCCTGCGCCGCCGCCGGCCCAGCCAGTGTTTATTGCATTGGCACCTGTGCCTAAGCTTCCGGCAACGCCTGAAGCTCCTCCACCGACACCACCGGCGGAAGGTGTACCTCCCTGGCCGGCATTAGAATTTTGAGCACCTCCGGAAAAACCTGCACCACCGGTGGTTCCACCGCCCGGACCGCCGTATTCATTCGAGGGATTCTCCATTCCCGCGCCACCGCCACCACCGGCAACTATCAGGCGATTCGAGAAGCCGAATGGAGATACACGCATGTCAGTAGCGCCACCGCCGCCGCCGCCTGAAAAGGTGGAGTTCACTCCCCCTTTCCCGCCGCCGTTCCAGCCGCCTGTACCAAATACGGGAGAACTTGTGGGGATATTTGCATTGCCTCCTGCCCCGCCTATGTTCACCTGGAACGACTGACCACTCGTTACAGCAAGGGTACACACAACACGCCCCATAGAGCCACCGGCACTGGGCCACGTTCCTGTAGTAGGCCAGGTTTCATTACATCCTCCCATTCCACCCTGAGCGTCTACAACTATCTGTGAAACGTTTGAAGGCACTGTATATGTTTGAGAACTACCAGTATAACCGAAAATTTTAGGCGTGTAGCCGGTTGGTACCGTCGTGATAATGACTACTCCGTTACCGTTTACATTCATCCCCTGTGTATGTATCAAGTAACTTGCAAGAACAGGGTCGGTGTAAGATGAACCACCGCCACCGCCAGACCAACCAGATCCAACCCCGGCGCCACCGCCACCATAATAGCCACTTCCGCCACCGCCTGAGGCATTTGAGCCTGAAACACCGTTACCTCCAAAACCTAATCCACCAGCGCCACCGGGATTCCCAACGCCGCCTGCCCCGCCAGCTGAAGAAGTACCGCCCTGGCCGGGCACAGATCCGCTATTTGTCCCATTCTGAAATCCATTTTGTCCGGTAAGGCCGCCTCCATCTCCTCCTCTTTCATTTGTTTGTGCCGTAGAGGAGCCTGCACCGCCGCCACCACCAGCTACAACGACCCTGTTTGCGGTAGCATATGGTGATAAGCGAATATCAGAAGCGCCGCCGCCACCGCCGCCGCCATAACTGCCGCCGCTTGAAGGAGCAGAACCGCCACCATTATACCCACCTGAAGTGCCACTTGAAGTTGTACCATTTCCACCTGCCCCTCCAACTACAACCTGGAGTACGCTTCCGGCAGTTACTGCGAGCACACATTGTACCCTGCCTCCGTTTCCGCCCCTGCTGGACGTGGATCCACCAAAATTTGCCCACACACTGTTTGCTCCGCCAGTGCCCCCAACAACGTCTACAATAATACTGGAAACACCAGCAGGCACTGTATAATTCTGCGTTCCCCCTGTGTAGCTAAAAACAGTAGTGACCTGAGCGAACAAAGATTTGCTTAACAGTAAAATAGCAATAGTTAGACAAGTCAGTTTCAGACCAAATCCGTTTACATTTTTAACAAAATTTCGTCCTTGACAGAATAGAAGTCCTAATCTCATATGCATGGCTTTTGAAATAAAGCGGGAAAATAATAAAAATTATTGACAAATAGGTAAAAGTTTACTAGTTATAACGATAATTAAAATACCACATTGCTGTTAAAATATATTATGGAAATAATATTAAATGTAAACATTTGAAATCTTGTGAAAAAAGGATTTTAATAATCCCAAAAAATGCGATAAATTTTAATGTTAATTGCACAAAATATAGAAATTTCTAATCGTGTACTTTTTAGTATTCTGATATATTCAACCAAGCTAAAACGTGAGCAAGGAACAATATTTCTTTACAATTTGCAAGTCGAAATTAAATAGAAACCTGAACGCTCATATTAGTACAATCCATTTCATTATTTATCTTTACCATCATGCCTCATAAACGCTTTTTTTTTACTTTATATTGGCCAGGGATATTGTTATTGTGCTTATCCATTATTATTGGATTGTTCTGCTACAAAGACTACGGAATATCCTGGGATGAACCGGAGCAGCGTGCTATGGGCGTGGTGAGTTATAACTATATTTTTCACCACGACCCGGCATTAAAAACCTCCGTAGACAGGGATCATGGTGTAGGCTTTGAACTGGTATTAACAGCCCTCGAAAAAAAACTAAACCTCACTGACAACCGCGGTATTTACCTGATGCGGCATCTTGCGACACACCTTTTTTTTCTTATAAGTGTTTTCTTTGGTTACCTCCTGATGCAGCGGTTGTTTAAAAATCAATTGCTCTCTTGTTTGGGTTTTCTACTTATCGCATTTAACCCTCGGTTATATGCCCATTCATTTTTCAATACTAAGGATATTCCATTTCTGAGTGTATTTATAATTTGTTTATTTTTTTTCCATGTTGCATTCGGTAAAAACAAAGCATGGTGGTACGCTCTGCTGGGCCTTGCATGTGGTTATGCAACGAGTATAAGGATATTAGGTGTACTGCTCATATTCCTGATAGGTTTATTTTTTGTTGTTGATATTTTCAATGCTCTTCGGGCAAAAGGAAATGTCTTTCGGATTATTCGTAACTCATTTATTTTTCTTGCCGCTGCATGCATTTCTCTGGTTGCTATGTGGCCCGTTTTATGGGAGTCTCCGTTACATAATTTTGTCACTAATTTCCGAAGTCTTTCCCACTTTCCATGGGATGGGCTTGTGTTGTTCAATGGCAAGCTGGAACATGCCAGATCCCTGCCCTGGTATTATCTTCCGGAGTGGTTCTCCATCACCACTCCCCTGCTTTGGCTGGTAGCCGGATTGGCAGGCATTGGCTTCGTAATTTTCGGTTTTATTAAAAGTCCTTCGGAGTATTTAAATGACTTGAACAGCAGAAGCAATTTGTTATACCTGCTTTGTTTTTTCATGCCCCTTGTATCAGTTGTAGTATTGCATTCTGTGGTCTATGACGATTGGCGCCATGTTTACTTTATTTACCCGCCTTTTGTACTTCTTGCACTGGGAGCCATCAACAAATTCGCATCAGGCAAAAGCAAACTAATCCTGCCTGTTTTATGCATTGTACAATTAGTTTTCACAGGCATTTTCATGGTCAGGAATCATCCATACCAGCAGGTATATTTCAACCAATTGGTTTCGCAAAAAAAGGATAATATCCGGCAACATTTCGAACAGGATTACTGGGGATCTGCCTTTAAACAAGGCATGGAATATATCCTCTCCCACGACACTTCACCGGCTATCAAACTCGACTGGCGCATACGTCCGGTAAAAACCAACATAAGGTTATTTAAAGAAGCCGACCGCAACAGAATTCAATTTGTAGAAGACAGCGCCGATTATTTCATCACCACCTTCCGCAGCCACCCTTCCGACTATAAATACCCCGCTATTTTTTACGAAGTAAATGTGCAGAACAGTTGCATCATGCGGGTTTATAAACTGCAAACACCCTACTCCTCCACCACCAAATGAAACACCTTATTTGCCAATGCGGTATGCACTTGCAGCAAATAAGTTCCCTTTGCTATATTACTTAGCCTGATGGTCTCCTCTATAGTTCCATTATGAGCGATAGTAGTGCTATTATAAAAAACCCTTCCTGTCATATCCATCACCACATACGTTACTTCGGCATCATCAGTTGTACCCAGTGTTCCCTTTACCATAAATGAGCCCTTATTCGGATTGGGCAGTACACTGATCTCACTGGAAGCACTACTGACAATTCCAGGAGAAACACCTGGAGTCTCACGCAATCCGGTAGCAGTAACCGCAACCGTATGAATAGCACGACAACCGGTTGATAAAGTATAGCTGATCAAAGCAGAACCTATGGCCACACCGGTAACAACTCCTGAAGTTGAGCCGATAGTCGCGGCTGCTAAATTACTGCTTGCCCATGACCCGCCACCCGGAGACCCAGCCAGGGTTATGGTATGACCCGGCATCAGGGTATATATGCTGCCGGAAATCGTGGGTATCGGGTTGATGGATACTGTTGCACTGCCGGTCATATTGCTGGTACAGGTAGTGCCGGTATTGTAGGCAACTATAGTATAAGTACCTGCTGCGGTCTGCGGGGCAAAGCTGATTGCGCCACCTGTTCCGGGCACAGCAGTAATATAGGCAGTGCCATAGTATAACCGGTAGCTGATACCACTAGCCGATCCGCTGAGGCCGATCGTTGCGCCTGTACCTCCTGAGCAATAACCACCACCACCCGTAACGGTATAAATACCGGGAACCGGATTGACAGATATAACAGCGCTGCCACTCATAGTCCTTGAGCAGCCTGACGAAGTACTGGTAGCAACCACTGTATAGGTGCCTGCTGATGTTTGAAGACCAAAACTGATTGGTGCCCCTGTGCCTGCCACAGGACTGCCTGCTGGCACACCACTGAGATATAACTGGTAACTGGCAAGGCCGGTAGTGCCGCTAAGTCCAACAAGCACGCCGGTGCTGCCGGCGCAATAGCTCCCGCCTCCGGTAACTGTAAAGACTGCCGGCAGGGTTCCTGTTGTAATAGTTACGCTGCCCGTCATAGTGCGTATGCATCCGGTAGTTGAATTTGTGGCCACCACTGTATAAGTGCCTATACCAGTGTACACCCCAAAATCAAGCCCTGCGCCTGTTCCCGGAATCGAAGTCCCAACAGCAGTTGACCCAACATATAAACGATAACTGACACCAGCATCAGATCCACTGAGTAGTATATGATTAACTGAACCTGAACAATAGGTACCGCCTCCACTTACAGTATAGGCTGTTGGCAATGGGCTTACCGATATGGTTACACTGCCAGTCATGTTACTTGCACATGTTGTGGATATATTAGTTGCAACAACAGTATAGGTACCCGTTGCCGTCTGCACCCCAAAACTGATTGCCGCACCTGTACCCGATACAGTACCACCAACAGGAATGCCTGCAAGGCGTAACTGATAATTCACCCCGGCCTGAGAACCGGAAAGCCCTATGGTAGCGCCACTTCCACCAGAGCAATAGCTGCCTCCGCCGGTCACCGTGAAAGCTGTAGGCAAAGGATTGACAGCAACAGTAACACTGCTGGTCATATTAGCCGTGCACATTGTTGTAATAATGGTAGCTACTACTGTATAGGTTCCGGCGGTTGTCTGCAAACCGAAATCTATAATAGAACCAGTGCCTGCCACTGGCGCACCAACTGCAACTCCGCCTCTTAATAACTGGTAACTAACACCTGTTGAGGAACCACTCAGATTGATATGGACTCCCGGGCCTCCGCTGCAATACCCCCCGCCACCAATCACTGTATACGCAGCAGGCGCAGGGTTTGCAGCAATAATTGCGCTACCGCTCATATTAGCTGTGCAGAAAGTTGTAGTATTCATAGCCACCACAGTATAAGTACCGGTAACAGTCTGCAAACCAAAACTTATTGCAGATCCTGTTCCCGACATGGTTGCCACTAATGCTGTGCTGCAGTATAACTTATAGCTCACACCAACCGCTGAACCACTAAGCCCCACAGCGACACCTGGGCCACCTGCACAGAAACTGCCACCACCGGTAACGGTATATACACTGGGTGATGGATAGACCGATACTATTGCACTCCCTGACATGGTACTGCTGCAGCCTGAAGAGGGATTTGTTGCGATGACAGTATAAGTACCTGCAACTGTTTGCGGGCCAAAGCTAAGCGATGATCCGATACCCATTACCTGCAACCCAACAGCAGTTGATGACAAATACAGCTGGTAGCTGATTCCGGTAGCAGATGCTGCCAACCCTACAGGAACACCCGTACCTCCTGCGCACATGCTGCCTCCGCCTGTTACAGCTATAATAGCAGGCGCAGAACCTGTGCCAACTAATGCACCGCCTGTCATATTGGATGTGCAGCCGGTTGTCGCATTTATTGCAGTGACTGTATAACTGCCGGCCACTGTTTGTAATCCATAACTGATAGCCGAACCAGTTCCGGGTAAAGTACTAACCAATATAGCCCCGTGGTATAAGCTATAATTAACCCCGGACTGAGATCCACTCAATCCAACAACAATACTACCCGAGCAGGAGATACCGCCTGTAACAGTGAACGCAGTTGGCAGAGGGTTAGCAGTTATCGTTGCACTGCCGCTCATGTTAGCCGAACAGGCTGTTCCCGCATTGGCTGTAACCGTATAAATGCCTGCCCCGGTTGTGGGACCAAAAGATATAACAATACCTGTACCTGCTACAGGCGCACCAACCGCTGTTACTCCATTGTACAATTGATAAGTCACCCCTGACTGGGAACCTGATAGTCCGATCAGTACGCCCGTGCCGCCTGCGCAATAAGCTCCGCCACCGGTAATGGCAAATATGGTTGGTGATATTGTAATAGTAACTGTTGCGCTGCCGCTCATAGCTGCCGCACAGCTTGTTCCGGGATTAGCTGTAACCGTATAGGTTGCGGCCCCGGTTATTGACCCGAATGTTATAGCAGAACCTGTGCCCGAAACGGCAGTGCCAACTAAGGTTGCCCCATTATATAACTGGTAAGACACACCAATCTGTGAATTACTAAGTCCTATGGCAACTCCTGTTCCACCCGAACAATACGATCCTCCACCTGTAACTGCATACACAGCGGGCGTCGAAACTACAGTTACGGTAACACTTCCCGACATAACATTGGCACAGAGGGTTGTAGTATTTACTGCCGTAACAGTATAAGTGCCAGCGGAGGTCATCAGTCCGAACGAGATGGCAGACCCCGTACCTGCAACAGTGCTTCCGATTAGTGAACCGCCAATATACAATTGGTAGTTTACCCCAATCTGTGATCCTGAAAGTCCGATACCAACGCCCGAACCGCTGGAGCAGTAAGAGCCTCCGCCGGTAATGGTAAATGCCGTTGGCAATGGGTTAATGCTTACCGTGGCACTGCCGCTCATGGCAGCCGAGCAACCGGTTCCGGGGTTAGCTGTAACCGTATAAGTACCGGCCGCAGTGATAAGCCCGAATGATATAGCCGAACCGGTGCCGGTAACCGTAGCACCAACAGTAGTTGCACCAATATATAATTGGTAAGATGCGCCTGATTGCGAACCGCTAAGTCCTATCGCCACCCCGGTGCCACCTGCGCAATAACTACCTCCGCCCGTTACCGAATACACTGTTGAAGATGCACCAATGGTTGCACTACCGCTCATATTTACCACACACCCTGTGCTGGTATTGGTTGCAACCACTGTGTACGTTCCTGTAGTTGTTTGTGTACCAAAACTGAGTGCCGATCCGGTTCCGGACACTGCACTAACAAGTGTAGCCCCCCGGAATAGCTGGTAAGTACATCCGGACACTGACCCATTTAATCCTACTACCAGGCTTCCGGTGCAAGTCGTACCACCGGTTACAGTAAATACTGTCGGCAGCGGGTTAATGCTTACTGTCATCGTCCCGCTCATAGTTGTCGCACACGCCGTCCCATAATTCGCCACCACAATATAAGTACCAGCCGCAGTGAATAACCCGAAAGATATTGACGATCCCGTACCAGTTGCTGTGGCTGCAATTGTCCCTCCGTTAAATAATGTATAGGTCACCCCCGTTTGCGAGCCGCTGAGCCCAATTACCACACCTGTGCCACCTGCACAATAAGACCCGCCCCCTGTGACGGAATATACCGTGGGCGATGCAACAACCGTCACAGTTGTTGAAGTAGCGCATCCCGTGCTTAACGTATAACGTATAGTGTCCACACCCACGCTTATCCCTATGCCAATACCAGTTCCTGCACCTACACTTACGTCCGTATTCACAACACTCCAGGTGCCACCGGTAGTTATATCCGAGAAACTTCCTGTTGTTCCAGAGCACATTACACTTGGTCCCGATATTGCCGCCGGCATCGGATTAACAGTAATAGGATAAGTGGCAAAACTTACGCCTACCGAATAGGTAAGCGTAACGACGCCTGAAGTCACTCCCATTGCAATACCTGTAGATGAACCTATTGATGCAATGCCTGCATTACTGGTGGTCCATGCTCCCCCCGAAGTAGCGTCAGAGAAAGTAGCGGGTGTCCCAACACAAATATTTGTCGGACCGGATATGGCTCCGACCTGTGCAAAAGAGGCAAATGATACAAAAAGAGCAACAAGGATAGATGTGAGTGATTTCATATTGGTCCTTTAAGGTGTAACAGATAAACTGGTATATAATTAAGGCGTAAAATAATACAATAATGTTAGGATAGGAACAGAGTATTTTTTAGGGAACGCATACAGATAGTTATTTTTATTAATGCAACCCTATAAAACTATACCTTAAGGAAGTATGAAGGACTTTAATGCGAATAGCTGCCGGTGAAACCGCAATGTCTTTAAGGAAATATGACCCCGAAAGGGTCAAACGTTTATAGCAAAATGTATTCATTATGAGTTCGATGCTGTAGGTATCGCACTACGAAACATCGGACAAATCGCTTAAGCTAATAACATTATATCAAATTGTCTGAGAGCCTGAATCAGGATATTTCCTCACTGCCTAATATCAACACCAGCACTGACTATCATCATTCCAAAGTCAAAGCTTCATGAGCAATTTTGTTGACTAAACGATGATTATATGAAAACGATGACAGCACCACATAAAACAATAAAGAGCCAATTGGAAATCCGTTTTATTCCCATGGATTCATTTAACCCAAATGTCTTAAGTATACCATTCTCTGTATCAAATGAAGAAATGGTGATTAATGAATTGAACCAAAAAATTGGCCATCTGTCTCACGACATTAAGAAAACGCATGGTTATGTAAATGTCTTTACTCTTGGTAATTCAATAGTAGGTCACCCTCAATTTGTAAATTTCGGTAATGAGGTGTGGGATAAAATAAATAATCTGCACGAGGGTTTGGATATAGAACATACCCATGACATTAGCTCAATGGATGAAATGCTGGACCATGAAAATTACACTGACGTGTAAAAATCGGACCATTCATTTATCAAAAATATTAAATACAGTGATAATGGTCAGTATGACTGCTGAGTTTTATCACCTGTCACATTATTATTATGATATAAATTGTCGTGTAAAGATATTTCCATGCATAAAGTGCCCACTTTAATATTGATAATAATATAACCGGCAATCTTTCTGACCTTGGAAAATTCCGTTCAGCCAACCTTCGAAATGTAGCCCTCCGCGACCATTATATGCACGACGGACGATTTACTACGCTTGATCAGGTAATAGATTTTTATGACCACGGCATGCATAAAGTAAATAACCTCGATCCTATAATGGCCCTGCCTGCTAAGGTAAGCTGGCTGCATTTAAGCACTGACGATAAAAGACAGTTGATTGATTTCCTGAATACGCTTACTGACTCAACATTTATCACAGATACAAAATTATCAGCGCCTGTTCCTTGAAAATTATTCCTTTTTTAAAGAAACAATTAATAGAATTATTACTGTTTACCTACTTCATAATCAATGACTCCGTGTAATAGTTAATTATCCCCTATAGGCCTATAATAAATTAATTGTTAAAACATTAATCAAACGTTTGTTTAATATTAAACAAACGTTTAGTTTTGCGCCAGATTTTATACCCAATGGATTATAATGAAAAACAAATAGCGATTATCAACACCGCTGAAAAACTCTTTTCTGTAAATGGTTTTGATGGCACATCGGTGAGGGATATTGCCCATGAGGCTGACGTTAATGTGGCCATGATATCCTATTACTTCGGCTCAAAGGAAAAACTGATGGAGGCTGTATTTGAACAGCGATCAAATAGTATAAGAATCAGGGTGGAAAACCTGTTGCAAAGTGAGCACTATACGCATATGGAGAAAATATATATACTCATAGATGACTTTATTGAAAAATTCCTGTCACAGCAGGAGTTTCACAAGATCATAATGCGGGAACAGTTGAAAGAAAAAGGTACCCTTATTACCAGCCTGATACATGATCTCAAAAAAAAGAACCTTGCAACCATAAAGAAACTGGTACACGACGGACAGAAAGACGGGGAATTCAGGAAGAATATTGACATGGTATTAATGATGGCTACACTGGTAGGTACAGTAAGCCAGGTCATTACTTCCCAGCGTTTCCACCGCGAGGCCAACCACATGGAAGATATAACGGAAGCTGAGTTTGAGAAATACATGAGAAAGAAACTCAGCGCTCATTTGAAGAACCTTTTTAAAGCAATGTTGACCCATGAAGCATAAAATTATAGTAGCGGCTTTCGCCTTGTTTATCCCCGTGATGACCCAAAGTTTGTATGCACAGACAAGTAAGAATCTATCGCTGGATGATGCTATTCAGCTAAGCATAAAGGCCAGCGGCCAGTTAAAACTGGGAAATGCCAAAGTAGATGAAGCTATTGCCAACTACCATGAGGTGTGGAATAACCACCTGCCTGATGTTAAAGTTTCCGGGACTTACATGCGGCTCAACAGCCCGAATGTAAACCTGAAGGTTAATTTAGCCGGCAGCAGTTCTGATACAACAAAGAAGGCGGCAACCAAACCTGTCAAAGTAGACCAGGCGGCTTACGGACAGGTAAGTGCATCACTTCCCCTGTTTTCAGGATTTCGCATTAAATATGGTGCAGAAGCAGCTAAATACCTGGAGATGGCTGCAAAACTGGATGTTGAACATGATAAGGAGGAAGTAATACTTAATGCAATAAAAGCATACAGCAATCTATATAAGGCAAAAAAATCAGTAGACCTGGTGCAGGAAAATCTGAAACAACAAAAACAAAGAGTAGCTGATTTTACTAACCTGGAGAAAAACGGTTTATTGGCCCGGAACGATCTGTTAAAAGCCCAGTTGCAGCAATCCAACATAGAACTGTCTCTGCTTGATGCTGAAAATGATTTTACACTTACCTATACTACCATGGACTTTATGCTAGGCTTAGCTGAAGGGACGGAACTTATTCCGGATACTGCCGGTTTTGAGCATCTGGCAAATGCAGGTACGATTGCACAATGGGAGGAGACAGGGCTATTACACCGTAAAGATATTTCGGCTCTGACATATAGAGAGAAAGCTACAAGCTCACAGATCAAATCAATTAAGGGAGAATATTATCCCGGACTTGCACTTACCGGAGGCTACCTTGCTGCCGATGTGCCGAATCTGCTGACAATCACGAATGCACTGAACATAGGCATTGGCCTGCAATACAATCTTGGTTCACTCTGGAAAACCGCTGCGAAAATAGACCAGGCAAAAGCCAGGCTGCACCAGGTGCAGGCAACACAGGGAATGCTATCGGACCAGATAAAGATCGAGATTAACCAGGCGTACCGCAACTACCTGCTGAGCCTGCAAAAAATTGAAGTGTATGCACGCGCAATAGAACAGGCCAGCGAGAATTACCGCATCACTAAAAACAAGTACGACAATAACCTTGTTACTACAACCGACCTGCTGGAGGCCGATGTAGCGCAACTGCAGGCAAAGCTGAACTATGCTTTTTCAAAAGCGGATGCATTTACAGCTTACAAAAAACTACAACAGGTTTCAGGAACCCTGGCAGGAAAATAAACAGAACTACTTAATTAAAATCATAAATATTTCGTCCAAATAAAAAACTTACAAATGTCGCAACCAAATGAAATGAATACTGCCAATCAGGCGCCTGCCCAACCGAATAAGAAAAAGAACAAAGGTTTTTTGATCACACTCATCATACTGGCATTGGCAGGCGGCGGATTTGGGTTGACCAAGTACATCCATAGCCTGCATCATGAAGAAACAGACGACGCACAGATAGAAGCCAATATCAGCCCCGTTATTCCGCGTATCTCAGGTTATGTTACCGAAGTGCGTGTAAAGGATAACCAGAGGGTAAAGAAGGGAGATACACTGGTGATACTTGATAACCGGACGGAACTGATACAGGTATCGCAGGCTACCGCAGCATTGCTGGCAGCGCAAAGCAACCTGGGCGTTGCGCAGGCAACAACCACAGTTTCACAAGACAATATTGCTACTTATGAAGCAAATGTTTCCACGGTAGATGCGCAAATAGAAACCGCTAAAATTACCCTCAACAGAGCAACACAGGATTACAACAGGTATTTAAATCTTATAAAAGACCATTCTGTAACACAACAGCAGTTTGAACAGGTGGAAGCCACTAAACTGACGGCTGAGCGCCAGTTACAGGTACTTGTAAACCAAAAGAATGCTGCCACCCGTCAAAAACATGCAGCTACATCACAAAGCAGCGCAACCGGGCAGCAGGTAAGTGTGGCTAATGCTACCATTCAGCAAAGGCAGGCCGACCTGGAAAGTGCAAAACTAAACCTTTCCTATACGGTGCTTACGGCTGCAGAAGACGGGCTGGTCTCAAAGGTAAATGTGCAGGTGGGTCAATTACTCCAGGCCGGACAATCATTATTCAGTATTGTATCAGAAACAAATCTATGGGTAATTGCCAATTTCAAAGAGACACAGTTGTCTAAAATGCGTACCGGCCAAAAGGTTACCGTACATCTGGATGCTTTTCCGGGACATGAATTCGATGCAAAGCTGACATCATTCTCCCCGGCCACAGGTGCACGTTTCGCCCTTTTACCTCCCGATAATGCGTCGGGTAATTTTGTGAAAGTAGTACAGCGCCTCCCGGTAAAAATAGAATTTACGGGTAATGACCCAAGGATAAAGGAAATGCGTCCGGGTATGAATGTGGTAGTGGTTGTGCATGTGGACTAGAGACCTCTCCCATCCCTGCCTACCGGCAGGCAGGCTCTCCCAGATAGAGGTGAAGCACAGCAGCCCAGGGCAAGACTACTTACTTAAGACTAACTACTCGCAGACTTACAACTTTCGACTTACAACTTACGACTAAAGACTCGCAGACTTACAACTTACAACTTACGACTAAAGACTTACGACTAAATGCAACAATCATTAGTAGAATATGGCTCGAGGCGGGTGATCATCACGATCACGGCGATATTTTGCGCGTTGCTGGAGATCGTTGATACAACTATCGTGAATGTAGCGCTCAAAGATATGCAGGGCAACCTGGGCGCAACGCTTACCGAAATTGGCTGGGTGATTACAGCTTATGCTATCGGCAATGTGATCATAGTACCGATGACCAGTTGGCTTTCGGCGCAATTTGGACGGCGCAATTATTTTGCTGCTTCTATAATAATATTCACCGTAAGCTCCTTCCTTTGTGGTAATGCTTCCGGCATATGGCAACTGGTATTCTTCCGCTTCCTGCAGGGCCTCGGTGGCGGCGCACTGCTGGTAACCTCACAAACCATCATTACAGAAAGCTACCCGCCTGAAAAACGTGGCATGGCACAAGCGATATACGGGCTGGGTGTGATCATTGGCCCAACGCTGGGTCCGCCACTCGGCGGCTATATTGTGGATCACTTTGACTGGCCTTACATATTCTACATCAACATTCCAATCGGCGCTATTGCCACGCTGCTGACCCTTCAATATGTTCGCAGCCCGAAATACGCGGAGAAAAAATCAGTAAGTGAAGTTGACTGGCTGGGCATAGCATTACTGGCCATTTCCATCGGTTCGCTGCAATATGTTCTGGAAAGAGGGCAGGAGGATGATTGGTTCACAAGTTCGACAATCACTACATTGGCTGTTACAGCTTTCCTGGGTATGTTCTTCTTTATCTGGCGGGAGCTTACCGCAAAGAATCCAATCGTTGAGCTAAGGGTGCTAAAAAACGGCAACCTGAGAGTAGGCACCATTTTGTCTTTCATACTAGGGTTCGGACTGTATGGTTCTACCTTTATCATTCCGCTCTACACACAAAGCATATTGGGCTGGACTGCCCAACAGGCCGGGGCACTGATGATTCCTGCCGCGCTGACAACGGCTTTTATGATGCCCCTGATAGGCCAGCTCATTCAGCGGGGTTTCAAGCAGCAGGTGCTGGTAGCCATAGGCATGACCATATTCTGCATTTTCAGTTTCTGGTGTTATAATATTCTTACACCCGATACCGGCAAGGATGCTTTCTTCTGGCCGCTGATCGTACGCGGATTAGGTATGGGTCTGCTATTCATCCCAATTACTACCCTGTCCTTATCCACCCTCAAAGGCCAGCAGATAGGCCAGGGCGCATCTTTCACCGGCATGATGCGCCAGCTTGGCGGTTCATTTGGCATAGCCATTATTACTACTTATATGGCGCGTCAGAATATTGTTCATCGTTCTGCACTTGTTACACATATGCAGTACGACAACCCTGCTATCCAGCAGCGTATCTCAGACATGCAACACATGTTTATGGCGCATAATAAGGCTTCAGATATTGCCCTGCAAAACGCCTATAAAACCCTCGACTTCATGGTAACCAAACAAGCCGCGGTTCTTACCTACATGGATGTGTTCCTTTACCTGGGCATTCTGTTTGCTATTTGCATTCCATTTGTGCTGATGGTGAAGGCCAAGAAGCATAAGTAGATAGTTGGAATTGGGAATTTGGAATTTGGATTGGGTTCCGGAAAAATGAGGGTGTTTGCAGAGATTGCGTTATAGTAGAGACGGCATGCATGCCGTCTCTACGTAGCGCGAGTAAATTGTGATATTGATACATTCTGCGCGGGTAGAGACGTTATCCCAATTTTTATCGGGAGGGGTTTGGGGTTTTCAACAGCGCTCCAGCCCAACTCGCCAGCCCACCAACCAATCCCCCCACAAACACTGTCACAAGAATAAACAACCCGTAATTAGGCAATTTAAACAATACAGCCATTCGTGTAGAGAGTATATGCTCATTGGAATAATCATGCAGCATAGCGAAAGAAAACCAGCAAAGACCCACACCTAAGAAGCCCAAAAGAAAAGACTTACCTGGCTTGAAGCCCAGCATTAATGAAACTAAGAAAGCAACAACAGCTATCGTCCACCATGGCAGAAAATATTCCGCCAGAGCAGATAAAACAGCTATCAATATAACACCTAAGAAAAACTTCATAAACTATATTTTAAACACCTCCCGCTATAACCTCTCAACTTATCAACCTATCAACTTATCAACTTATCAACTTATCAACCGCCCTTCACTGTCCACACATACTTAATACTCTTGTTCTCTTGTTTATCTGCATTAGGCAAAAACAGTAATTTAAAATACTTTCCATCCACCCAGTTCTGAATAAAATTGCCATAGTACTTACTTCCGGGATTACCGGACTGCCCTCCGGGATAAACTCCGTAAGCCTCAATCTCCTTACCCATCTGCACCACCATGCGCCACGACGGGCCGTGGTCGCTCTTGGCGGCATTTACCGTATTCCCCCACCCTCCTATTTTCAGATGGTCGTAGCTGAATGCAGGTATTTTGGCGAGATGGGAAACCGTTGTATTTTTTGCATAGTACCACTTTAGCGGATTATCAGTTTTTCTAAATGCACTAATCTTTCTTTCGAACTTTTTAATGCTGTCTATTGCTTCTTCAAATGACTTTCTTGACAGATAATGAGGTTCACCGGCCCTTATCAATATTTCAGCAGGTATATGGTCCCCACTTAGTTCATAAGGCTTTGTTTGATCCCATAACTCAATATTCAATTTATATAATTTATCAGTTTGCAATAACTGCATGGTCCTTTCCTGCAATGGCCAGAGTTGATTGGGTATATTGGAAAATATTTTTTCATATTTGTCTTTAGATAAAAAGTTCCACCAAATCTGGAAAAAAGTTGCAGATTCGCTTGCCGCACCTAAGCGATAATCCCATTCACTTAGCAGTCCACGATACTTTTTTGCCAGAGGGGACTTTAAACTGTCAATATCTTTTAGCAACAACGGCAATGTCCCCGCCGCCAGCCACGAATAAGTATCGTTCTGCAGCTTAAACATATCCTCCACAGTCGCTTTCTGTGTGCCGCTCAATACCTGGTTTATCCGCCATGCACGCAGCTCTACAAAACCACTGCCATTATACCAATATGGGTAAGTATCGTCTGTTACACTTTGATTGGCAGATGCCACATATCCCTGTGCGGGATTGAGTACGTGCGGGTTCTCGCGCATGGGTATCAGTTGTCCCCAGAGGGTACTGCTGTCGCTGCCATTCATTACATACTTGCCCTGGTCTTTCCATTTATTTACAAACTGTCCTTGTCCCCACACTGCAATATTTCCTGCTCTGTCGGCATAAGCCATGTTTTGCGCAGGGCACTGAAAATTTAATATCCCATCTACAAACTGGTTGTAGTTGCCAGCCCGGTTCATCAGGTAAATAGCCAGCATCTCATTCGTGGCTCGATGCGCCATCCAGCATACAGCGAGGTTTTCCTTCATACCAATGCTTTCAGAAAAATGTTCATCATACATCACCGGCCCGTGAATGGTGTAGTTAACTGTGTCTATTACCTCCGGTTTGCCTTTTACCAGTATATGCTCTACTCTTTTAGTGTAATCAAGTTGTTTGCCGGAAAACCAATATTTATTCCTGTTTTCAGCAACAGGTTTTATCAGGTAATAATCTTTCACATCGCGGTAGTTATTGGTGAAACCCCATGTAAGACTGTCGTTAAAACCTATAATCACTCCGGGTGTTCCCGGCAGGGACGCGCCATAAACATTCAGCCCCGGAGCCTGTAACTGTATCTCATACCAAAGCGAAGGCAGGTTAAGCCCAAGGTGCGGATCATTGCACAATATAGGCGCGCCACTTGCGGTGCGTGATCCGCTCAGCACCCAGTTGTTACTACCCTTTCCATCTTCATGCCGCTCACCAAAATCAGCCGCCTTAAAGTGAGGGAATGCAATACTATCAGGCGGTGCAACAGGCACTGACAAGGACGGCTTTTCAAAAACAGTACCCTTAGGTATCACGGGCGAACTGCCCGGCACTTTATCCGGGAACAACAAATCAAGTTCTTCCTTAGGCAAGACATCCCTTAAATAAGACATCGCAATATCATCGGTCTTCCCGGTCAGGTCATCAGCCATGTATTTAAGAAGCAGCGCAGTTTTTAGATTGGTCCATTTCTCGGGTGCGAAGCCCATCAGCTTATATTCCAGCGGAAGATGCCTGTAATTTAATGAAGCGATATAGTTATTGATCCCTTCTGTATAGGCATCCATCATTTCTTTGGTCCGGGGATCGGCTTCCATTGCACGTAATGAGTTTTCTGCCCCATACCCCATTCCCTTGCGTCGTTGCTTTCGGTCGAATTTCAATGCTTTGTCTCCCACTACTTCACTTACCCTGCCGGCTGCAGCCCGGGTCTCCATGTCTATCTGCCAAAGCCTGAAACAGGCATGGATGTAACCTTCAATAAAATAAACATCATGTGCATTTGCCGCATGAACATGTGGCACCAGTTGCTCATCAAACCACACTGTAACATTATTGGCAACGCCTTTCAATTTCAGGTTGGCAGAAAAATCCTCATTTACAGGCTCTGCATTTGCCCAGCATCCATTTACAGGATCTATCAGCCTCCCAATTGCAGGCATAGCCCCAATAGGATGGTCCAGCACATAAACTAAGACAACCACAACAACCAACAATACTATCCCAAAAATTCTCTTCATAAAAAACATCCTACCTTAATGTAACACAAAAAGAAACAATTAAGCTTAATTGAAAATACTGCCGATGCCTTGCAACCAGACCAAATTCATGGTCCCCCTTTAGGGGTTCAGGGGTTTTCAGGGTTTTACATGGGTAACGCCACCTCATACTTCTTCCCGTTTCTCACCGTTAGTTTATGCGCCCTGAGCCATGGGTTGAAAATCTTCAGCATTTTATAATTAGTTTTATTTTCAGCAGCAAAATCCGCAAGATTTTCAATGGTTTTATCCACCACCACCACCCGATATTTCAGCGGCTTATATTCATCTGAAGATTCTATCATAAACCCAAAGTTTTTTGCGTGCGACAATATATATTTAAGCGCCAGTATCCTGTATACATACCGGTTTGTTTCATCCGGGAATATCATGTCGTAATAATTCTTGCAACCCTGGAAATCACATTGGTTATTGTATCCGCCCTGTCCGCAATTGTAAGATGCTGCTGCACCAGTCCATGATCCGAATTTTTCTTTCGCATCCTTAAAGTATTTGCACGCTGCATCTGTAGCCTTCACAATATTAAAGCGTTCATCCACTTCTTCATTGATCTCCAGTCCGTAATGCGGCCCTGTTTCTTTCATAAACTGCCAGAAGCTGGCAGCGCCAACACCCGACAATGCGTTTTGCTGCAGCGAACTTTCGGCAACACACACATACTTAAAGTCATCGGGTATGCCATTAGCCTTCAGTCGTTCTTCTATAATGGGGAAATACCTGCCTGCGAGTTTGAGGGTATACAACTGACTGCCATGCAGGTATGAATTTGACAATACCTCACGGTCCATTTTTTCCCTCACATCCCACCGGTCCAGGGGTACAGCCTCGCCGGCAAACTCGAAGGTCGAAGGCAGAGGCGGGGCATACCATTTATACTGCGGCCGCCCTTCAGGAGTGAACTCTACGGGTGTGGTACCCGGATCAGGTTTCTTCAACGAAAAACCGATCATTAAAAATGCGCATAGAAAAACGCCGGAAAAAAAATACAGTATTGATTGTTTATTGGGCTTCATTGCAAAATGTTTGACCTTATAAATTTAACTATAATCCTGAAACCAACGTCAGTATTAAGTCATAATCGCCGGGTTATCCACCATTTGTGGATAATAAGCAGAGTAAACTCAATTTGTTTGCTTTGTTCGATGCCGGGTATAGTACGCTCTTCTTACTCCAGCCTTGATATTGGGATACACCATTAACCCAGTCAACATAGTAAGAGCGCCTAGTAAAATTCAATTTTATCATGATCGGCCCAGCCAATCCTGAATCCGGTGGTATCCTGTGCCCGCAAATTCAGGCAGGTAAACAAGCACAAAAATGATATAAGGGCAAATTTCACAATACTAATGTAGTGAAATTTACCCTCATACCATGCATGCCCGAAATTGTAACAAGGCTAATACATTAGAACCTCCCTCCAATCCAAATTCCTCCCGATAGCTATCGGGAACAAATTCCCATTCCCACTTATCCAATTACTAATTCTTCGTCACATTCATCAATCCCATCAACTCATCCAGTTTAGGTTCCAGTATTATTTCAGTGCGGCGGTTCTTTGCACGGCCTTCCGCTGTTGTGTTGTCGGCTACGGGATGATAATAGCTGCGGCCGCTGGCAATAAGCCTTAAGGGAGATACACTGTAATCATCTATCAATACATGTGCAATAGAAGTAGCCCTTGCAGTACTTAGCGCCCAATTGTCAGGATAAGCGGTAGTTTTTATTGGTTTATCGTCTGTATGGCCTTCTATATCTATGTTTATATCAGCGCTCGCATTTAGTACACTGGCTACCTTCGCAAGGGCTTCCTTTCCACGTGGGTTAACTTTAGCGCTTCCCGATGGGAACAACAAAGCTTCTTCCATGCTTATATATACCCTGCCGTCTTTTACGGTAACCGTTAGTTCACTGGTATTGAAACCTATCAGCGCATCGGTAATTGCCTTATGAAGACGCTCTGTTGCGGCTTGCTGCTGGTCAATAAATGCCTGCAATTGCTGCAGCCTTGTCCGTTGCGCTGCTATCTGGTCCTTTGTCAGGTTTAGCTCACTATTTGTTTTATAGAGCTCGTTGTTGGCATTTTCATTCGCATTACCCAATGCCCCGATTTTATTGTTCAGGCTTGCGATATCCCTGTGCAGGAAGCTGATAGTATCTTCCATCCTGTTGATGCGTCCGTTAAGGCGCATATTTTCAGCCTTTTCATCGTTAGCCCTTGTCCGGGCGGCAATATATCGTTTATTAGATACGCAGGAGGTAAAAATTACGGTGCCTGCCAAAAGGAAGGCTGCCGTTGTCATGAACTTTTTCATTGTACAGTTAGTTTTTTTATACTAACTGTTAAAAACTATGCCAATGGTCGTTATTCAGTTCTTAAACCCTTATCAAACTACACCGTAGTGATCACAAAAAAACATCACTAAGGAACCCCCCTCTTTAATGAAATATTCTCACAGCAGGTACGCAACTCATTCCACCTCACCTCTCCCTTGGAGAGGATGGGAGAGGCATCCTACTTCCCCTCCGGTTTATTCATCAGGTTCATCAGTTCTTCCAGTTTGGGTTCCAGTATTATCTCTGTGCGGCGGTTCTGTGCACGGCCATCCGGAGTACTGTTTGTCGCTACCGGGTCATACTGGCTGCGGCCGCTGGCTATCAGTTTGCCGGGGATTACATGGTATTCATCTATGAGCACATGTGCTATTGACGTGGCCCTGGCGGTGCTCAGCGCCCAGTTATCGGCATACTTCACCGTATGAATGGGCAGGCTGTCGGTATGGCCTTCTATATCTATGTTTATATCCTTACTGGTATTCAATACGGTAGCCACTTTTGAGAGCGCTTCCTTGCCTTTAGGGTTCACCTCGGCGCTGCCAGACGGGAATAACAGGCTTTCCATCATACTTATATACACCTTGCCGTTTTTCATGGTAATGGTCAGTTCGTTACTGTTAAAGCCCACCAGTGCATCCGCTATCTTCTTCCTCAGGGCTTCGGTTGCCCGCTGCTGCTGATCTATCAATTCCTGCAATTGCTCCAGTCGCCTGTGTTGCTCGGCCATCTGTTCCTTGGTGCTATTCAGTTGCATGGCTGTGTTTTCCTTTTCGTTACCCAGGTTTCTGAGTTTGCCATTAAGGTCTGTGACCTTACTTTCAAGTCCTTTAATTTTTCCTTCAAGGCTTGTAATATTGTCCTTCAGTGTGGCGGCTTCGGCGTTCAGGTCAGCGATATTATTATTAGCCCTTTTGTTGAGCTCTGTTTCATTGGCCAGCCTTTGATTGAGCACACCATTATCTGCATGTTCTTTATCGGCACGGGTTTTCTCAGCAAGGTATTTTTTCTTCGAAACAATACACGAGGAAAAAGACATGGAAACAAAGTAAATACAGGCCAAAAACCAGACGATTTTTCTCATAATGACGTTTTCAAATTTTATCAAATGGTAAGCGGGCGCAAATTACAACATTTTAAAATAATGGGATCCCGGCCGGATAGTTAATAAATAGCTATTTTTAACCACTGAATTCACCCGGTTAAACTACCTACATATCATATATATGGGTACTTTTGCACCTTAAATAAATTATGGAAATGAAGAAAATACTCGTGCTGGGATTCCTGGTTCTGCCAATGTTCGTTCATGGGCAGGACGACCTGATCAGAAAAATTGAATCCAATAAAAGTTACTCAACCCCCAAGCCTTCCGGCGATAACGACCAGACTAAGTATTATTTTAATACACTAATAGACCTGGAGCATACTGATGTATGCAACCAGGCCAGTTCGGGCACCTGCTGGAGCTACTCCACCAACTCCTTCCTGGAGAGCGAAATGATGCGCATGGGCAAACAGCCTATAAAACTCGCCGAGATATTCAGCGCGCATTGCGTGTACATAGATAAAGCTGAAACCTATGTACGTATGCATGGTTCTGTTGCATGGGGCGATGGCGGCGAATGTCATGATGTGATCAACATGTATGCCAAATATGGTGCTATGCCCCAGGAGGCCTATTCAGGGTTGCAATATGGTACTACCAGGAATAAATTTGCCGAAATGCAGGCCATTCTGAAAGGCATTCTTGATGCAGTAATTTCCAATCCAAATGGCCGTCTGACCCCATCATGGAAAAAAGCTTATAATGATGTGCTGGATTCTTACCTGGGTCATATACCTGAAAAATTCAAGTGGGACAACCGCACCTACACTCCAAAAACCTTCGCCTCAGAGCGTGTTGGCATACATCCCGAAGACTATGTGGAACTTTCTTCTTTTACCACCGATCCTTACTACAAAAAGATGGTGTTGCTGGTGCCCGACAACTGGTCTTTTTCCCGCGTATATAATGTGCAGATGATGGACCTCACCGACATTATTGACAACGCGCTCAATAAAGGCTTTACCGTTGCATGGGCAGCTGATGTAAGCGAGAAATACTTTAGCTGGAAGAACGGCGTTGCCTATGTGCCTGAAAAGGAATACGACGACATGACCGACGACGAAAAGAAAACCATGTTCGACGGCCCGCGCGACGAAAGAGTGATCACCCCCGAAAAACGCCAGATGGCATTCGACAACTACGAAACCACCGACGACCACGGTATGCACATTGTAGGTATGGCCGAAGACCAGAACGGCAAAAAATACTACAAGGTAAAAAACTCATGGGGCGATAAAAACGATTACAAAGGTTACATCTACGTTTCCAAAGCATATGTAAGATACAAAACCACCGCGATACTGCTTCATAAAAACGGCATACCAAACCGGCTGAGGGAGAAGATGAGTATATAAACCCCCGGCCCCTAAAGGGGAGTACGTTGAGAATATGACTTCAACTTTTATCTCTCTATTCGGGCTTTGCTTGGTTTAAAATTATTGATGACCCCTTCGGATGGAGGGGTTATTTTTTTGTTTGAATTTCTTCCCGTTTGTCATCATGACTCCACTGGTTTAAGTCTTCCAGACTTAAATCCTAAATTAGATGAAGGTCTCTGACCGTAAGCCTATGTTCCCAAGCCCAATCAAGGCCTGCGCAACACAACTCCCCTCTTTTTTTCAAAGAGGGGACAGCC
>CAIMDZ010000103.1 GCA_903839875.1 uncultured Bacteroidota bacterium
TGGATGTATGTGTCCCGCCCTTAGTTATCGACAGCAATTCATCCCTTTCCTGCTCCGTTAGTGTAACCTTGTACTTTTCCATAGTTTTTGCACAAAGGTACAAAAATTATGCGTCATAGTATGTGTGACATGACACTAGGCTTTGTGGCTGACGTAGGAATGGATGGATGGACTGTTGGAACTCCTCCTTTTATGGGCGATTATTTTTACCCAGGTTTCCCTTTCGAAGGTTGGGAACTGCAAATTGATACGCTCCGCAAACAGGAATTCAATGTTGGTTCAACAGCTATCGGAGCCAATATTTCCTATTCCAACAGCGGCGGTGTTATCTCTTCCACATGGCAGGGAGTATTCGACAGTGTAACCATAACCCAGGTTACATCAGTAGACACCCTCGGATTGTTTTTCACTATCAAAGTTACGCTTACCAATATGGCTGTGGCTCCAAAGAATGACATTTATTACCTCAGGACGCTCGACCCGGATAATGATGAAACATGGCCCGGCGGCAGCTTTACTACAGATAATGTCATTCAGCACCAGATGCCCGATACGTTTAATGTTTCGCTGGTTTCCGCTACCGGCCTGAGTACCTCGGCGCCTTATTTAGGTCTTGGCACCACTGATACCGCTTCAAGGGCTGTTATCTATACATCATGGCCTATATCTTACACAGTGGACCTCAGCACAATTTATGCAGGTACTTATACCTCAGGCGGCGCCTGGTATGCAGAGGGTGCTCATCATATCGCTGATATTTCCATCGGCCTTATGACCTACATCCCACACCTTGCTACAGTTGACAGTGCAGGCGATAGTGTTTTAAGAACAACTTCTGCCGGAGAGCGTCGCCCGGCAAACAGCGCCAGTTTCACCATGTTTTATTCTTTCAGCCAGGCAGCTTCCGACTCTGCAATTGCCCACACGAAGCCTAACTATCCGTTACCCGGAACACTCGGCATACACAATCTGAATAATACGGCTGCGATAAATATGTATCCTAACCCTGCTAAAGACCAGGTTAAAATTACCGGTCTGAATGCAACCGACAATTTATCGCTATTTGATATGATGGGCCGGGAACTGATACATGCACAACCCGCTACCGGTGCTGCCATTAATACCATGTCGCTCCGCAATGTTCCGGCAGGCGCTTATGTAATTGTGATTACTGATGCAAACGGAAGTGTGCGCAGCAGAATGCCATTGAGGAAACTCTGATTTTAATACTTATTTAACCGGAAGGTGGCATGCTTAGCGTGCCACTTTTTTTTGGGTTATTAAAATAAAATAAATAAAACTTTTATACTAACGAAATGATGCTAAAACCCGTCTTCGTAACAGGAAACCTCTATTTTTAACCTTAAATCGAATAACAATGAAGAAAATTTATTTTTTACTGCCCCTGATCGGCATCTCGCTTTTATCTGCCCAGACCTCTAATGCCCAGATGGTAAGCGGCTCTGTATTTCTTAAAGGACATTATGTAGAAGTAGGTATTGGTGCACTCGGATATTATGGTTCCGATACCACAGCTCCGGCAGGTTACCACCCGCACCTGATCGGTGGCGTTCCGGCCAACAGAGTTGGTTTTGTCGCTGACCCCTTAATGACAGGCTGGGATACAGCAGCGGCACATCATTATATGGGCGACTACTTCCTTCCAGGCTCTCCGTTTGAAGGATGGGATATTCAGATAGGGGGCAAGCGTTGCGAAGCATATAACAACGGGCCGACTGCAATTAGCTTCATGTATGGTGGCGGAATGGGTACCTGTTTTGGCTACAACACTGGTTACGCAACTAGTGGAAGCACCGTTTCAGCTACCTGGCAGGGAACCGCGGACAGTGTGACTATTACACAGGTAACTACACTCGACACTATGGATTTCTATTTTACCGTAAAAGTAACGCTCACCAATACTGCAGTTGCACCTAAGAACGATATTTATTACTTCCGCAGCCTTGATCCGGATAATGACGAAACATGGACTGGTGGCGGATTTCCTACAAACAATACTATTGATCTGCAGATGCCTGCCGCCACAGCCTCTATGGTTACTGCTGTAGGCATGAGTTCCACATTGCCGCCGTTGTCGTTAGGTTCACCGGATACTGCATCGAGGGCTGTAATTTATAACTCATGGCCTATTACTTCTACTACTGACCTTGCTACTGTTTATAATGAAACCTGGGGTGGTGGTACTGGTGCGTTTTATACTGCTGGCGTAAACCATCCCGGTGATATAGCCATCGGACTGATTATGAATGTACCCCACCTCGCAACTGTGGACAGTGCCGGTGACAGTGTGTTAAGAACTACCTCTTCAGGCATGCTTCATCCGGCCAACACTGCATCGTTTACCTATTTCTATGCCTTTAGCACAGCCGGCGCCGATTCGGCTATCGCACGCCTGAATCGTGGATATTCTGGTACCGGAACACTTTCCACCGGTATTCACCAGGTTAATACCGACATAAACGTTTATCCAAACCCCGCCAAAAACCTCGTAAACATAACCGGCCTGAATACTACAGATCATGTATCTGTTTACAATATGATGGGCCAGACCGTAATAAACAACCAGCAGGCAACCACTCAGGGACTCAATACAATTTCCCTGAACAACCTGCCTGCAGGCGCTTACGTGCTGATAGTAACCGATGAAAACGGCGCTATCCGCAGCAGGGTGCCGGTAAGGAAAATGTAGCAGCAAATTATTTTTGAGTGATGGTGTCAGGCTTTATGCATGCCATCATTATTAAAGACCTTTTAAACCCGACTGAGTTAGTACCAAATTGAAAAAATTGGCATCTATTTTCATGTAGTTTGAAATCCGTACTTCTGAGAGAACGTATTTGGCGACCTTATAAACACCACACAGGCTACCCGCTGCTTTTGCGCCTTTGCGAGAGAATTTTTAAGCGGCAGCCTGATTTCTACCCCAATCAGATTTTGAATTTTAACTTGCTATCTGTAACTTCAACCCCGAAACAATTATATATTCATGAAACGAGTAGGTAAAGACGAGTTTTGCACAAAGATGCATGGAAATCCCAGGGCTGAATCAGATTCTAAAGTTGCCGCGAGTTCAATCTGGTCATTAATAGTCAATTGTTTTCAGATAAAATTCCGCAATGTATTATTACCGGCTTTGTTTTTTGCAGGCATTATAGCTATGAGCTCCTGCACGAAAAACTATACCTGCCATTGTGATATTAAGTATAGCGGAACACCCGGCCTGCCTGACAGTACCAGTAAGGAATACAGTATCACTGATACCAAATCACAGGCTAAAACCAAGTGCCAGAACGAATCAGGCACTTATGATAACAACGGTATTCATACTGTTGAGAACTGCTATCTTTATTGATCCCTGTTTCCAGCCATATCCTTTTCTGATTTGCAGCAAACACCGTCTGGTGTCTAAGCTTTATAAAAATATCTTTTATTCTGATTAAGCCCCGGTTTATTGGGGCAACTATCTGTGATTAGCCGTTCCCAATCATTTTTTGACGTAAGTTTGTAGCGGTTTTATTATGGATAGTGCATCAAACTCCGGCAGCAAATTTCTGTTCTATTTTAAGCGCATTTCCGGCTTGATTTTATTGCTGGCATTAGCCGCTACTTTTTTTTATTCGGCATACACTAAGTCAGGGGTTGAATTCAAAGGCTTCTGGCTGGTGGAAACGCCGCGATCAGGCAATGCCTTCGACAGTTTTCAATGGACATTTCTCGACCTTGGCATAAACAGTACTCTTGCAGCAGGTGTAATAGCCAGACTGATGGTTGGTTTTGAGTTTCTGATGGGTCTGTTCCTTTTGTTCCATATATTCCTCAGGCAGTTTACCTACCGTGCCATTCTTGTGGTGTTGTCGGTATTTATTATCTACCTGTTACTGGTAATCATGAAGCAGGGCAATACAGGCAACTGTGGCTGCTTTGGCGATTCAATAGCCATGAAACCACTCACGGCTATCTGGAAAAACCTCATCATGATGGGTGTTACAGTTTTACTTATGTTCATTTATCCTGTAAAGGCTTACAAATTCCAGGAGTATATTTGCCTCATCATTGGTTGTGCTGCTTTCTCCACTCCATTTCTTGTCAACTTTATGTATACCGGCACTGCACCGGAAGTTTATAAAGAAAAACAAGTTGACCTTGGCCTTCTTTATAAATACGACCCGGCCCCCTCAATAGAACTAAGAAAAGGAAAACAGATCATTGCATTTATGAGCCTTACCTGCCCGCATTGCAAAAAGGCTGCCTATCTCATGCATGTCATCCACCTCCAGCATCCAGAGATACCTATGTTCCTGGTGCTAGACGGCGCAGATATTCACAAGAAACAGTTTTTTGATGAAACCCATGCCGAGGATATACCGCACATATATTACCAGCATACCACAGAATTTATGGAAATGGCCGGTCCCGGAGTGCCTTCTATTTATTGGGTGAATAATGGCAAAATAGAATTCAAAAGTACCTACGCCTACTACCAGCTAGATCCGAAGTATATGTTGGAGTGGATAAAGAAAACCCCAAACCCCTAATGGGACTTCACAGGAGAATATAGGCTCAGCTTTTACAGGTTTGATTTGGGTTTTGCCATTGAGTTAAAAAATACCCAATTCATCCTCAATCGCTGAAAATCCCGGCTGAGCTAAATGCTATAGTAATAGCATAAATTAGGCTTAATTGTTTCTGAACTCAGAGATGAAAAAATATCCATAGCTGAAAATTTATTCTCCAGTGAAGTCTTTAGGGGCCGGGGGGGTCGCGCATTTCAGCACAAAAAATACCGCACTTTAGACTGCGAAAGGTAAGGAGTTCTGAATTTAAAGTAACATGCGAAACATGTGCCAGTGGGGATTCTTGCCAACAAGTGGCACGAAACTTCAGTTCATTGAATGCTGGTTGCAAACCGGAGTAAATATAGTTCCGGATGCCCTGCGGAATCCATAATAAGGGGTTCTAATCTTTAGGCTCCCACAATTCAATTTTATTTCCTTCAATGTCTAAAATATGAACAAATTTTCCATAATCAGATGCTTCAATTTCGTCTACGATAGTTACGTTTTCCTTTCTTAATTCTTCAA
>CAIMDZ010000104.1 GCA_903839875.1 uncultured Bacteroidota bacterium
ATAGAATTGAACGAAGCTTTTGCGTCACAGTCACTGGCAGTGATACGTGAACTGGGTCTGAACCCTGATATAGTAAACATCAACGGCGGTGCCATCTCGCTTGGCCATCCACTCGGCTGTACAGGGGCAAAGCTTACTATTCAAATACTCAGCGATCTGAAGCGGCTGAATAAAAAATACGGCATTGTTACTGCTTGTATTGGCGGCGGGCAAGGGATAGCGGGGGTTATTGAAAGGTGTTAAAAACAGACAAATCCCATCACTTTTCTTTATCATAAACAAAGAAAGTCT
Source organism: uncultured Bacteroidota bacterium (assembly GCA_903839875.1). GTDB lineage: Bacteria > Bacteroidota > Bacteroidia > Chitinophagales > Chitinophagaceae > Nemorincola. Next base: position 292 of record CAIMDZ010000104.1, read on the forward strand.
CCTCATCATTCTTACTACGCTCCATCACAAAAACTCCGATCTGCCAATAATAGGTAACCCGGTAATTTTCTGGCTTTATGATCTCCTTTCCTTTTTTATCCAGCGCACCCTGCAATCTGTCAGCTACCAGATAAGCATACACATTGTAATGGTCTATTTCATACCCAAGATTTGTATACACCGGCTGTGTTACAATATTACCCATAGTATCCATTAAGCCAAACAAGCCAGATTGCTGAAAAACTACAAGCCCATTGGTAAAATCAGGCAGCTTCCCATCTGAAAGTCCAATTATTTCATCCTTATCTTTTTCGAAAACATGATATAAAACAGGAGTCGCATCCTTTTGCCTGATTTCACTGACCCAGGGAGAAACAACTTTTCCAGACCTATTCATAAGTGCCTGTTTTTTATCAGCATTCATTACTATACGTACACCATGCCCAAATCCTGTAACGGATGTATAATCTGTCTCTTCACCTGCCGGGTTGCCATTTTTATCTACATAAAAATACTTGCAGCCATCATAAACCAATGCCTGCCTATACCGGTAAGGTGCAATCTTGTCATAGGTTTTCCCGGTCATTTTATTGCCATTCGCATCAAGGTAAAAATACCTGCTTACCCTGTATCCGTTATCATTGGCCGATTTTACAGCACATGGGTATGCTTCGCATTTGGGGCACCCTATTGTATCACCTGCCGCTATAATTCCATTAACAGGATAAGACAGATAATAATAATGCGTTCGTAAAATAATGTTGCCGATAGTATCCAGGTAACCTTTCACAGTATCATCATAAAAATAAGCCAGACCACTGCTATCAAATGTAGCAATATACTGGTGAGGCTGGCCAAGAAATCCATTTTTCCATAGTTGGTAATCAGACGATTCTTTTCTTATTATTAAGGGTAAACTACCCTGTTCGAATGAATAAAGCAAATTCTTGCTTTCAAAAAGCTGTTCACCTGTAAAGCTATAGTAATGGTAATCACGTTTTTTTTCATCATACATCTCGAACGAGGAAGTGTTATGCCTCGTTACTCTGTATTTAAATTTAAAAGGCACAATAATGTTATTTTTCGCGTCAATAATACCATACATGCTATCTTTCTGCACGTTGTAATACGGTGTTTTTTCCAGCCTGTTTATCGTCCGGTATCCTGCACTTAAGGGAATGATCTCATTGAGATTAGTATCAATAACACAAGCCTTTTCAGGGCCGTTCAGTATCATTTCGTTATGATAAAATCCTGCTCCCATCACAGAATCATAGAGTAGCTTGCCGTTCATATCAGTGATACCACCATTGTTCCTCATACCCCTGCTAAACCGTAATCCCTTCCTGTTATATTTACCAACATAGTCCTGGTCAATGGCCGTAAACTGCATTTTCACATTGCCATTCTTAAACTCCGCTATCACATGGCCTTTCAGGTCCAGTATTACCGCCCCGTTCTCAACTTTATAACCTTCATTGTTTACTATCACTCTATTGAGTGCTGGATATACCAGGGCGAATTTACCTAGACCCTCGTAATAAATTTTATTATCAGCATCAATTATCTTTATAGAATCAGGATAGATAGTTGCTGTATACATAATTTTATAACGCCATGGCATTAGCTCGGTATATAAACACGGTACGACTATTTTCCCGGCTTTATTGATCAATCCTTTCTTTCGGTTCTTAATGATATTTGCATAACCATTTTCGAAAAAACCTTCAATACCATATTCTTCATTGTAGTCAATGACTCTCGTTCCCATCGAATCCTTGAAACATTGAATCCGCCGCTCAATTGTAGTACCAGGATTGATAACTTTAGACACCGGTATGAGCATATCGTATTTCTGGGCATTTAGTTGGCCGCTAAACAAACAAGAGATCATCAGGCAACAAGAGTAACCATAGATCTTATTAATAAAATATTTTAATCTCTTCGCCATACTATAGCAAGATAAAAATAAGTGTTAGCTACCACCAAAACTCACCCTTTCTCACATTGGTTTCTCCTCTCCTGCTATTATCTTTATTCCTTACAAATCACTGTTGTCCGAGAAAATTATTGAGAAATTAGTCGTATAAAAAGGGGGCGATATGCCCCCTTTGTTGTTTATTTG
>CAIMDZ010000105.1 GCA_903839875.1 uncultured Bacteroidota bacterium
AAGCAAGTTCTTTATTGGCAATAATCAATTCTGCTGCTCTTTTTTCTTTCTCCTTATTTTGATAGACAAGTTCTTTGTTGGCAATAATCAATTCTGCCGCTCTTTTTTCTTTTTCTTCGTCCTGATATACAAGTTCTTTGTTGGCAATGCTTAATTCTTCTGCCCTTTTTTCTTTCTCATCGTCTTTTAAAGCAAGTTCTTTGTATGCGATGACCAATTCTTCTGCCCTTTTTTCTTTTTCACTGTTTAGAAAAGCAAGTTCTTTGTTTGCAATGATTAGTTCTGCTGCTCTTTTTCCTTTCTCTTCATTTTGAAAGACCAGTTCTTTTTTTACACTATTCAATACATCTGCCCTTTTTTCTTTCTCGTTTTTTCCTGCCAAATCTGCATCAGGCTTTTTTGATTCATCCTTGAGCTGGGACAAGATAGACTTGTCTTTGTTTTCCTCATCAGTTTCATCGGGTTGTTTTTTAATAGTAACCTTGCGCGTTACTTTAGAGAAACCAGTAAGGCCTCCTCCTTTGTTATACAGGGCTGTGATAATCGTATTACTCCAGAATTTTGCCCCGCTTTTGTTTACACTCCATCCATCGTAAATCGCACACCCGTTTTCTGTAGCATCATTTATCAGTTTTTCAGGCAATCCATTTTCCTGGTCTTCTTCAGTATAGAATACCCTGAAATTCTTTTCTGTAATTACATCCGGGCTATCGTTATTTGTTTGTCCGTTTCTTATGTCACGCGTTTTTAAATAACCTTTATTATCAATAAGCAGTATCGCATGGCCTTCAAATTCATCAATTTCAGGCAGGAATGTACCACGGCTATTTTTCATTATGTTATCGTATTTATAGTGATCGCCATTACATTTTGAATAGCTAACCAGGTACGTATAAACATTATACCATTGCAAAGAATTTATGGCAATGTCATAATTAACAAGCAAATACAATATATTTATATTTGGTATAATTTATGGTATTTGACGCGGTTACATTAATACACATGAAATATATATTGGTAGATTTTGAGGCACTGTTCGAGAAAGTTTTCCATTTATTTTTGTTCGCTTCAACATTTTCCATACCTTTGCACTCCCTTTTGAAAAAGGGCAAAACATAATATTATGAAGCGTACATATCAACCACACCGCCGCAGCCGTAAGACAGTACATGGTTTCCGTAAGCGTATGGAATCGGCAAATGGCCGTAAAGTTTTGGCATCCCGTCGTGCTAAGGGCCGTCATAAGCTCACTGTATCAGACGAAAGCCGCCTGAAATAAACTGAATGATCTTTAAAACTTTTTGCCATTCGTAATACTTTTAAAGTATATGAGCGGCTCAAGAAAGAGCAGCATATTGATACGCTTTTCCACTCCGGGAAAGCGTTTTCTGTTTTTCCGGTAAGGTTCGTTTATCAAATTATACCGCGTACCAGCGAAGAACTTTCACCAGTCAGGGCTGGTTTTTCTGTCCCAAAGAAGAAATTTAGGAGCTCCGTAAAACGTCACCATATCCGTCGCCTGCTGGTTGAGTCATGGCGGTTGAATAAACACCTTATTTACCCTGCCATCCCGGAAGGTAAGCAACTGCAGTTATTCCTTATCTTTACCGATGGGACTTTGCCCGAATATGAAATAGTAAAACAGGCAGTAATAAAAGGTATTGTGAAATTGACCGGCATATTAGCTTCGCATCCCGCGATATCCCGCGATAACAATCCTAATGCCCAATCCCCAATTCCCAATTCCGAGAAATAATGCGCAAGGTACTCTCCGTCATATTCATAGGCATCATCCGCTTCTACCAGGGGGCCATTTCGCCATTCTTTGGCGCCAAGTGCAGGTTTACCCCTACCTGCAGCGCCTACGGGCTGGAGGCCATAAAGAAGTATGGCCCCTTCAAAGGAGGCTGGATGGCTATCAGGCGTTTTTTATCCTGTCATCCCTGGGGCAGGCATGGGTATGATCCGGTGACAACCCCTAAAGGGGAGTACGCTGGAAAGGGAGATTCAGCGTCCGAAACCTGATTGAGCGATGTAAAATGCGAGTAGTACAGTATTATTTATCCTGCCCCATTCTTTTATTTTTTTAACACCAATGACACCCTGTAATGAAAATGGATCGGGGCAGGTATTTGACTTCCCAACAGTGTTAAATTTATTTCGTGATAGATATTCACCCAGCCCTTTGTTCCGTCCTTTCTTGTAACGTGTGCGAAACTGTATTCATTGTGATTATGCCATGTGTCTCCGAAATAGTCTGCTGCAAGTAATTCAGACTTATCCGTTATGGCCGTCATTTTGCTGCCAAATGGTTTATCAAACAGAAAAATGGTATCGCAGAGATACTCCACAGTATTTGGCTTGAACAGCACTTGTACAACCTTGTGATCCACTTCCATAAACTTTGGCGCTTTCATATTCACACTGTCTAATCCTTTCACAAACCAATTGAAGTCATTCTCCGTTAGTCCGCAAGCGGAAACATACATGGGAACAACTTTTTCTTTGGTATGGCTCTTTACTTTTCCATCGCGTGCTATGGCGACTTTCCCGCGTATTTGGTAGTAGCATATTACAGGGTTATCCTTATTTGTAATTACGTCATGGACTAAAACGACTTTTCCCTGCGGTACGAATCTATGTGTGCCGTAATATATGCCCTCAATTGTTTTTTCATCTCTTTTAGATGATCTGAAAGAGTCAATAGAAATTGAATCAAAAGCAATATCGGAAGACAACATGCGGGCAATTGAGTCAGTAAGGCAGGTATCGGGCCCCGTTGGTTTTACATAATCATAATACCGGCGAGGTGTGCCGGATTTTACCTTATCGTTATGGGGCTCTGAAGGTTTGTTATTACACCCATAGAAACAGAGGCAGGCAGTAAAGCAGAGGATATGTTTAACGTAGGAATGCATGTTTCGTAATGTCTAAGGTAGGAAGAAAATATATTAAAATATACCTCGCGGAGGTATGAAGCAAAACGATAAACTTTATTTTTCTACTTTCGTTTTATGTTCTATTCATTCAAGGGCTTTATTCCAGTGGTGCACCCATCTTCGTTTGTGCATCCGCTTGCGGCTGTAACCGGAAATGTAATTATTGGTAAGGATGTATATGTAGGCCCTGGTGCAGCCATCAGGGGCGACTGGGGTGGTATCGTAATAGAAGACGGCTGCAACATACAGGAGAGCTGCACTATACATATGTTCCCGGGTACCACGCTTACGTTGCGCGAAGGGGCGCATATAGGCCATGGTGCAATAGTACATGGAGCAAATGTTGGCCGCAATGTTCTGGTGGGTATGAACTCCGTGCTGATGGATGAAGCAGTGATAGGCAATGAATGTATTATTGGCGCTATGACCTTTGTCCCGGCAAAAACTATAATCCCCGCACGTAGCCTAGTTGTAGGTAACCCATGCAAGATCATAAAACAAGTGAGCGACGAAATGCTGGAATGGAAAACCAAGGGAACAAGGCTTTACCAGATGCTTCCCAAAGACTGCTACGATAGCCTCATTGAGTGTCGCCCATTAAGTGAACTCCCGGCTGACAGGCCCTCCCAGGAGCGGCTTTACGATACATGGGTGTCTATTAAAAATGGCTGAATTACTCAATGGTAGCACCGTTCGCTTGTGCCTTTGAGTCAATGGGAAATTGAGTGATTAAGGAATTGAGCCATTAAGTAATTCAGCAATTGAACCATTAATTTTCAACTTCCAGTTAATAAAAATATGCCCCGATGGCTCGGGGCATTTTTTTAATGTTTGTTAAGCGGATTAGTTTGCAGACTCTTCAGAGTGAACCAGTTCATTAACGAACTTAGCAACTGCAGCAATACGAGCATGATTCAATGCATAGTGAATGAATTTACCATCACGTTCAGTGATCACGATGTTAGCACGACGCAGGATAGCAAGATGCTGTGAAGCAACAGACTGCTCGAGACGTAACTTAACATAAATGTCAGTAACGTTCATACGCTTGTTCTCTTCGAGCAACTTCACGATCTGCTGACGCAGTTTGTGGTTGATAGCCCTTAATGTCATAGCTGCGTTCTTAACAGCTACGTAGTCTAACTTGATCTGATCGTTAGAACCTTCACTTTTCCGAATTACCAGAGTGTTTGCTGATACCGTCGTTTCCATTAATTTAAATTTACGATGTTAATTGATTAAAAAACGTTTGATTAAATGTAACAACCATATAAAAATTATGATTGGGGTGCAAACATACGCATTTAAACCGATATGAAGTGCATAATATTTTAAAAAAAAGTTAAGATGACGTTAAAGTATAAAAAATAAGACAGGAATATTTCATTTAAACAACTATAAATCAATCATTTATGAGTATAAACTTGTTTCAAATAAGAAGGTTCAGCAGCTGATAAATTTACAATATTGTTACTTTTATAGTTATCAAAAGCATAAATACCCCAGGAATTGAGGGTTGTGTTGGTGTTAGGGTCTATTTGTAAATTAATGATGTCCAATGGATTAATTATGTCTGCTGAAACATCTGTAATTAAAAAAGTATCTGCTTTTTTTTCAATAAATTCATTTAGCTGAATCTCCATTATATGCTGTGGAGAAACAGTACAATTGAAATCTTCATCATGGATACAGATAAAATATTCTTTGTCGCGGGCAAGTAGCAATGTGATGAAACATGAGGCAGATTTTTTTTTATTTATGAATGCATTATATGCCACTAGCACGAGCCGGTTATGGAGCATCAAAGGCTTTCCCAGTGCGTAACACAGGCCTTTTGCAGTAGCTACTCCTATTCGTAATCCGGTATAAGATCCGGGGCCTCCACAAACAGCTACCGCACTTATATCCGGCAGAGAAATATTTATATCAGAGAGTACATCATTGATCAATAAATTAATAGTACCTGCATGATTCCGGGTTTCTTCATTGGTTCGTGATGCAAGTATTATTCCGTCTGCTGAAACAGCAACGGTTCCTCTGTCGGTAGCAGTGTCTATATGCAGAATGTAGGTCATGAAAAATTGATGCAAATGTAATGTAAAGTAGAAAGTCGAAAGTATAAAGTAGTAAGACAATAGTAGAAAGTTGATAGTATAAAGTAGAAAGTTGCATGGAGTAAATTTTAAGTGAACAAAAACTAAAACGTTTACTTTTGAGGTATGGAAAAAAAGATCATTCGCACAGATAATGCACCGGCACCTATAGGGCCATATAACCAGGCGATACAGTATGGCGACACACTGTTCATATCAGGTCAAATACCACTTGACCCTGTTACGGGAAACCTTGTACAGGACAATATACAAACTGAGACACACCAGGTAATGAAGAACCTGCAGGCAATACTCACAGAAGCGGGCATGGGCTTCAGCAATGTATTAAAAACTACCATTTTCATGATGGATCTCAGTCAGTTTGGAACTGTAAACGAAATCTATGGCAGCTACTTCACCGGCAACTACCCTGCCCGCGAAACCGTTCAGGTAGCAGGGCTACCCAAGGGAGTAAACGTGGAAATAAGTATGATAGCCGGAAAATAAATTTGTAAAACAGGACAAAAGACCGTATCTTTGGGACAAATATCCGAAGATGACAAAACATACTAAAAAATCAAAGCAGTACACGCAGGAGGATACTTCTGTAAATACTGTTGCTGAGCCCACCGCAGCGTATGCATATCCGCAGGATCCTGTGGCTGTACGAACTATACTTTTAATGGGTATGCAGGGTAAAAAAGACTTTACACAAATAAGGAACGAAAACGATTTCATAGGTGTAATACGCACCGGCATACCCAAGCTGGCTATGAGCCACCTGATGGATGTGGCTGATATCACCCTTGCTGAAATGGCTGCTATCATCCATACTTCTGACCGCAACCTGAGAAGATACACTGATAACGAGAAACTACCACAAGACCAATCTGAACGGCTGGTGGAGCTGGCAAGGCTGTATCGCAGGGGTGAAGAGGTATTTGGTACCATGGCTGAATTCAGGATTTGGATGGATACTGTGTTGCTGCCTTTCGGCAATAAAAAACCTAAGGAATTCCTGGATACCTCGCTGGGCATAGGCATGATAATGAATGAGCTGGGTAGATTAGAACATGGTATACTGGCATAAGCTTTTATTGAATGATCGTTTACCGGATTAGTGATTGCAAGTATATTAAGGACCTCTCGGGCAAAGGCGCCTCGCTGTATGACGGACGCTGGCACAGTGTGGGCACTTATGTTGTGTACACCGCTCAGAGCCGTTCGCTTGCATTGCTCGAAAATGTAGTACACTGGGGCCGCATCAAGACCAATGTGCTTTGCACTGCCGAAATTGAAATACCTGACAACAGCATAACCTCACTCACCACCGCCGATCTGCCCACCGACTGGGCCTCCAATCCATCGCCAGACAGGCTGAAAATGATTGGCGACAACTTCATTAAAGCCGGAAAGTACCTGGTGCTGAAGATCCCATCAGCCCTGGTGATGGAAGAACACAATTATCTCATCAACCCCAATCACCCCCTGTTCCTAAAAGTGAAAATCCTTACCAACGGCCCGATCAAAATTGATGAGCGTTTGTTTCACTAATCATCCTTTGTTTCCCCAAAAAAATAATGTCACCCGCTTCGGGGTTTTACCATTTTTTCGCAATTATTTTTCTATAATCATGTCGTCCCTTCGGGATTACCAACCGGCCTCCTATCACTCACAATGTCATCGTGAGCCCCGTCGAACGGCACACAATTTTCACATTTTCACATTCATTCATTTTTACATTCCTCACCCCTTCTTCACCTCCTTCACCCATGCATCTTTCAGCGTCACTGTGCGGTTAAAGATCAGTTTGTCGGGCGTGCTCTCTGTATCCACACAGAAGTAACCTTTGCGCATAAACTGCACGGCTTCGCCGGGCTTCGCGCCGGCCAGGGCAGGCTCTATGTATACCCCTGGCAGCACATTCATACTATCGGGGTTGATGTAGTCTTTAAAGTTGCCTTCTTCGTTCGATGGATCTTCTATCCTGAACAGGCGGTCGTACATGCGCACCTCTGCGGTGCGGGCATGCGGTACGCTTACCCAGTGTATGGTACCCTTCACCGTAAGGCCGCTGGTATCGTGACCGCTCTTGCTTTCGGGCAGGTAGGTGCAGTGCACCTCGGTGATGTTGCCTGCATCATCTTTCAGGCAGCCTGTGCATTGCACTATGTACGCGCTTTTCAGCCGCACCATATTGCCCGGCGCCAGGCGGAAGTATTTCTTCGCAGCCACTTCCATAAAGTCTTCGCGCTCTATCCACAGCTCGCGGCTGAAGGGCACCTGGCGTGTACCGCCGTTGGGGTCTTCCGGGTTGTTCCCGGCGTCAAATATATCTTCCTTGCCCTCAGGATAGTTGGTGATCACCAGCTTCACCGGGTCCAGCACAGCCATTACTCGGTTACTGGTTTTGTTCAGATTCTCCCGCACGCAGAATTCAAGCATGGCTATATCCACTATGTTCTCGCGCCTGGCAATACCTATGGTATCACTAAACTGCCGCAGCGCTGCCGCGGGGTAGCCCCTGCGCCGCATACCGCTGATGGTGGGCATACGAGGGTCGTTCCAGCCGCTTACGTGCTTTTCGTTTACCAGTTGCAGCAACTTGCGCTTGCTCATAACCGTATAGGTAAGGTTGCGCCGCGCAAACTCGTACTGGTGCGACGGGAATATCCCCAGTTGCTCTATAAACCAGTCGTACAGCGGCCGGTGGTGTATAAACTCCAGCGTACATATGCTGTGCGTAATCTCTTCTATACTGTCGCTCTGGCCATGCGCGAAATCGTACATGGGGTAGATGCACCATTGATCGCCGGTGCGGTGGTGATGCTCGTGTTTGATGCGGTACATCAGTGGGTCGCGCAGCAGCAGGTTGGGGTGCGCCATATCTATTTTGGCGCGCAGTGTTTTTTCGCCGTCCTTGTATTTGCCGTCGCGCATCTCTTCAAACAGCCGCAGGTTCTCTTCAATGCTGCGGCTGCGGCAGGGGCTCTCTTTACCGGGAGTGTTTAGGTTGCCCTTCATTTCGGCTATCTCCTCGGCAGTGCTGTCGTCCACATAAGCGAAGCCTTTCTTTATAAGCGTTACGGCATATTCATACAGCGTCTCAAAATAGTCGGATGCATAATATTCTCCATCCCACTCAAAGCCCAGCCATTTTATGTCGTTCTTTATGCTCTCCACATATTCCGTTTCCTCGGTCACCGGGTTGGTATCATCGAAGCGCAGGTTGCACTTGCCGTTATACTTCCGCGCCAGCCCGAAGTTGAGGCAGATGGATGTTGCATGACCTATATGCAGATACCCGTTAGGCTCCGGCGGAAAGCGTGTATGCACCCTGCCATTGTTCTTGCCTGCGGCTATATCATTTTCTATTATCTCTTCCAGGAAGTTTAAGGACCGTTCTTCGCTCATTGTTATTTAATTGTAGGGTGCAAAGGTAGTTGATTGGTTGACAGGTTGAAAAGTTGATTGGTTGATTGGTTGAAATGTTGATTGGTTGAAATGGTGTTGCTCTGAAGTACCGGCGATTAAAACGTTGTTAACGTGATTGGTCGTTTTATCAAAAACTGCACCGTCCTGAAATAGGTTTATACGTTGCTTAGATAATCCTTACAATAACGTTTTTATAAGTTGATGAATTTCAATCATAAAGATTTGACAATTTTTTTAAAGTTGTTAAATCCGTAACCGACATCATCGTCAATTTTATTCTCATTGTGACAAGTGCGTGTATAGATGCATCGTACCTAATAATGACAAAAGCGAGTAAGAGTACAAGCGTGAGTAACGTCATAGGCATTTTATCCTTTGGCACAAAGGTGGGTACTGCGATGCAAAACCGGGATAGACTTCCTAAAATAGAGGGAGGTGTTCCGTGATTGCGAGAGGCAATGGCACTGTTTTTTTTCATTGTCGCATTTTTATGTTTTTTTGTGGATAACTCATATTATAAATAGAGTTGAAATGCTTTACTGGCAACTGTATTACAAATAGTTGAATGTCGTATCATTGTCGTGTTTTGTCGGATGACTTTCATTTGGGCAGGTTCGATGGGGCGGGAAAAAGGTAAAAATTTCTGCGATACACCGAGGTTTTTACTTTTTGATGATCAAATGCCTTGATTATCAGTTAATTGACTAAAAATGAAATGTAAAAAGGTAATAAATTACTTCCAAAACAGGTAAAAAAAAGGTATAATATGGTAAATAGTTAATGTGTTCCTCGTCCTGAAATAAGTTTACATGTTGGTTAGATAATCCTGATTTTTG
>CAIMDZ010000106.1 GCA_903839875.1 uncultured Bacteroidota bacterium
AGAGAGTTCCTTTTTGCTAAGTGCAGTTTCCTTTGCCATTGTAATATATTTAATATAAATAGTTTGGAAAACAGAAAAGGATCATGGATAAGAAAAAAAGTTTGTTTGAGTAAAAGGTAGAGAATAAATGATAACACCAATTACAACACCAACCAGTTGGTATATCAACTGTTTTAAACTACTTTTGTTGTACTTTAAGTCTTAGATTCAAATGATAACACTTTTTGACCCAAAAACAGCAACATATGAAGATAAAATATCAACGAACATCAACACTCCAACAACACGGTAACAGGTTCGATACTGATACCAATAAATATGATTTAGTGTTATTTGACCAGGGTGTATCAGGTACTAAAGAATTTGGTTCACGAACACATGGTAAGAAAGTGATTGACCTGGCAACCGAAGGTAAGTTGAAGGAACTGGTGGTTGAAGAGATAAGGGATATTGGTAGGAATATGGTTGATACCATCAACACCCTGGACTTCCTGGATAAGCATGAGGTGAATGTTGTAATCAGGAGTATGGGTAACCTTTGCTCCAGGGCTAATGGTAAGAGGAATGAGATCTGGACACTCATTACCGCTACAATGAGTTCATTATACCAAATGGAGCTTGAGAACTTGAAGATTAGGACAGAGATGGGTAGACAGGCTTACCTCAACAATGGTGGTGTACTTGGCAGAGCTAAGGGAACCAATGAAACAATAAAGGAGTTCATGGCTAAGCCAAGAACCAAAGAAATCATATCGTTGTTGAACAAGGGTAAGACCGTAAGAGATATTGCATCAAGGTTGGGCACATCGTACAACCTGGTAATAAAGGTGCGTAGGCACCATAAGCCACAGGTGGTGAAGGAAGAGGTGGTTGAAGAGGTGTAATATTTGTTGATGAGGTTCCTGATGGGTACATTTGTACAGTTCCATCGGAACATGTTCTTTGTTTATCAGACGTAAGAGTATCAGGTGTTCAAAAGTGCCAAATATGCTACATAGCAAATGGTGGTATCGGCTGAAAGCCTTGATAGCTCTATATAAAAGAAAGATTTTGGTGGTTCCACTGTGATAATGCTTCTTCACGTGTGTTAGATCAGCTCAATAAACATATCCTTGCCATAGCACAGGGTTCCCCAGGTATCAAGTTTGGCATACGTGCTAATCCTATGATACTGTCTGTTCTTGAACACCCAAATATCAAAGTGAAAGTAATTGAGAAATTACAAGGCTACACAAAATTTCAACCCTTTCAGCATCTTTTCTTTTTTGCTTCACTTGATGAAGTAAAGAAAGATTGCGGTAACGCATGGAAAGACATTAATAATAGATCATTGTTTTTTGACAAACCCACTTAAACACAAATGATATGCAGGTAGAATTAGTAACACGGCAGGATTTAGAGAATTTCCGAAAAGAGTTAGTACGGGAGTTAGCCGAATTTATCAGCCATCGGAAAGGAGAAAAAGAGAAAGAGTGGCTACGATCAAAAGAAGTACGTCAATTACTTGGCGGTATTTCTACGGGAACGCTCCAAAATCTACGCATTAAAGGGCATTTACACCCGACCCGAATTGAGGGAGTATATTTTTATAAGTTTTCGGAAATTGAAGAAATGCTTAATGCAAGTAGAGGATAGTAACGATATTTTGGCAACGTTTTTTCATGCTGCTAAAAATGACTTGCGGTTATCGGCTACGCATGTAAGCCTGTATTTTGTCCTGTATCGTTACTGGTGTATAAACAACAACCAAAACCCTATATCTATAACACGCAGGGGAGTGATGAAGCTTGCCAAAATTAAAAGCATTGCTACTTATACCAAATGTATCTACCAGCTTAACAACTTTGGCTATATAACCTATGTACCATCTTATAATCCCGCTAAGGGTAGTGAGGTGTATTTGAATAGCGATTATTCCCTGAAATGCTTAGTAGTAAAGGGTTTCAGCTAAAATACTTTCTAATATTCTTTTCTATTTCAAAGAAAAATCGTATCTTTATTGCAGTTCTTTAGAAACAACAAATAGTGAGTAATTCGTGAGTTTGGATATGACCAAGCACCTTTTTTACTTGATAATCAACTTATTAACGGCATAGGTTCAAGACCCGCCGGCTCCACAAGCTTTAAATCGCCTTCGGGCGATTTAAAGCTTTATATCACCCGATTAACTCCCTGAATTTTTTTTTGTAAAATTTCCGTAACTTCATACAAAGATTACTTTCATGAAACGACCATTCTGAAGTTAGGGACAAGCAAATAGCGGAATGAATATTCTGCTGTTGACTGAATTCAAAAGGCGATGGGAGTTATCCCGATAGCTATCGGGAGCAATTAAAAAAGTCAAAAAATATTCTGATGAAAGACAGCATATGGAACCAGGTTCTTACTTACTTCTATATCCGTAAGCGTAACCCTGATGCCCCAAAAAATATTAATACCTCCCTTATGCATGGCATGAACCGCATTTCCCTGTTCATGTTCCTGATTGCTATCATAGTTATTATAATACGCACATTCAGGCATCACTGATATTCATTTCCCTCCTGCCAGTGCTATAATCTCCTTTGCTGCCAGCACCGATGCCTGTTTGTCGCCCAGTTTATGCCATAGCGTATCATAGTCCTGCTTAAGTTCTTTTTTATAGGTTTCGTCATTAAGCACTCTGGTCAATGCTGCTTTAAGGTTTGCTTCCGTCAGGTTGGTCTGTATCAGCTCTTTCACCACCTCTTTATCCATTATCAGGTTCACCAGCGATATGTATTTTACATCCACCAGCTTTGTTGCAAGCCAGAAGGATACCGGGTTACCCTTATAGCAAACCACTTCCGGCAATCCGAAAAGTGCAGTTTCCAGTGTAGCGGTGCCGCTTGTCACCAATCCGGCTTTTGCCTGCTTCAGCAGGTTGTAGGTTTGGTCTTTTACCAGCAACACGGGTGTGTCGCCTATCATTTCCTTATACAGGCTGTCCGGCTGTGCCGATGCCTGCGCCACCACAAAACAATACTCTGGAAAATACTTCACCATCTGCAGCATTACCGGCAGCTTTACCTTTATCTCCTGCGATCTGCTGCCCGGCAGCAACGCTATGATTGGCTTATCAGAAATCGGTATCACAGGTACATTATCTTTTTCATTCCTCACTACTTCTACCAGCGGGTGGCCCACATAGGTAACCTCATAATCCCATTTCTTATAAAAGTCTACTTCAAATGGTAGTATTACAAGCATCTTATCTACATCCCGCTTTATCTTTTTCACGCGGTTTTCCTTCCATGCCCACACCTGCGGCGAGCTGTAGTAGGCGATCTTCAGCCCCTGCTTTCTGCCCCATTCTGCTATCCGCAGATTAAACCCCGGATAATCTATATGCACCAGCACATCAGGCTTAAAAGCAAGAATATCCTCTTTGCAAAAGTCAATATTGTTCTTTATTTCCTTCAGGTGCCTGATCACCTCTACAAAGCCCATGAACGCAAGTTCGCGGTAATGCTTTACAAGAGTGGCCCCGGCAGACTGCATACGGTCTCCACCCCAGCAGCGCACCTCAGCATAACTATCCTGTACATGCAGCGCTTTTATCAGGTTGCTGCCATGCAGATCTCCGCTCGCCTCCCCTGCAATTATATAATACCGCATTACTTACCAGACAAATCTTAAAAGGATGATGAACATTGCATAAATCATGGTGATAATAAAAATGCCGCGCATGGCATAGTCCAGTTTTTTCAGGTTAAAGTATACAAACGGGATCAGGTTAATAAGCACACCCAGCAACAACACCTTTGCAGCCATACCTTTCTGGTGCATCAGGTAGGAGGTAAATTCACCTATACCCATATTGCCCCGCCACACCAGGTACACAATGAACATCCCGATAAAGGGCAGAAACAACCCGATTAAGAACCCCGTTATGGGAACATTAAGCTTCATATATCATTATTATGGCTGCAAGATACGTTGATTAGTTGATTGGTTGACTAGTTGACTGGTTGATTCGTCGCGAATATACGTATAACTTATTATCAAATATGAATTATTAATACTCAAATTTATTCTCTCAACTAATCAACCACTCAACCTGTCATCGTGAGCCACGCCGAAAGACAACCAACAAACGTATCAACCTATCAACTAGTCAACCTATCAACAATTCAACTATTCAAGCAATCAACTTATCATCGTAAGTCCCGCCGAACGACAACCAACAAACGTATCAACTTATCAACTATTCAACCAATCAACTAATCAACCTATCTTTGCGCCATCTTTGAAACAAGCGCACATGAATTTTAAGCTCAAAAATATTCCCCACCGCACTGCCAAGCCACGTAATTACGGACTTACCATGGTTATGGACAAAGGAATGGGGATAGATGGTACAAAGGATTTTCTTTCTGTAGCCGCTCCTTATGTTGATATTGTAAAACTTGGATTTGGCACCAGTTACGTTACCAATCACTTACGCGAAAAAATTGCCATTTACCAGGAGCAGAACATCCCGGTTTATTTCGGCGGCACCCTCTTCGAAGCCTTTCTGGTTCGCAACCAGTTTGACGACTACCTGCAGGTAGTAAAAGACTACGGGCTCGGCCATGTCGAAGTGTCCGACGGCTCCATTACCATACCCCATATCGAGAAGCTGGGTTATATTGAGAAGCTGGCAAAACACGTCACCGTACTTTCTGAAGTAGGCTCAAAAGACGCCACTCACATCATGGCTCCATACAAGTGGATAGAATTAATGAAGGCCGAACTGGAAGCAGGTTCTACTTACGTGATTGCCGAGGCCCGTGAAGCCGGCAATGTAGGCATCTACCGCGGTTCAGGTGAAGTGCGCGAAGGACTGGTGCAGGAGATACTCACACAGATACCCTACGAACAGATAATCTGGGAAGCCCCGCAGAAATCGCAGCAGGTTTACTTCCTCGAATTACTTGGTGCCAATGTAAACCTCGGCAATCTTGCTCCCTCCGAAGTGATCCCACTGGAATCAACAAGAGTAGGGCTGCGTGGAGATACATTCAATTTGTTTCTCGGCAATGAAGAAAAAGCAAGAGCCAATCATGTGTAGCAGATAAAAGCTGGAATAGCAGGGACAGGTAAAATGTCAGTTAGTGAAAACAGCCGGGTCATTTCCCGCGATGGGCAGGTTCCACTTCCCCTCTGGAGAGGGGTCAGGGGTGTGTCAATCGCGATTAAATGTTTTAAAAAGAATAAAAGTAAATTAACAAGAAGCAGTTAAATTTGTCGCGCGCCCTTTCATAACGCACAATGCCAGCACTTTACGGAATTATTGGTTACCCGCTCTCCCACACCTTCTCACCCGCTTATTTCAGAAAGAAATTCGCGGAGCAAAACATAGACGCTGTTTATGAACCATTTCCAATTGAAGAGGTAACCTCTTTCCCCGCACTCCTCGCTGCCTCACCCAACCTCGAAGGACTCAACATTACCATACCCTACAAAGAGACTATTATCCCCTACCTCGACGAACTCGACACCCTCGCCGCCGAGATAGGCGCCGTCAATTGCATCGCCATCCGCAACGGCATAAAAAAAGGTTACAACACCGATGCCATAGGCTTCGAGCAAAGCCTCGTACCCCTGCTCACACCGCAGCACACCCTGGCTCTCATACTTGGTACAGGCGGCTCATCAAAGGCTGTGGCATATGTACTCAGGCAGTTGGGCATAGCCTTTCAGTTTGTATCCAGGGTATATAAAGACGGCTGCCTCATGTACGAAGACCTCTCCCCCGAAATCATCACCGCGCACAAACTTATTATCAATACCACCTCACTTGGCATGTACCCCAATATAGATGCCGCCCCCGCCATACCCTACGTTGCCATAACCCCACACCACCTCCTCTACGACCTCACCTACAACCCCGAGGAAACAAAATTTCTCACACTCGGCAAAGAACAGGGAGCCTCCGTCAAAAACGGCTTCGAAATGCTGCAGCTACAGGCCGAGGCCGCCTGGGATATCTGGACCTCAGGGAATAACGTACCTGAGTGAAATTGGAAATTATTTAAGATGCCTGCTAAATTGCAAGTACCGTGTCCCCAACTTTTCGTTGATGGATCACTGCAATCTGATCATGGTTTACCTCAACAGGAGGTTTAAATAATACCTGGATTAGGATGTTCCAACTACTCAGCTACCCATTTTGCCATAGTTCGAATAATCGGAAAAATAAAGGACTATGACTTTTCCGTTTTTTGAAAAAGGATAGTACAATTCATAATTACCGTCTTTGGCATTAAACCACATTTCTTTTTCCTGCCGGTCGAATACTTTGTTAAGGTACTCCCTTTCTGTTTTGGTGGTTTCATGAAGATAATCCTTTTTCAGGATAGCTGCAGTGTCATTTAAAATCTCCCTTTCATTACTTGTAAAACGCAACAATACTCTTGAATAGTCTATTGAGTCCATTACGATAACGAAAGCATTTGGAAAGTACTTGTCCGTTTTTGATAAAAGAAAAAGGGTTTCTCCGGTTCCGGCAACCCATTTTTTATCGAATGAGTAGTCAAGTATTTTTTCAGCCTTCTCTTTATTGTCTTCCACAATTGACTTTGCCGATTGGATCATCAATCGCTCTTTCTTTTGGGATGTGAGCATATCTCCGCCATAAAGTAGCACAAAAATAACAGGGAAGCTAAGCGCCAATAGCCAGCCGGCTCTTTTAGTACCTCTGTTCACGGTGTTTTCATTATCCATGTTCAGTTTCTGAGCTATCCTGGTAAGATTGAACATGACATTGATGATAAGGGCGCCGGCCATCAGCGCTAATATACCCAATACGCTCATGTAAAACGATTCAGTAATCCGCTGCCTGAAAACCCGCATGCCGAATACCTGTACAGAAATGAAAATAAACACCCAGTAGACAAGCAGGATTATGGAAATGAGGCCGATAATATTGCTCAGCCGTACTATTTTTTTGGGATTCATAAAATGTTATTTATATTTTGCCCGGTTACACAACGTAATTACCAGTCCGGGCTATACGAAGATAGTACAGATTAGATAAACCAGTGTTACATTATACTCCTGTCAAAGAATAAGCCCCTTTATGATACCTATATACTCTGCGGAAAAACATCAAACAGGTAATTGATCAGCACCAATCCGGTAATAATATATACGACCCGGGGGTAGGCTTTATTGATGCTTAATTTTTGCCTGATCGCCTTGTACCATAGCCAGAAGTAAAGAATAAGTAATGGAATAGCGATGTAAAACCCGAAAATAAGAAACAGCGGGAAATTACTCACCAGTGATGTTTCCCAGTCACTGTCATACCATCGGGTCCATATCTTCGGCTCCAGATGTTTTTGCTTCAGTAGTTCCACAGAAGAATTCCTGTTCGACAAAATATAACCAGCATCACTGGAGTCTACAACACCTGTCCTTTCATCAACTATAAAGAGTTTGTTCTCATTATTCACGCAGATGATGTGGCTTTTATAGAAATACCACTTGTTGAGGCCCTCTATGGTCCAGCCGGTTTTCAGGTACAGGGCAATACCGCCTCTATAATTACTTATTTCATTGCCTCCCGGTGTTGTGCAACCCCAGTCTGCCAGGCCTACGTGAGCGAACAAAGGAAAGGATGACACCAACAAGGCTATAATTACAAGAACATACCGGACCATTTGCTGTTAAGATAGCTGTTTGGTTATAAAAGTAACTGATATCCAGGCGAAATAAGGCATTCCCGGTGCAAAAATCAACGCAATTTTTCCACCCAACGGAAAACCCCTCCACCCCACGGAAGAAATTATCACCATGCCAAAAATCAACTAATTGATTATCAATTAATTAAAACTTTGGCACGCCGTTGGTAATATACCTGTCAAACAAACAAACAAACTCAAACTAAAAAAACAAACTAAAATGAAAAACATCGTAAAATCAATCGCAATCGCAGCAGTAGTTATCGTATCAGCTAACTCTTCTTTCGCACAGGCTACCGCAACAGCATCGGCTTCTGCAAACATCATCACTCCTATCTCTATCGTTA
>CAIMDZ010000107.1 GCA_903839875.1 uncultured Bacteroidota bacterium
AAATTAGATCGCAGTCAGAAGTCTTTGAAGTTAAAAATTAAGCTAGTATTTATATAACGCTAATTATTTGCAAAAAAGTCCAAAATTTATTCTCCTGTGAAGCCCCTTTAGGGGTTTGGGGTTTTTTTTAATTGTATTTTTGACCGCAAATGAACCACCGCCTTTCCGCGATTGTTTTACTGGTAGTTACTATGGTACTCGCAGGGTGTGCCAATATTACTGCTCCTACAGGTGGTAAAAAGGACACCAGGCCACCTAAACTCGTTTCCATTGACCCTAAAGATTCTATAGTGAATACGAAGGTAAAACGGATTGAAATATATTTTGATGAATATATTACTGTGAGTGACCCTGCCAAAGAAGTGCAGCTTTCTCCTATCCTTGCCATAGCGCCCACGGTAACCGGACTGAATAAGCACGTAATTGTGAAAATAGTGGATTCTTTGCTGGAAGCAAATACAACCTACCGCCTCTCATTCGGTAACTCTATTAAAGACCTCCATGAGGGAAATGTGTTTAAAAATTTTACTTATACTTTCAGTACCGGCGCCTATTTCGATTCTTTGCAATTACACGGGACGGTCATTGATGCCGCAACCGGGCTGCAGGGTATGGAAGGCGTAACCGTAGAACTGTACAGTGCATCTGAAAATGACAGCGCAGTGGTGCGGCATAAGCCGAAGTATGTTACAAAGGCTGATGCATCCGGTTCCTTCACATTCAAAGGTCTTCCTAGGCGCACTTTCCGCATTTATGCCATTAAAGACGCCAACGACAATCTTGTTTATGATGGTCCGGGTCCGGGAGAATTTATAGGGTTTATGCACAATTCGGTTGTGCCCAATGATTCAACCCAGGGGCCAATAATATTAAAGGTATTTGCCGAAATACCTGATACTGCGATCCAAAAAGGTATTGACTCGCTTAATCTTAAAAAAGACAGGCCGGGCGGAACTAAACCAAAAAACAGTTCCAAGGATGCGCTTACCTATTCCGTCGGTCTGGATACTTCAAATGTGGAACACCGGAGCTTTGATATTACAGCGCCAATAAAAATAACATTCAGCAGAATGCCTGCATTTAATTATGAAAAGATAACACTAACTTACGATAGTTCGGGTGTCACTGTCCCTGCTCATGAATCCTATACCATAGATACTGTGAAAAAGTTACTGAATATTAATTCAAACTGGCGGAGCGATAAGGTATATACACTCAGGCTGGTAAAAGGATTTGCAAAAGATACTTCAGGTGCCGATGTCATGCCTTCAAGGTATGTGTTCCATACAAAATCTGAAGAAGATGATTATACTAAGGTGACAGTTCATTTGCCATCCAGGTTTCTGAACAGCATGTACCTGTTCAGGGTAATGGCTGATAACGACAGTGTGTATCAGAAACCGGTAACCGATACGGTTATCAGCCTGACAAGGTTAAAGCCGGGCAAATACACTTTCCGGATTATTGCAGACAAAAACAGGGATGGCAAATGGAATACCGGTGACCTTTTTAAAAAGATACAGCCCGAAGAAGTAATCACTTATCCCGACAAACTCAACCTGAAACCGGGCTGGGACAACAGCATTACAGATTGGGATGAAAAGACGAAACCTCCTCAGATCGCCAAAGAAAAGGATCCCAAAACCAAATAAGCCCATTAATCTTTATCATCAATACCCAAGTTATGGCGGTCCATGTGATTCCGCTAAATGAACTTGTTGTCGTAATCCCCCTTAAGCGTGAGGCATGTGCGTTAGCGAAGGGGGCAGGGGGATGTTTTTTTGGTGTTATGATGCCGCTAAATTATTGACAGACGATTATTGTTGTTCCGGATTTGACAACTTTTAAAAAAGTTGTCAAATCTTGCCGTTGGCCTATCTACACCTTGCGGCCTTGAATACACTACGCGGTCACTCGCATCTTTGCGCCTTCGCGCCTTCGCGAGATACCTCTGCTTCACGATTTACACAACACCTTTGCGAGCTTTACAACACAGCGTGGGCCACATTTCTGCGCCTTTGCGTGAACCCGTCTCCCGCCCTACAACTTCAGCACCTTAAACTCCAGCAGCCGGTTCATGTTGTGCTGTTCCTCAGTGCACAAAAGGCAATCCGGGCAGGGAACAGTTGGCTGCGAGTATCCAACACCGGTTGATACAAGCCGTTTTTTGGAAATGCCATTTTCAACCAGGTAAGTAACAACCGACAAAGCCCTGTTTCTTGAAAGCTCCAGGTTGTACTCATCTGAACCTCTGCAATCAGTATGAGCAATGATTTCAATGCGCATGGTTGGGTGTCGGTTTAGCTGGGCCAGCAGGGTATCTAAAATTAATTTCTGGTCTGTAGTAAGTTTGTATTTATTAAAATCGTAGTGAAAATGACCAAGTTCATAAGATTCCCCGATCTCAAATACCCGTATACCCGGTGTATCCATTACATTCCGTCTCTTAACCGGTACCGGCGGAATCGTATCGTGTTCCCGGCGGGGTGGGGTGGGCTTTAGCAGTTTTACTACCTGGTAAAGCGTGTCGGTGTCTTTGTCTGTACCTGAAAAGACGTCAAACGATGATGCGTTATACTCATCCTTATGCACGTTTACATCATACCTCAGTTCCGGGTAAAGCCGCGTGAAGTATCTGCCGCTTTTGTCAGTGTTCACATCCTTATTATCCTTTGTTGATGCAATAATCAATTTCGTATCGGGCAGTGGCTGGCTGGTCATTGAGTCAAGCACGGTAACCTGTAGAAATATCTTTTCCTTTTTATAAAAATAGATGTTGTCGCCGCCCTTAGCTGCGGGCCTGTTGCTGGAGAAGTAGGTGCTTCGTCCGTCTGCAAACAGCGCCAGGGATATATCATCATACGATGAATTGATTGGTATGCCCACATTTTCAGGGATAGAAAAGGTATTGGATTTTTCATCCCACCGGGTCATATAGATATCCAGCCCTCCCAGCCCCTTATGCCCGTCCGATGAAAAAAACAAAGTCCGGTTATCAACCCAGTAAGGGAAAACCTCTTCACCTTCAGTATTGACGGTGTTACCAATATTTTGTGGTTCCGACCAGCCATCACCTGTTTTCCGGCAGATGTAAATATCAGAACCTCCCATTCCTTTTGGCATATTCGATGAGAATGCAAGCACATTCCCATTCGGGCTAACAGAGGGATGCTGTACTGCATAAGACTCATTATTGTATTGGAATGGTATAATTGTCCTGAATTTTTTGTCGGCAGTATCATAGTCCATTGCGATCATGATCTCCAGCACCACGGTACTGTCCTTGTTTGAGCTGGACTTTGTGCCAAATAGATTCTCTTTCACCCTGCTGCGGGTAAAATACATTTGTTTCCCATCTGCTGTGAAGGTGCACGGCCCGTCGTGGTACTTGATATTTAAGCCTTTTGTCGCCGTCACCTTTGTGTAGTCGGTACCGCACTGTCCTCTGCCGGCACATGCCACACTGATAAGGTTATAAAAGGCCCTGCCGGTCCAGTTATCCGTTTTCTTCTTCAGATCAATGACTGTGTCTGAGGCGAACACAAGCCTGTCATGCCACATGGTGGGGCCGAAGTCAGAGCCGTCGGTATTGAAAGGCAGAAGCAATGCAATTCCATCGGGCATTGCTTCTAAAATCCGTTTTGAATTATTACACCCGTCTACCAGGTTAGCAGCCCGCACATCATTCTTGTTAGCGTTGCGGTATACCAGCAGCCATCTTTTTGCTTCATCATATTGGGTGAGCTGCATCAGTACCTGTGCATATTTCAGCACTATACCGGGTGTGCAATCCTTAATGTTTACTGCTTTTGAATAAGCGTCTGCTGCCTTTTGCAGATCATTTTGTACGCTGTAGCATTCCGCCAGATGTGCGTAGATCAACGGGTCGTTAAGTTGCCCGGCAATCTTTTCGTAGTACGGTATTGCCTTGAAGTACATGTAATGGCTGTAGTAATAATCAGCCTTCATCAGATCTTTATTCTCTTTCGCTGAAGCAAAGAAAGAACTCAGGATCAAAATGAGCGAAAAACAAAAAAGGTATGGGCCTTTATACATAGGTATATAAGTAGTTAGAATGATTTCATAAAACGGGGTGTTAGGTATTTTGAATTATCCCTGACTATGTCGTAACCTACCACAAATTCATGTGTGCCGCCGCTATAACCCATCAGACCGGAGAGCATATAATCATATGCATACCCGATGTTAAGCCTTTGCGTGGCCTGCACATGGGCGATGATCTCCAGTGATTTGTCAGTGCGGTAAGTAAAGCCAGCCATAAACCTGTTATAAGCAATAGCCGAAATATTCAGGTCAGCGTTAAGTGGCAGCCTGTAATCCGAATTGATCGCATACCTGGCAATTACCTGCGGCAACAGTTTGAAAGTCTCATTTACGGTATATACATATCCCCCGGCAAGGTAATACCCCCTTATTTCCCTTGCAATTTTGTTGTTGATCTTCACTTCATTTTTGTCGTAATAATCCTGCAGCATATTAGGCACAGAAAAACTGCCATAGAATTTATCACCCGACCAGTAAACACCGGCCCCGAAATTAGGCAGTATGGCATTCCTGATATTGTATGAAAAATTAGGGTCATTCTGCTGGAATAAATTCAGCTTGTTGTATGCCGCACTATACATATTTACCCCCCCGCTCAGTCCGAATGAAAGAATTGATTTTTCCAGTTTTATTCTGTAAGCATAATAAGCCTTGAGGTTGGTATTATTCTCCACCCCCAGTTGTTCATTATTGATGCTCACCCCCACCGCTACTTTCCTGAAATTCCTCATATAGCTGCCTACCGGCGCATCAAACGAAAGATTGATCGTCTTAGGCGCTCCATGCACATCTGTCCACTGATCGCGGTAAACAGCATTAAATGAAGCCACATCCCTGCTGCCTGTATAAGCAGGGTTGTAAACCAGTTTATTGTACATAAACATAGTGTAGTGCTGGTCGCTTTGCGCAGCAACCAGTCCCGGCAGCAGCACAATTAACCAAAAAATCTTCTGAAAATATTTTTTCATCTAAATAGTTTTACATTACTCGCTCTTCTTCTCTTACTTGCATTTGTCATCCCGAGGCACGAGGGATATTTGCTCCCGCCTGCTCGCTCGCGCCAGCTGGCCACTAAAACAGACGATTAGATCTGCCCCTGATTTGGCAACTTTTCAACAATTGTTAAATCGCTCTCGCCAACACAATCCCAATTCCCAACTCCTAAAACTCTACCTCTTCACCATCAACGCCCCCTTAAAAACATTCGTCTTATAATTATCATCATTCAACTTCACCAAATAGTAATAAGTCCCATCAGGTAATTTGTTCCCGTCCTTACCAATTCCGTTCCAGTCGTTCTGATAATTAGGCTGTTCAAAGACAAGGTCTCCGTACTTGTCATAAACCTGCACTACATTCCGTGGATGCTCCAGGATTGCCTCAATTATCCACGTATCATTAACGCCATCACCATTGGGTGAAATGCCATCGTGAATAATCACCGGACTACATACCGAGTCTTCCACCATTAAAGATAATTCTTTTACACAACCATGTGCGTCTGTAACTGATATTGTGTAAGTGCCGGCAGGCAACCCGGTAATTTCATTGCCTGTAGCGTTATTCGACCACAGGTATTGGTAGGCTGTAGTACCTCCGGTTACTGTTGCATTTATGCTGCCCGAATTTGTTTTGCACACATCCTTATGCATATCAGCAGTTATTTGCAGCGAGTCAGGCTGGTTAACTATAAAGCTGCCTGTATCCCTGCACATGGTTTTCATTTCTTCGGTGAACACCGCATAGGTACCGGCGGTAATTCCGGTTATCGTAGCGCTGGTATCACCATTGTTCCATAGGTATTGATACGGCCCGTTACCTCCGTTTATGCTGACGGCAATGCTCCCTGTTGATCCATAACAGTTTGGCGGAACAACAATGCCGCCCACCGTAAAATCAGCACCGGGAATAACAGAAACCGGAAACAATGCCCTGTTGGTACATCCGTAAATATTCGGGGGCATCTTATAAATTATGACGGTACTTCCTGCAGTTAGCGAATTAACCATGCCCGATATACTGTCAATAGTAATAATTCCCGGCTGAGCGACTATCCATTTACCTCCGGGGATGCTGTCAGTAACCGTGAAGGATAAGTTGCTGCAGACGGTGTCTGGTCCTGCAATAATACCCGCATCCGGTAACGGATCAACTGTGATCACAGTCGTTATACTACAGCCCGGGTCAATGCTATAGGTAATAACAGCCAGCCCAGCCGATTTGCCGACAATCACCGCACTATCTAAAAACGGTGTATAAAGGGATACCGCTCCACCTCCATACCACATGCCTCCTGCTATTGAGTCTTTCAGTACCGTGGTATCACCCACACAAATCTCCTTGTCGCCATAAGGCAAAGTAGGCGGCGGAAGAACATCAAGTGAGAGCGATGCAATTGCAGTTCCGCACGAATTGGTAAAAGTATAGTACACCGTATCCGTACCAGGTGAAACGGCCACCAGCGTATCTCCGGTTACCATCATGCGGCTGTTAGCAACGCTCCATGTTCCTCCCGGCTTGTTATCAATGAGTTTCATTTTATAACCGATGCAAAAAGCGAGCAATGTGCTGTGCGTAATTGTTCCGGCATCAGGCAACGGATTTACGGTAACGGACTTAATCGCATTTGCTGAACAGAAAGAATCTGTAACCTTATAAGTAATATTCACTATTCCATTGGTAATGCCTGTCACTTTGCCTGCGCTCCCAACAACTGCAACCAGTGCATTGCTGCTGCTCCAGGTGCCGCCGGCAACCGTCTCTGTCAGATTAATAAAGGATCCCGGGCACATTGCTGATAGGCCGCTGATAGTGCCAGTCGCAGGCAGCGCATGCACTGTTACTACGTGCGTTGCGGTTGCCGGACCGCACATGCCCGTCACTGTGTACAGTATCGTATCAATTCCTCCCGATACGCCGGTAACAACACCGCTGCCGGAGACCGTTGCATGGCTGTTACTGCAACTCCACACACCGCCTGGTACGGACTTCGTCAGCGCGATTGTTGCATTCACACACACTTTCGGCGGACCGGTGATATTGCCTGCTGAGGTTGCTGTGACAGTTACAATTTTTACAGCAGGGCAATTTCCCAAAGTAAAATTATAGGAGACCGTAACTACTCCGGGAATAACTCCATAAATGACCCCGGATGCACTGTCAATTGTTGCTATAAGAGGATTGCCGGAACTCCATATGCCACCGGGCGTGGCGTCTGTAAACGTATCGCTGGTTCCCGCACAAATCACGTTCGGGCCGGTAATATCCTGCGAAGTATCAACTGTCCATACCAGGTTTGGAAACCCGGTGAAAGTGCTAAAGCCCAGGCTCACAGCATGGCTTATAAAACCACAGGCGCTCCCCGGCAGGTTGGGCGAGCTGATGCAGTCTAGGGAGCTGCCATAGGGTGCAGTAATGGTGTTGAAATAAATTTTTCCGTCCGGCCCCAATTTCATATCTGTCCTCGAACTGTTTGTGCATATGCCCACAGTTACTACCGATGCCACAATGGCTGCCGTTGTCGGCAGCGTGACATCATATTGCAATATACCTATCGGCGCAGCCTGCTCGGTATATAATTTTGAATTGTCAGGCGAGAACTCTGCACCGTAAGCGCCATTCATCGCTTCCAGCACCTGGCAGTTAGACACCATCCCCGTCGCAGGGTCGAAATCATATAAGTCAACGCCCTGTATATTCGGCCAGCCTATGGTATTTGTTATGTTTTTTGCTATGACGAGCTTACGCCGGTTTGGACTGCATTTAAATAGGGCCATAGACCAGGCGTAAGGTCCCGCCATTGAGCCGACAAAAGAATATACAGGTGTCGGTCTTACACCGCTTGCCGTCACTTCATACGCTTCAATTATTGGGTCGTTCAGTTTGTGAACCAATACCCACACATTACAGTTTTCGCCGGGTATGGCTATCATCTCCTCCCCGAGGAAACTATCCAATAGTGTGCCTTTGCCGGCGTTCACTACATCCCCCATTCCGCCTGCTAGTGTCATGTCACACATACTATGACGCATAATTTTTGTACCTTTGTGCAAAAACTATGGAAAAGTACAAGGTTACACTAACGGAGCAGGAAAGGGATGAATTGCTGTCGATAACT
>CAIMDZ010000108.1 GCA_903839875.1 uncultured Bacteroidota bacterium
CATATCGCCCCCTTTTTATACGACTAATTTCTCAATAATTTTCTCGGACAACAGTGAATTATTTCAGGTAAGTTAAAAGCTTAAATAGTTAATCTGGTAAAAAGCTACAATCAACCTATCAACCTATCAACCTGTCAACCAATCAACCTATCAACCAATCAACCTATCAACCAATCAACCTATCAACCAATCAACCTATCCCAATCCCTAATTCCAAATTCCCAATTCCATTTTTCCACCCATTCAACATACATTTGCACCCATGTATCCCGATTTTCAAATATTATTTCAGTCGCTCTTCGGAACACCAATGCCGGAATGGCTGGGGCTATTTAAAACTTTTGGTTTCCTGGTAGCCATGTCCTTCATTGCAGCGGCATGGACAGTGACAAAAGAATTAGAAAGAAAAGAAAAACTGGGACTGTTGCATCCCGAAATGGTTGAGGTTACCGAGGGGAAACCTGTTACTGTTATTGAATTGCTCCTTTCAGCGTTTACAGGCTTCCTGCTCGGTTTTAAGATCGGAGGCTTGTTCGTTTATTTTTCCGACATATCCCGCAACCCTATGGGTTATTTATTTTCCGTCAAAGGATACCTTATAGGCGGACTGATAGGCGCTGCCATTCTTGGGTTCAGCAAATACTACGAAAAGAAAAAACAGCAGCTTCCGGAACCCAAAACAAAAACAATACCTGTATACCCGCACGAGCGTATTACTGAAGTAGTAGTCATAGCCGCCATTGGCGGACTTGCCGGCGCCAAAATTTTCAATGCCCTGGAAACATGGAGCGATTTCGTTAAAGACCCTATTGAGAGCCTCACCTCCTCCAATGGCCTTACCTTTTTAGGCGGCCTCATTATGGCCACGGTTCTTTTTTATTACTATTGCCGCAAACACAACATTTCCTTCAGGCACATGTGCGATGCTGCCGCACCGGGTATCATGCTTGCTTACGGTACCGGGCGGTTAGGATGCCAGCTTTCCGGCGATGGCGACTGGGGCATTTATAACACAGCTTATGTATCTGGATCAGACGGCACTTTACGCGCCGCAACAGCTGCTGATAATACCCATTCCCTGCAAATGATCAGCAATGCACCTCATGCATTTTTCGAAGCGCCCTCCTTCCTGCCCCGGTGGCTGTTCGGCATGAACTACCCGCACAATGTGGCAAATGAAGGGATGCATATTCAAGGTTGCGCTGGTGATAATTATTGCAATGTATTGCCTGTAAGTGTTTTTCCCACACCTGTGTACGAAGCCATTGTATGCATCGGTCTTTTCTTTGTGCTATGGGCATTACGCAAGCGGTTTACACGTCCGTTGCAAATGTTCGGCACCTACCTTATCCTTGTAGGGGTTGAGCGTTTCCTGGTAGAATTGATCAGGGTAAACTATAAATATGACTGGGGTTTCATACACCCCACGCAGGCCGAGATATTGTCTGTGACGCTGGCTATAACCGGGATTTGCCTGCTTCTTTTTTATAAAGAAAAACCACCCGCAGCAAAGAATGAAAAAGTACATGAAAAGGTATAGGCATTATACTTCCCAGGGGAATGTGATATACAAAGGAAGTCCGGAGGACTTGAATGTGAATAGCCACCGGTGAAACCGGCGGAAAAACAAAAATACATGTCAACCCGGAAAGGGTTGAATGTGGTGTCGGAAAATCCAAAATCGCTAAGTTAATGGCATTGCTTCCCAGGGATCAATTTGTCAGTTTATGGCTACCCGGCATTTGTTCAATATTCATGAAACCCTTGCTGCCAGGCTGAATACCTCGCCCATGGTGTAAGAATGAATGCCCGTTACGTGCCGGAATGTGGCGTTGATCATTGCCTGGGCCACCTGCCGGCCTTCAATTGGCTTTAACCTGCCCAGGCCGGGTATAGCAGAAATCGCCTTCATAATGCCTATGGCGATATGCTCGCCGGTTCTTGATTCTTTCCGGTCCCCTGCCAGCATACCGGGACGTATGATGTGGATGGTCTCGAACGGCAGCTTTTTGATATCTCGCTCCAGTTCGCCCTTCATCCTGGAATAAAATATTTTAGAATCAACCCCGGATCCGGCCGCAGAAATGAGTACATATTCCTTCACCCCATTGGCTGCTGCTGACTTTGCCACCTGGTATTGATAGGTGTAGTCAATTTTGTATTGCGCTTCCTTGCTGCCGGCCTTACGTATGGTTGTTCCCATGGCTGAATACAACACGTCGCCCTTTAGCCACTTCTTCCACTTTTCCACCTCATCGAAATTAACGATAAACTCTTCCAGTTTATCATGTACGATAGCCACACTTCTGCGAACGAATATTTTCACTGAATCAAACCTTGTATCATTAAGGAGTAATCTCACCAGTTCTCCTCCTGTTAATCCGGTAGCCCCGATTACAAGCGCTGTTTTCATATATTAATGTATGTTTAGTAATATCCCCAATAATTCTATGCCATCAAAAGTTGCAATGGGCCAATATTTCAGTTTGAAATACCAATCCATTACATTTGCCAAGTTCCGAACATTTTGCAAACATGAAGAATGGCTTTCTGATACTTACCCACTTCCCCCCCGAAAAGATCCTCGGTCAAGTTACACGGTTATCGGCTGAAAACCATTATTTCTTCATCCATTTCGATAAAAAGTTAATCATTGACCCTGAAGACCCTTTCTATTTAAAACTCTTATCTGCAAATAATGTTACCATACTTAAAACCCGTGTTAATGTTCAATGGGGTAGTTTCAATATTGTAGCAGCTACCTTGCTGCTCATCAGGGAAGCGCTGAAAAATAAGGAGCTTGGCTACCTGCATTTCATCAGTGGGGAATGCCTTCCTGTAAAATCGAAGCAATATATAAATGATTACTTTACCAGGAACAATGGTAAGGAATTCATCCACCATTTCCCTATGCCCGAAAAATCAACGGAACACGGGGTAACCTACGAAAGGATCAATAAATACCACCTGCACGATTACTATAGTCCCAAGTCGAAAAAAATAAAAGATGTAGTAATCAGGATTATGAATTCGATCTTCAGAAAAACCCAGAAAATACTTAAACCTGCCGGGCTTTACCGAAAATATCCATCCACCTTCCCTGTATTATATGCCGGTTCACAGTGGTGGAGTATGTCTTACCAGGCATGCAGCTACATTATTGATTATTGCGACCAGCACCCGGAATTCATTAGCCGGATGCAGCATACCCAAATCCCTGACGAGTTCTTCATCCAAACAATTATATTGAACAGCCCATTCAAAGATAATGTGGTCAATAACAACCTCAGATTCTTTGATTTCACCAATGAAATCAGCAGCCCCAGGCCTATTGAAATGGGCGATATTCCTGAACTTAGCAAACCTGATGTATTATTTGCAAGAAAATTTACCGCAAAAAGTAAGGAAGTGATTAACTACCTGGAGAAAAATGTATACTAATTTTTCAGGCCATTAACAGTCGCAATATATTTATTCATGGCCTCCTCTGACGGCATTCCATCTAATTTCGACCAGGCATCGTGTTTTGCCTTTGCAATAAAATCAAACGGATTTGAAGAGCCTTCACCTGGTGCATCACCTTCAGTTGCCTGCTTATACAAGCTATAGAGCTGTAATAAAGTATTATTATCCGGCCTTGAAGTCAGCAATTTGCTATCTGCCACTGCCTGTTCGAATTGCTCTTTTGTAGTCATCTTAATTTCATTTGCCGCTATGCAGGTAGCAGGGTGTTGTGATAACTGGTATTTAACTCACTGTTAGCCATCTCAGCTGCCTCAATAGGTGCAAAACTGGAAAGTGGTTCGCCTTTATATTTACGTACTGCTGTTGTATGCTCAAAATGCGCAGATGGTTTACCATCATCTGTAACTACAGTCCAGCCATCTTGCAGCGTATGTACATTTTTGGTTCCCAGGTTGATCATTGGCTCAATAGCGAGCACCATGCCTTCCTTCATTTTTTTACCATCCCCGCGTTTGCCAAAATTAGGTACCTGCGGATCTTCGTGCAGTTTCTTTCCCACTCCATGACCCACCAATTCCCTTACCACACCATAACCATTTTCATTTGCACAAAAATGTTCAACAGCGTAAGAAATATCGCCTATACGGTTATTCTCACAAGCCTGGGCAACACCACGAAAAACGGCCTCCTTAGTTATTTTCATGAGTTGTAATACTTCGGGCTTCACATCGCCAATGGCAAAAGTGTAGGCCGAATCGCCATGGTAGCTATTCATATACACACCGCAATCCACTGATATTATATCGCCGTTCTTAAGCTCATAATTGCCGGGGAATCCATGTACTACCACTTCATTCACCGATATGCAAAGAGCGTATTTAAAGCCATGATAACCCTTGAAAGATGGTGAGCCGCCATTATCACGGATAAAAGTCTCAGCCATTTTATCAATTGAAATTGTAGTGATACCGGGCTTTAAAAATTTTGCCACCTCGGATAAGGTGGCAGAAACCATTAATGCACTTTTACGGATCAATTCAATTTCGTCGTTACTTCTAATGTGTATCACTTTACTAAGTTAAAAGTCAAAATATGCCTGCCGGCAGGCAGAGTCTAAACCCATAACTGCTGAAGAAAAATTATTAAACAACAATCCTAATTCCCAATTACAAATTCCTAATTCCGCTTATGCCGACGCTCTGCTGGGGTTAACAGCTGTGCGGCCGGTAATACGTCCTGTTTTCATCAAACCATCGTAGTGGTTCATCAACAGATAGCTTTCCACTTGCTGTAAAGTATCAAGAATTACACCCACACCGATCAGCATTGAAGTACCGCCAAAGAAGGAAGCAAAACCCTGGGTAACACCAAGCAACTGAGCAATACCAGGAAGGATACCGGCAAGCGCCAGGAAGCAAGCGCCGGGAAGCGTTATGCGATCCATGATCGTTGCAATGTAGTTAGCTGTTGGCTCACCTGGTTTAACACCCGGTATGAAGCTGTTGTTACGCTTCAGGTTATCGGCCATTTCAGTCGGATTGAATATCAAAGCTGTGTAGAAATAAGTAAACGCTATCACCATCACGGCATAAATGAGGTTGTACCAAAGCGAACGGGGATCAGCCAATGTATGCGCGAATCCCTGTGCAGTATCGCTGGTAGCAAAGCCTGCAAATATGGTTGGGATAAACATCATTGCCTGTGCAAAGATGATAGGCATTACCCCGGCTGAGTTTACTTTCAAAGGAATGAAATCACGAGATCCGCTCACTTCTTTTGCTGCGTTAGTGCTGCCAATGATACGGCGGGCGTAGTTAAGAGGTATACGACGAACACCTTGTGTTAACAATATCAGACCTATAATTACAGCAATGAATATTGCGATTTCAATAAGGAACAAAAGCCAGCCACCTGCACCACGTGCATTTTTATCAGATATTTCCTGCAGAACAGAGTGTGGAAAACGAGCCAGGATACCAACCATGATGATAAGTGACGTACCATTACCAACCCCTCTTTCTGTGATCCTTTCACCCATCCACATTACAAACAAGGTACCGGCTGTAAGCACAACAACCGTAGATAACCAAAAAAGATATTGACTGTAATTCTCGGCGATTGCGTTATGATATTGTGTATTCAGGTATGCCACGTAAGCGCTTGCCTGGAATGCGGTAACGATCACAGTAAGATAGCGTGTATATTGATTGATCTTACGTCTGCCGCTGTCTTCTTTCTGCATTTTTGCAACCTGGGGTACAACAATACCGGCAAGCTGCATAAAGATGGACGCAGAAATGTAAGGCATTACACCCAATGCAAAAATGGAAGCACGGCTGAACGCGCCTCCTGCAAACATGTTCAGGATATCAAGAATACCTTTAGAACCGGTATTCTCTCCACCCATTCTTGAAGGGTTAATACCTGGCAAAGCGATATAGCAACCTACGCGGTAAACTAATACTAATAGTATGGTATATACGATTCGCTTACGAAGTTCGTCTATACTCCAGATATTTTTCAGTTTATCAATAAATTTCTTCACGGGAACTGTTGTTAATCAAAATGAAATGCGAATAAACGATAAAAGACGCATTTTTCCAAAAAATGCGGCTTGTTATGTTCAACCTTGTTTTGCGTTTAGAATCTCTATTGTGGCTCCGGCCGCTTCAATAGCTTCTTTGGCTTTTGCGCTTGCCGCATTCACCTTGAAGGATATCTTAGCTTTGAGTTCGCCAACTGCCAGTATCTTTACAAGATCTGTACGGCTGATGAGACCATTGATATATAGAATGTCAGGTGTGAATTCAGTTAAACCATACTTTTCGATCAGGTGATCTATCTGGCCAAGGTTAAATACTTTATATTCGGTGCGGAAGGGGCTGACAAAACCACGTTTTGGCATACGGCGCTGAATTGGCATCTGGCCGCCTTCATGGCCTATTTTTGTTTTGGAACCGGTACGGGCCTGTTGTCCCTTTGTACCCATTGTGGATGTTCCGCCGTGGCCGCTACCCTGACCACGACCAATACGTTTTACCTTTTTTGTTGAACCTTTTGCAGGTTTCAGATTGTGCAGTTGCATTGTTTACAATTTTTGAACTTGCGCGGAATGTATAACCGCTCGCAAATCAGTTAATTAATAGTCCGACAGGCTCACCATCAAAAAAGGAAGCCAGTCTATTTTACTTTACTTCTTCTACTTTCACCAGGTGGTGAACTGCCTTTACCATACCCAGAATCTGTGGTGTTGCTTCCACTTCAACCGAGTAATGCATTTTACGCAGGCCCAGCGCTATAAGCGTACGCTTCTGGCTTTCCATACGGTCTATGCCGCTTTTTACCTGTGTTATTTTTATCTTAGACATAAAATTCAATTCAAAAAGTCAATAATCTTAATTAGGCAACACCTCCCTCTCCTTTGGAGAGGGCCGGGGTGAGGCTTCCCTTACCCGTTAAATACCTTCTTCAGGCTGATGTTACGGTCTCTTGCTACCTTAATAGGTTCGCGAAGCATACCCAATGCTGTGAAAGTAGCTTTTACCACGTTGTGCGGATTGGCTGAACCCAGTGACTTTGAAAGCACGTCGGTAATACCCGCAGCTTCCAGAACAGCACGCATGCTGCCTCCTGCTATCACACCGGTACCATGGGCGGCCGGCCTGATCATTACCTTTGCCGCGCCTTCCTTAGCAAGTTGCTCATGTGGAATAGTTCCGTGCATCACCGGTACCCTGATGAGATTTTTCTTGGCATCATCAATCCCTTTTGTGATAGCTTCCTGAACTTCCTTAGCTTTTCCCAGGCCATGACCTACCACACCATTGCCATTTCCTACCACAACAAGTGCTGAAAAGCTGAATGCTCGTCCACCTTTGGTGGTTTTCACCACGCGGTTGATAGCAACAACTTTTTCTTTCAGATCCAGATCTCCGCCCTTTACGCGAGTTAATTGTGTCTTCATATTTATTCAATTATCTGATGTGGAGGATTCCGGTATCCCGGATTCATACACATGTTGTAATGTTCTTTTTAAAAAATGTCAGCATAAAATGTAAGATACCTTTTATGCCGGTAATTTAGAATTTCAATCCTGCTTCACGTGCACCGTCAGCTACTGACTTAACACGGCCATGATAAAGATATCCGCCTCTGTCAAAAACACAGGCTGTAATGCCTAATGCCAGTGCTTTTTGAGCTATTGCCTTACCAACATTTAATGATTTTACAACTTTATTACCTGCTACAGCCACAATATCTTTATCCCGTGAACTGGCTGATGCAAGCGTTTTACCATTATTATCGTCAATCAACTGCACATAAACATCTCTGTTGCTGCGGAATACCGAAAGACGGGGCTTCGTGGCGGAACCATGAACTTTAGTGCGTATGCGCCAACGCAACTTCTGACGGCGTATTACTTTTGGATCTTGTGACATTTTATCTCTGTTTTACGGGCTCCCCGTTTGATCGGGGGCTACCGGAATATAAAAATTAAAAAATAAAAGTTAAAAGGCAAAAACTCAACACGAACATTTAATCAACCTTTCACCTTTTCAACCTATCAACTATTCAACTAAGAACTTACTTACCAGCTGCCTTACCTGCCTTACGACGAACAATTTCATCAGAATACCTGACACCCTTACCCTTGTATGGTTCCGGCTTGCGAAGGCTGCGTAATTTTGCAGCAACAGCGCCAAGCAATTGCTTGTCGTTTGACTCAAGGAGAATCGTAGGATTCTTTCCTTTTTCAGCAGTTGCAGATGCTTTGATTTCCTTTGGCAATTCGAAAATGATATTGTGCGAATACCCTAAAGCAAGATCTATCAGCTGACCAGTAACGGCAGCACGATAACCCACACCTACCAGTTCCAGTTCCCTTTTAAAGCCGGTTGTTACTCCGGTTACCATATTTGCAATCAAAGACCGGTACAAACCATGCAATGCACGGTGGCGTATCTGGTCAGTAGGGCGCTCAATGGTAATATGCTCAGCATCAATCCTGATAGTAATATCACGATCAATAGCCTGGCGTAATTCTCCTTTCGGGCCTTTTACTATCAATTCATTGGCCGGAGTTACAGTAGCTGTTACCCCTTTTGTAAGCGTAACCGGCTTTTTACCTATACGAGACATAAAAATTAAAAATTAAAAAAGTAAAAATTATAAAGCTGTGTTCAGTTACCGTATAGAGAACTTAAATTCTCAGCCCTTTTATTATCAACATGAGAATTTGCAAATTTGCACATTCCCGGATTTTCACATTAATAAATATTGCACATTACTTCGCCGCCTACATTCTGTGTTCTTGCTTCCTTATCGGTCATTACACCTTTGGAAGTAGAAATTATCGCAATGCCCAATCCATTCTGAACACGCCTGATGTCAGCTGGTTTTGCGTATTGGCGTAAACCCGGACGGCTAATACGTTCCAGAGATTTAATTGCAGGTTCCTTGCTTTGAGCATCATATTTCAATGCTATCTTAATTACACCTTGCTTATTATCATCTTCAAATTTGTATTTCAGAATATACCCTTTTTCATAAAGTATCTCAGTAATCCGCTTCTTAACATTTGAAGCGGGGATATCTACAATACGATGACGGGCCATCTGTGCATTACGAATTCGGGTCAGGAAATCTGCTACTGGATCTGTTACCATTTTTTCAATTGAGTTTTGTAAATAAATTTTGTTACGAGTATCAATACCGGATTTTCGGCACTGACTTTGAAACGTTCTTCGACCGCCGTAGCTTTTTCAGCGAAGTCGGTTTGTTGATAACCAACTACTGAAGATGCCACGACGAACCGGTTTTACCAGCTTGCTTTACGAACGCCTGGTATCTTGCCATCCAATGCCATATCGCGGAACACTAAGCGACATACGCCGAAATAGCGTAAATATCCTCTCGGGCGGCCGGTAAGCTGACAACGGTTCCTGAGCCGAACTGCTGAAGAATTACGGGGAAGTTTATCCAAACCTGCGTAATCTCCGGCTTCTTTCAGGGCTTTACGTTTTGCGGCATACTGAGCTACCATGTGTTCGCGTTTGCGCTGGCGGGCTTTTACTGATTCTTTTGCCATGTTTTTTAGTCGTAAGTCGTAAGTCGTAAGTTGTAAGTCCGTGAAGACAACTCCAAATTTCTATGACGGTTTTTAATTTTTTATTTTTAGTTTTTGCTTTCTTCTATTACTACGTCTGCCTTACCGGTCTTGGCCATGTTGGTAAACGGCATACCCATTTCCTTCAATAGTTCGTAAGCTTCTTCGTTGGTTTTTGCAGTTGTTACGAACGTGATATCCATACCGGTAATACGGGGAAGTTTATCAATGTTTATTTCAGGATAAATGATCTGCTCGTTAATACCCATAGTATAATTACCACGGCCATCGAATGATTTTTCACTGATACCTTTGAAGTCACGTACACGCGGAAGCGATACGGAAACAAAGCGATCCATGAATTCATACATCTTGATGTGGCGCAATGTAACCCTGCAACCAATAGGCATATTCTTTCGCAGCTTGAAGTTGGAAATATCCTTCTTCGAAATGGTTGCTATCGCCTTTTGTCCTGTCACCAGTGTCATTTCGTTCACAGCATCATCTATCATCTTCTTATCTGATGTAGCCCCGTGTACACCCTGGTTCAGGCATACCTTCACCAACCGTGGACACTGCATAACTGTCTTATACCCGAATTTTTTCATCAGTGCGGGTACTACTTCATCCCTGTACTTTTTAAGTAACCTGGGACTATAAGATGATGGCAGCTGAACCTGGTTGCCACCTTCTGCCGTATTCCCACCAGCGGCCTTTGCCTTTGGGGTTTTCGTATTTGTCTGTGTCGTTGCCATTATTTAATTGCCTCCCCCGATTTTTTAGAAATTCGTGAAAAACCGCCTTCTTCTTTACGCACACGCTTAACACGTGACGGAGCTTTGGATTTAGCGTCCCACAACATCACGTTGGATATGGCGATATACGCTTCTTCCTTTACAATACCGCCCTGCGGATTCTGGGCGTTTGGCTTCAGGTGCTTGGTTACAAGGTTCACACCTTCTATCAGCACACGGCCGTCTGTGGGGTTCACAGACAGCACTTTACGCGGTGTAGTGCGGTCTTTATCATCACCGGCAATAACCACCACGTTGTCGCCTTTCTTAATATTGAACTTTGGTTTAAATCTCTTATTCACTTTACTATGAATTTAGCGTTGTCTCTGCCGCTTTTTTCTAACGGGCTGCAAAGGTACAACAATTTTACAATACTTCTGGTGCAAGGGAAACAATTTTCATGTATCCTTTATCACGTAATTCACGGGCAACGGGTCCAAAAATACGGGTACCGCGGGGATCATCAGCAGCGTTTAGCAGTACTACTGCATTATCATCAAAACTGATATACGAACCATCCCTGCGACGCAGCTTGTTCTTGGTCCTTACGATCACAGCTTTCGATACTGTACCTTTTTTTACACCACCGCCGGGCAGGGCATCTTTTACGGTAACAACTATCTTATCGCCTATGGCCGCATAATCTTGTCCAGAATTGCCTAACACACGAATGCAAAGTACTTCCTTGGCTCCGCTGTTGTCGGCTACGTTGAGCCGGGATTCTTGTTGTATCATCTTAAAAAGTTACTTAGCTTTTTCAATAATTTCTACCAGGCGCCAGCGCTTTGTCTTACTCAGCGGGCGTGTTTCCATAATGCGTACTACATCGCCTATACCGGCATTGTTTTGTTCATCATGAGCATGGAAACTCGATGATTTCTTCAGAAACTTTCCATAAATGGGGTGTTTCACTTTACGTTCAACAGTAACTGTGATGGTTTTTGTCATCTTGTTGCTGCTAACTACCCCGATACGGGTTTTCCTGCTTTTTCTTTCAACCGTCATAATTGACATATAATTTGTTAGAAACCTAATTCTCTTTTACGCTGTTCAGTTTTCAGGCGCGCTATTGCACGACGTTGTGTTTTGATCGCCAGTGGGTTTTCTATCGGGTTAACCGCATGGCTGAACTTTGTTTTTTTCAGGCGCAGCTCCTCATCGCTGATCTTTTGGTTCAGCGCTTCGTTATCCAGTGAGCGATAGTCTTCAACTTTCGCTATTTCTTTTTTTGCCATCTTAATTATTTTACTCGTATTAATAACTTACAATCCTGATTACTAATTCCTGATTACTAATTACGGATACTACGCTCCTGCATAATCATGGCGAACCACGAATTTCGTCCTGATCGGTAATTTCTGTGCAGCAAGCAATAAAGCTTCCTGTGCTACCTTCATAGGAACACCATCCAATTCAAACATGATCAGTCCCGGCTTCACAACAGCAGCCCAGAATTCCAGGTTACCTTTACCCTTACCCATACGCACCTCTGCAGGTTTACGGGTAATTGGCTTGTCGGGGAAAATACGTATCCACACATTACCTTCACGCTTCATGTGGCGGGTCATTGCCTGGCGGGCAGCTTCAATCTGCCTGTTAGTGATCCACTTTGGTTCCATTGCCTTCAGGCCAAATGAACCAAATGAAATCATTGCACCCCTTTGGGCGTTACCCCTGATCCTGCCTTTATGCGCTTTACGATGTTTCGATTTTTTCGGTTGTAACATTGTTACAATTTTTATTAATGTATTCTAAACAATATTATAATTACTATCTGCGTCCACCGCCACCGCCTGCACCACCGCCTGGACGGCCTCCGCCACGACGATCTCCGCCGCCACCACCACTGCCACCGCGGTCACCACCTCTGTCACGACGATCACCGCCCCCGCCACGCTCACGACGATCTCCACCGCCACGCTCACCTCTTTCTCCGCCACGTGCCTCCGATCCCTGGAATGCTCCTGCAGGACGGTTGCCACGACTGTCTGAATTTGCGGAGAAGTTAGGATTCAGCTCACGCTTACCCAATACTTCACCCTTACATATCCATATTTTCAGGCCAATCTTACCATATACCGTCATTGCATATACTGATGCGTAATCAATATCCATACGGAAAGTATGCAATGGTGTACGGCCTTGTTTGAATTCTTCGCTACGCGCAATTTCTGCACCATTCAGACGGCCACCTGCCTTGATCTTGATGCCTTCAGCACCCATACGCATTGCAGTGGAAATAGCCATTTTAATTGCACGCTTGTAGCTTACACGACCTTCGATCTGGCGCGCAATAGTTTCACCTACTATCATGGCGTCCAGTTCCGGACGGCGGATCTCCATAATGTTGATCTGCACATCTTCTTTCTTGGTCAGCTTTTTCAGCTCTTCCTTGATACGGTCTACTTCCGTACCACCCTTACCTATGATTATACCAGGTTTTGAAGTATGAATAGTTACAATCAGCTTACCCAGCGTACGCTCAATTACAATACGGGAGATCCCTCCTTTACTGATACGCGCGTTGAGGTAGTTGCGGATCTTATGGTCTTCAACCAGTTTCTGGCCGAAGTCCCTTTTCTCGCCATACCACATTGAGTCCCATCCGCGGATGATGCCCAACCTGTTACCTATAGGATTACATTTTTGACCCATTACTTTTTATATTAAGCTTGAATATTTGCGTTTTCTTCTTGTTTGTTTTCAGTTACTGCACTACGGCTGTCAACTATAATAGTGATATGATTACTGCGCTTGCGCACACGGTAAGCACGACCCTGTGGCGCCGGGCGCATCCGCTTCAATACGCGGCCACCATCCACAAATATCGTTTTCACATAAAGGTCTGCTATATCAGCTCCTTCGTTCTTTACTTTCCAGTTCGCAACAGCGCTCAGCAAGAGTTTTTCCATCGGAATAGAAGGATCTTTAGTGCTGAATTTTAAAGTATTTACTGCATTTTCTACGCCCATGCCACGGATCAGATCCGCCAGAAGGCGCATCTTGCGTGGGGAGGTCGGATAATTTCGTAAGCGAGCAACAGCTTCCATTATTTTTGATTTTTTATTGGTGCGCACACCAATTAACTATTTAACTATTTCTATTTTGTCATCCTGAGCATAGCCGAAGGATAACTTATTAACTATTTAACCAATTACGCATTCTTAGTGCCGCTATGACCTTTGAAGTTGCGGGTAGGTGAAAACTCACCAAGCTTATGCCCTACCATATACTCAGTAACATATACCGGTATGAACTTGTTGCCATTGTGTACTGCGAAAGTCTGGCCTACAAAGTCCGGAGTAATCGTGCTTCGGCGACTCCAGGTTTTAACTACACCCTTTTTCGCCTTGCCTTCCGCTATTGCAGTAACCTTCTTGTCGAGATTCGCATCTACATAAGGTCCTTTTTTTATTGAACGAGCCATTTTTTGACTTTATTTTTTGTTTAAATTCTTATCAACTTTTCAACTAATCAACCAATCAACGATTATTTGTACTTCGATGACAATTTCTTGCCATTCTTACGCTGTATGATCAGCTTGTTAGATGCCTTAGTATGGCTTCGGGTAGTTTCACCCTTAGCATACTTACCCTTGCGGCTACGTGGATGACCACCTGAAGATTTACCTTCACCACCACCCATCGGGTGATCTACCGGGTTCATCGCTACACCCCTGTTACGGGGACGAATACCTTTCCAGCGGTTACGGCCTGCTTTACCCATAGACTGGAGTGCATGATCGCTGTTGGAAACTATACCTACGGTAGCCATACATGTGCTCAGCACTTTGCGCAACTCACCACTTGGCATTTTCAGTACACAATATTTTTCTTCCTTTGCGTTCAGTTGTGCATAAGTACCTGCAGAGCGGGCAAGTGCGCCACCCTTACCTGGTTGTAATTCAATATTGTGAATAACAGTACCCAGTGGCATATTTTTCAGTATCAATGCATTTCCTACTTCAGGAACAACAGTTGGTCCGCTTTCAATAGTAGCGCCAACTTCTAATCCCTGCGGAGCAATGATGTAACGCTTCTCACCATCTGAATAATGCAATAACGCAATGAACGCTGTACGGTTTGGATCGTACTCAATTGACTTTACAGTTGCTTTGATGTCATTCTTGTTACGCTTAAAATCTATTATACGGTACTTGGTTTTGTTACCACCACCCATGTAACGCATTGCACGACGACCCTGAAAGTTACGGCCACCCGTGTTTTTTTGTGATTCAAGCAGGCTCTTTTCAGGCACATTTGTTGTAACCTCAGCGTAAGCGTTACCTATTCTCCAGCGTGTTCCGGCTGTTACCGGTTTATATTTACGTAATGCCATTTTTATTTTGATTTTTGATACCGGCTTTTAACCGCCACCATTTAACCATTTATCTTTTTAACCTTTCAACTATTATGCAAACAGGTCAATATTCTCGCCTGCAACAAGTGTTACTATTGCTTTCTTATAAGAAGGCTTACGGCCGCTAAGCAGTCCTGCCTTGGTAAAGCGTGTCTTACTTTTAGCAGGCACCACAACTGTATTCACATCAGCCACCTTTACACCATAAAATTCCTCTATAGCTTTCCTGATTTCCAGCTTATTAGCATGCTTGCCCACTACAAATGTGTAACGGCCACTGCGCTCCATCTGGAGATTTACCTTTTCAGTGATCACCGGCCTTACCAACACTTCTGATAGTTTCATCGTTTTTACTTTTTTAAAGTCTGAAGTCCTTAGTCTAATGTCTAAAAACCCTTATAATTTTATTAGTGCATTTTCACAACCACAATCCAAATTCCTAATCCCAAATTCCCAATTCCAAAAAACTACGCTGCTACTTCCTCTGTTTCCATTTCACTGATCCTCTTTGCTGCCGATTCGGTAAAAATTACCAGGTTGGCATTTGTAAGATCGTAAGTGTTCATATCGGTCAGCACAACTGTTTTATTATCTGCCAGGTTACGTCCGCTCAGGTACACATTTTCATTATGATCCGGAAGAACAACCATTGTTTTCCTGTTATCACCACGCAATGCATCTATGATGGCGCTGAACTGACTGGTCTTAGGGGTGTCCATTGTCAGGTCTTCCACAATAACGATCTTGTTGGCACGTGACTTATGTACAAGAGCTGATATCTTGGCTAGATCCTTAACCTTACGGTTCAATTTGAAATTGTACCCGTGTGGTAATGGTCCGTTCACCGTACCGCCACCCTTGTATAAGGGGTTACGGATGTTACCTTTACGCGAGCCGCCGGTACCTTTCTGCTTGTGCAGTTTCTTGGAAGAACCATGCACTTCTGCACGGGTCTTGGTCTTATGCGTACCCTGGCGACGAGCTGCCAGATATTGCTTTACCGCAAGGTAAATACAATGATCATTGGGCTCAATACTGAAAATTTCTTCCGGAAGTTCTATCGAACGACCTGTCTTTCCACCTGTAATATTTAAAACGTCAACTTGCATGACTAAATTAATTCTGAATTAAAACAATAGATCCGTTATGTCCCGGTACTGAACCGCTGATTAATATGTAGTTCTGCTCAGGGAATATTTTTACAACACGCAAAGCTTTGATCTTAACACGATCGGTACCCATGCGGCCTGCCATACGCATACCTTTGAATACACGGCTCGGGTAAGATGAGCCACCTACAGAACCCGGTGCACGTGAACGGTCATGCTGGCCATGGGTTGCTTCACCCACACCGCTAAATCCGTGACGTCTTACAACACCCTGGAAACCTTTACCCTTGGTCGTGCCTATAACACTTACCTTTTCACCTTCGGTAAATATATCACAGGTGATGCTTTCACCTACATTCTTATCAATGGAACAATTGCGGAGTTCTTTTACAACACTCTTGGGAGTAGTGCTTGCCTTGGCGAAGTGATTGATCATTGCCTTTGGCGTATTCTTTTCTTTTGCCTCGCCAAATGCTATTTGCAACGAGTCGTAACCGTCGGTATTCACGGTCTTCTTCTGAGTAACCACACATGGGCCAGCTTCGATGATGGTACAAGCAGTCTGCTTGCCATTCGGTTCAAAAATGCTGGTCATACCGATTTTTTTACCAATAATACCTTTCATTATTATTTTATTTGAGCTTAGCGCCCGGCGCTGTCCCGATAGTCATCGGGAGTGTGGGACGGGATAAGCTGTTTTTTCAATGTTTTAAAGAACTGCACTTTAAATAACACCCCCTCGCGGCTTTCGCTACACCTCCCTCTCCCTTGGAGAGGGCCGGGGAGAGTCCTTCATCATGCTTTAATTTCCACCTCTACACCG
Organism: uncultured Bacteroidota bacterium; assembly: GCA_903839875.1. Classification (GTDB taxonomy): domain Bacteria; phylum Bacteroidota; class Bacteroidia; order Chitinophagales; family Chitinophagaceae; genus Nemorincola. The sequence continues at coordinate 16,657 of CAIMDZ010000108.1, forward strand.
CTTGGCAGATCGAGCTTCGACAGCGCATCTACGGTACGGGAAGAAGAGGTATAGATATCCAGCAAACGCTTGTGCGTATGAAGCTGGAACTGCTCACGTGCTTTCTTATTAACGTGCGGTGAGCGCAATACTGTAAAGATCTTCTTCTCTGTGGGCAACGGAATAGGGCCTGTAACCACTGCTCCGGTGTTGCGCACAGTCTTAACGATTTTATCTGCTGATTTATCCACCAGGTTATGGTCGTAAGATTTTAGCTTTATTCTGATACGCTGTGACATACTTTTTAAATAGCTTATACCCTAAAAAATTTGGGACTGCAAAGGTAATGAGTTCTTTTGATTCAGCAAACTTTTTTTATTAAAATTTATTTTCTTTTCTTGCTCTCCCGGTAAAGTATTGCCATTATTGAGGATCAGCAACTTTTATCGGGGGTGCAAAGGTAGGGAAAATAGTAGTACCAAACGTTTATTCGGGCAAATATTTCAATCGGAACGAATTAAATGAAGCTTAATTTCCGGAGATTCAGAATTCGTTATACACTTAAAACTGAATATTTACGTTATCAGACGGCACATGAACATGGGATACACCACGAACATATATAAAAGACTAAAGTTTACGCCATTCATTCCCGTTCTTCCGGATGTTCCGAAGGGCATCCGGAAGTGGAGATAAAACGCCGTTTGCAACGGAGTTCACCGTTCTGACGCTGAAATTAAC
>CAIMDZ010000109.1 GCA_903839875.1 uncultured Bacteroidota bacterium
CATATCGCCCCCTTTTTATACGACTAATTTCTCAATAATTTTCTCGGACAACAGTGAATGCAGACGATCTTTCTGAAGCACGCAAACATCGGATCGGAGAGGAGGAAGTGAGGCGAATGAATATCAATATACTTGTGGATACAGGTTCCTTTCTTCTTGCTATCAATGAAAATATCCAGAGCCAGTTGCAAATTCCATTTATGGAAAAGAGGACATTGCAGTTGGCCAACGGGCATATTGACGAATACGATATTGTTTCACCGGTAGAGCTCCGCTTTAAAAACAGGCGGGTTATTTGCAGCGCGGTAGTATTAACCGGTGATACCGAACCATTACTTGGCGTTTTACCTCTTGAGGAAATGGATGTATTAATCCACCCGACCCGCCAGGAGTTAATAGTCAATCCCGAACATCCTTACCGTTCTGTATTGAAGCTGAAATAAGCCGTGGCACTTCCGCGTTCACACCGTTATTCCTTTTCTATAATCAGGCACTGATACAGAAATATAAGATACTGCTGCTGATAGCTCATCTTATTTTACTGCCATGATTTAGCAGGCACACAATTATAAATTAATTTTAATAATTTTGTATTTGCACTAAAAAAATTGTTATGAAAAGCCTTACTCTTTTCTTCGCATTCATTTTTACCCTTTTTGCGCATGCGTATGCACAGCCCCCATTAGGAATTATTACAGGCAATCTGAATATTTGCATAGGCGATACAAGCACCCTGCATGATGCTACACCTGGCGGCACCTGGAGCAGCAGCAATCCCGCCGTTGCAACCATAGGGTCTGCTACCGGCCTGGTTACAGGTATTTCGATGGGAACTACTACTATTTATTACGCGACTACACTGATTGGAACTGCCTCCGCAATAGATACAGTATATCCTGCACCATCGCCTATTTTGGGGACTATGACCATATGCGCCGGGGCAGCAACTACTTTGACGGACGCTACCTCCGGTGGAACCTGGAGCAGCAGTTCACCGGCTATTGGTACAATTGGCTCATCATCAGGCATAGTTACCGGTATTGCTGCGGGAACGGATACAATAACATATGCTATGGGCTGCAAAGTAAAAGCGGTAGTAACGGTTAATCCGCTTCCCTCCTTGATCACAGGCCCGTTAAATATTTGTGTGGGAAATACGGCAGTATTTACCGATACCATTACAGGAGGTACCTGGAGTTCAACGCCTGTGACAGTAGCAACTATTGGTTCGTCTTCCGGTGTTGTAACCGGCATTACAGCAGGAGCAGCAACGATTACGTATACATTGCCAGCTGGTTGCAGCAGAACAGTTGCAATTACGGTAAATCCGCTTCCATGTAATACTGATATTTCATCATTCACAGGCAATATCTTTCCCGAAATTTTCCCGAATCCGGGAACCAATGATTTTACAGTAACCCAGCAACCGGGGGCTTTCCATACCCTTACCATAATAAATCAAATGGGACAAGCCCTGAAAGTGCAGCAACTCAATTCAAAGCAAACAACAGCAGATGTTAAAAACCTGCCTCCCGGCCTTTATTATATCTTTCTGAAAGGAGAAGGCGACTATAAAGTGCTGAAGTTTTTAAAGGAATGAGGAATGTATTTTGTTGCATTAAACTTCACTAGGCTTATGCCTGCCAGCCGGAAGTGAAACCTGGTGGGGAAGGACGGAATTTTACGCTGCTTTCTTCCTTTCCTTTGAAACAAGTTTTTTTCCTCCTATTATGGCGTGCTTCTTTTTTTCGGCATCCTCGCGCTTCATCATCCTTTTATGAATGCGGGTCATACTATCTATATAGTCGCCCATATCTTTAAAGAGTCCTTGTTCTATAAGCCATTTAGCTTCGCGCAATTCTTCCGGGAAAATTATCTCATACCTGAAATCGGCATATTTATCAATTCTCTTTGTAGCCATAACGATAACAAGTTTTTATTACTGCAAATTTAGGAGTTAAAATGAAAACTACTCTATATTTTATGCTGTTAAACATATTATAGGCAAACCATGTTCTGCCTTGATGATGCTCAAAAACAGTACAGGTCTTTATCAACCTTGCAATTTGTAAGAATCTCAAATCATGGGTTTTACTTTTATTTAGAAAATTATCCAAAATATGATCACAGTCCTGGGAGACCCATTTTATTTCCACAGTTCGGTTGCGTACTTTAAATTTTACATTTTCCGTTGACATCAATTTTACTTTTTCAATCGGTTAAACAATAAAACAATAATATATTTTTAATTCAATTGCGGGAAAATATATTTTGATGAGTCACCGTTGATTTAATAATATGTGTAACGCGCTCCATCGTATTAGTATTATCTAATAGATAATTTTATTTTATTTTTTTTATAAACAAAAGTTTATACTTTTATAAGTGATTATTTAAAGTCTCTGACCGGGCTAAAATAATCTATTGTATAAATACTGGTTAAAATCGGGTAACTTTAAATATCCGGCTCTATCAAATTGTATGATTTTTTAAAATTTTTTTATGAAAAGAATTTACTTATCAAAACTGATAATCCCCATCCTCATCCTATCGGGATTGAATCCGGGCGTGTTTGCTCAAACCTCTACTTTTAACTATACTGGTGCTGTCCAAATGTATTCTATTCCAGCAGGCGTAACTATGATAGGAATTGATGCGAAAGGAGGTTGCGGCGGCGGCGGTTACGTAAGTTCTGGTAGTCCTGGCCCGGTTGTTCTGGGAGGGCGTGTGCAGTGTACTATGAATGTGACGCCGGGCACTTCGCTATATATTTATGTAGGCCAGGCAGGCCAGACTGATGGCAGTGGCGCTTATACTCCCTATGGCGGGTGGAATGGCGGGATGCCAGGCCAGGCATTTTCTGCCGGTGGCGGTGGCGCTACTGATATCCGCCTCACTAATAGCGCTGTTGGAACCTATACAACTACGAATCGTGTAGTAGTAGCAGGCGGCGGCGGCGGCGGCGGTGATTGGGGAGCTACAGGCGGAAAAGGTGGTGGCCTCACTGGTGCGAACGGCGTTATTTATAG
>CAIMDZ010000110.1 GCA_903839875.1 uncultured Bacteroidota bacterium
CTGGCTGAGGCCGGTACCGAAGTATAGGTTACGGGCCTGGTAGTATTCGTCTTGTTTTGCTTCCATTGTGATTGGTTGAATTGTTGGAGACCTCTCCCCGGCCCTCTCCGAAGGAGAGGGAGGTGTTGCGTGGGCGGGAGTAAACCACCCTGACTGTATGAAGCAGTCGCTTCATACAGTCTGTCCCTCCTAAAAACAGGAGGGAAGTATGTTGCGTGGGCGGGAGTGGGATCACCCCGTCCGCCGCGGCGGCCACCCCTCTTTGAAAAAAAGAGGGGAGTTGTGTTACGTGGGCCTTGATTGGGTTGTGGAATATGTGTTGCCGGTCGCAGACCTTCGTTTTATTGGGGATATAAGACTGGAAGTCTTAAACCAGTTTCGGGTTGGTCGCGATGATTGAGCTTTTGAATATGGGTTGCCGGTCGGAGACCTTCTTTTTATCGGGGATTTAAGACTGGAAGTCTTAAACCAGTTTCGAGCGGGGAATTGTATCTTGGTACCCTGTATTCTTTTCGATTGTTGGACTGTGATTGGGGTTCATTTTGATTGGGATTTACTGGTTAAAAAAAATTAGCGGACAAAGTTGAATTAAATATTTGACATTAAAAAATATACAATCTATAATAGTACAGTATGCTGTCTGTCATAGACTGTATGGCGCTTATGACAGAAGGTTTTTTTGTGGTTATGTGGTTGGAAATTGAAATGTTATGTATGTAATAGTGGCCGTTTTCCGAAAGTGGCAGATTTGAAAGTTTCGGGATGGTGGTTTTGGGAAGATATTAAGGGGGATTTTTATGGGTTGGGGCTATTTAGAGCGGGAAAGAGAGCGGGGAGAATCGGGCGCGTCTTTCGCGAGAGAGTTCGCCAATCGGAGATTGGCTGCCACCGGAACGTAGTCGGAGACTACGCATAACTATTATTTTTTTCAGGAACACTATGGGCAACGGGGGAAACTCACCTAGCTTCAAGTCAATTAATATATGGCACTTAAGCAGGCGATGGTAGAAAACAAGGTCAATATGGTAATGTTTATTGTCAAATGTTATTCTTTTCTGACGGGCCTCAAAACAAAAGCCTCTGCCTAATTCCAGCAAGAAAGATTGTAAATGATTGATAATTGCCTGTTCTAAATCTGTTTCGTTAAACTCAGCTTTTTCTTCTAACCCAAGAAATTCAAGGACATAAGGGTTCCGAAAAACTTCTTCGGGCGTCAGCCCTTCTCCCTTTGCATATTTCTGAATAACTGCTTCCTTATTTTTGCTCAAGCCGATGCGTTCATACAACAGACTATCCATTGCGCGTTTCAGATTCCTGACACTCCAGTTATTTTTTATTGCTTCAATTTCATAAAATGACCTTTTAAAATCACCATCGGTTTTTAGTAACTCAATAAAATGGGAGTAGCTAAGTCTGTTTATCAATAGTTTTGCATCAGTCTGCATTTTGCTTTCCCGTGATTTGGGCGCTTTCCTGGAATCAGCAACGGGGCCCGCTAATTTAAGACCCATTAATTCAGCATTTTGAGATTCAACAGACAGTGTCTGTTGAATTTGCGGATAAGCAAGATAAAATGTTCTATAAGTACGTAATGTAATAGCCGAAAAGCCTTTTAATCCTTTATTTTTTAACTTCAAGACAAGATTATCAATTAGTCCTTCTCCATATTCCGCAACCAATTTGCCGTGCTGTTCAAACTCAACGATATAATAACCGATAAGCCAGTTTCTAAGCGTAAGTGCAGCGTTCACTTGCTTCTGCGCCTGATCTCTAAAATAAACACTTGCCTCCAATATTGCAGAAACAAGTGCATCAACTGTATGCTTTTTCTTTTCCAAACAATTATTAATTAAAAATCTTCACAATCACGAATGTTTGAAGCCAAATTACAACATAATTTCAAGCTATCATAAAATATAAAAGGCCACAATATCGTGGCCTTTTTGTAGTGAAGACTGGGATCGAACCTATGACCATCGGGTTATGAGCCCGACGAGCTACCGCTGCTCTACCTCGCGCTATGAGATGCGAAAGTATGGGTAATAAATTTGCTAATCGTATTTATGGTTTTGTTAGTGGTTTGAAGCAATTACCCCCTCACTCATTCCCAACAATCTCCCCAGAAATCAACCACTCCAGCTCGCGCCAGAGGTCGTTGTGTAGCCTATGCCTATGACAGGCTGAATGATGCGGTAGCTGCTGCCGTTCCACCGCATATATACACTGGCATGGAATAGGGTTATCTGCGACAAGTGGCTGGTGCCGGCCTGCCATAGATCGGCTTCTATCACAAGTTCCCGCCCAATAGTCTGTGCAGCAGAATGCAGGTCCTCACCCCAGTCCTCTCCGAAGGTAATGTCACTAACTAAACGCAATAAATTACATCCCCCTACCCCCTTCGCCCACACACCGCCCTTGCGCTAAAGGGGGATTAAGTCCGAATAAGTCATTTAACCCGAACATTTAATTCAACTTTTCTCTTTTTAAGTTAGTGACATTATCTCCGAAGGAGCGGGTGATGTTACGTAGGCGGGAGTGGACCACCCCTGGTTGACCTCTCCGCCAATGCGGATCGTTCAACCTGTCCCCCCTAATGGTTCGGCAATTGCTCACCACAGGGTGGGAGTGTGTTGCGTAGTCCTTGATTTGGCGATGGAATATGGGATGCCAGTCGGAGTTTTATTTGGGATTTAAGTCTGGAAGACTAAAACCGTACGGGATTATTGGATGCGTGATTGTCCTGCGCGAGGTTGTTGGTGAAGAACACCAACAACGGCGGAACCCCTTCGTCAGGATGACAAGTGCGAGTGTCCGGCGCGAGCGTTGTTGGTGGGGACAACAACAACGGCCTGTTGAATACTTTTAGCGAGTGGCCCGACGTGAGATCGTTGGTGAGGACTCGCAACAACGGCGTGGTGTAAGCTCTGGGCTGGTGGCCCTATGCGGTTCGGCTGGGCTTCCCGAAAAAACGTGACGGGCTACCACAACCGGTTCTTTGATTTGGCTTTGAGTACAAGCAAAATAGCACCCCGAACGTACAAGAGAGTGACACAACGGACGGCGATAGCAGCAACCAAGCCCGCAAAAAAATATTGCCGCGACAGGCATGTCACAGCTCTAAAAGCGGGTTGTCCGGAATTGGTATTGAAGAAAGATCATGGGTGATCAACTTTCTTTCCCCGCCACCACTATCACAATCTCCCCCTTAGGCGGGTGCTGTTCATAATGGGCGGCCAAGGCAGCAAGGGTGTTCTTATTGGTTTCTTCGTAGATCTTGGTAAGTTCGCGGCAAACGGCAGCTTGTCTTTCGGGGCCAAAGTATAAAGCCAGTTCGTGAAGGGTTTTTACCAGGCGGTGGGGAGATTCGTAAAGGATAATAGTACGTTCTTCTTCCGCAAGTTTCTTCAGCATGGTTTGCCTGCCTTTTTTCAATGGGAGGAAGCCTTCGAATACGAAACTGTTGGACGGTATGCCTGATTGTACAAGTGCAGGCACAAAGGCGGTTGCGCCCGGCAGGCATTCAACTGTGATGCCATTACGAATACATTCGCGCACCAGTAAAAAGCCGGGATCAGAAATGCCGGGTGTGCCGGCATCTGTAATGAGGGCAAAGGTTTTACCTGCCTGTATCTGCTCAACCAGGTGGGCAACTATTTTATGTTCGTTATGCTGATGATAAGGTGTAAGCGGTTTCTGGATCTGGTAATGTTTCAGTAAAATACTGCTGGATCGCGTATCCTCGCATAGTATCACATCGGCACGCTTCAGCACCTCCACCGCACGGTAGGTGATATCTCCAAGATTGCCGATGGGCGATGGTACTAAGTATAAGCGCATTAGATCAATTTGAAAATGTGCAAATTTGAAAATGTGCAAATGCACTCAATAAAAGCGCCAGGTTTGAAATGCACAGTTTTACATAACTCACGCAACATCTCCTCTCCTTTGGAGAGGCCGGGGAGAGGTCACCCCTCCATCAGCGTAAAATCATATGATTCCATCACCTGGTTGGCGAGGAGTTTTTTGCAGGCCTCACTGGTCATGTGCTCAGCTTCATCCCTGCCGGGTGCGTCAATATTCAGCACAATATGTTTGCCTATGCGCACATCCTGTATATTGGGGAGGCCGAGGTTATGTAAACTGTTATTTACGGCCTTACCCTGCGGGTCCAGCAGTTCTTTAAGTGGCATTATGTTGATATGCGCTGTATATTTCATGTTTAAGTCAAAAGTTAAAAGTCAAAAGATAAAAGTCGAAAGTCGAAATCCGGGCAAAAATAGTGATTATTGTTTTTCCGCAGTTATGGGTTGTTTGTACACCAGCGATAACAATATATACAGAATAAAAGCAACCGGTATTGCAGCGAATTCTAAAAATGGTATTGCAATCCCTGCACCCACAAGCAACACCAGTTGCGGCCACATCCAGGCAATTTTCATTTTGGCGGGTATCATTTTAAAAAACTTCACTTTAGAAACCATCAGGAAGCAGAGCAATGCAATAATGCAATAGAGCAGCCACTTATATTGCAGCCAGTAAGTGATCTTTACAGCAATATCCGAACGATGCCACCATATGATCAGCGGTAAAGAAGCCACAATAATACCTGTGGCAGGTACCGGCATACCTATGAAATGGCTCTTTTGCGAGTCGGATGTAATATTGAACTTAGCGAGGCGTAATGCAGCGAAGCAGGCGATAAGGAAAGCAGGCGCCATAGACAGCATACTGACCTCGAATGCATTATATTCCTGGATGGCGGCATCAAATAACAGCTTGTACAATATCATGGATGGAGCCACACCGAACGAAACCACATCGGCCAGTGAATCCAGGTCTTTGCCGATAGGCGAAAATACCTTCAATGCCCGTGCAGTAAGCCCGTCGAGCAAATCGCATAAAGCGGCTATAAAAATGAACAGGCTGCCAAAGCAAAGCTGTTCAACACCATATACCCAGTTGAAGGTAGGCATACCATTATCTACCCGCACATAATAATAGGGCTGTGCAGACAAAATACAGGCGATAGCCAGGCAGCCACAAAATAAATTACCCAGCGTCAGCAGGTTAGGCAAATGCTTCATTGGGTCAAAAGTAATAAAGAATGCCCAAACCCCGAACCCTAAATCCCTATAAGGGACTTCGCTGGGGAATATGCCTTCAACTGCAGCAAATTATTATGCACTATTGTGTTAATTGGATAAAATATGGGGCAAAAACAAGGTGCGGTTTCATGCATCGTCTTTTTTCGCCGAAATTGAGGAGATGGCTCTTCTGAAGTGTAGTGTTACCAGTCTCCGCCAGCAAAGGAGCCAAAATAGTTCCATCCTCCATTCTCTTTTTTGTATACATCATGATCTTGATGGCCTCTGCCACCGTTGAAGATCAATGCATAATAAAAAACGCAAATAGTTGAATTTCTTAGAAATAGTGGCAAGCCTATATGATATGCTCCATGCGGCAATGTTGAACTAGCTTGAAATATTGAGTCGGGCCAGTTAAATGGGAATGTGGCTTCTGAAAAGTAATCTGTTGACCAAGTGAATGTAAGTCCGGCCTTCAACACACTCTGTTCTGCTATGTCAGTCTTTTCTTTTTCGGTAAGCACAATACTGTCTGTATAAGTGGCATAGGTGCCATCGGTGCTGTTGGTTAATTGATAGACAACCGAGTGCCAAGAGTAGGAGCACCATTTTTGAACCCTTTCATGGTTGCCTGTTGTGTCACTGGATCTCAAATATACCGGGTGTAACGCGATGGACGGGTGCGGGTTAAAAGGAATTGTATTATACCCCCGGTGCATCCAGTCATCCAATGGTTTGCTCCTGAAGAACTGTTTCACAGAATCGAGGTACGCTTTAGAAAGTTCCTGCGCGTCTGCTTTTATTACGATGGGAATTAAGAAAAGTAAAAGTAACAGCTTCTTCATGCCATAAAAATAAAAAACAGGATGCAATTTCCTGCATCGTAAGGTGAGCGAATTATCCTTGTCAAGGAAAATACTTGTAAATATCTTTCCGGTGTAAAAACCTTTTGAAAATAACCTTTGAATTTCTGTATTCAATTCCTACCCTATAATCCCCAATCCTGATGCGGTAAAAGTATTTAAACCCCGTCAGTTTTTTGACTGCTGGCAAACTGGCAAGGCTATCAAGCTTTTTCATTTTATCAATCAAGTCAAAGCAATCATTCTTTGCCCTTTTATCTTTTATTTTATCAATATCTTTCCCGAAACTGTCATGAAACTCAAGCTCCATCACTTTCTCAGTTTTTTCATGATACTTTCTTCTGACACAACTTTACTGTTTTTTGCGGCAAGTATCGCATGGGCCATAGCGTAATCTTCTTTGTCTTCATCGCTCAGCACAGTGTACTTGACCTTCATTTTCTTCACCATGCTTTTCAAAAGTGTGGCCTCTTCTTTATTGGCAGGTTTGATAATCAGTGCTTCCATAGTATTTGGATATTTCTTTTTATGAGTCTATACCAAAGTTAAGGATTTTATTTATTCAGGGTTGAATGTTCCTCACACCAAAAAAAACAGGATGCAATTTCCTGCATCCTGTTAAAATATTAATAAAGGGTCACCCCGACTTATCAACCAATCAACTTATCAACGAATCAACTAATCCGGTATTACCAGCCTGAATCCATTTCCATGTATGTTCACTATTTCCACAGTCGTATCGTCCTTCAGATATTTGCGGAGCTTGGCTATGTAAACGTCCATGCTGCGGCCATTGAAGTAGGTATCGCTGCCCCATATCCGCTTCAGTGCGGTTTCGCGAGGCAGCAGATCGTTCTTGTATTCGCAAAGCATCAGGAGCAATTCATTTTCTTTTGGAGAAAGTGTATGGCTCTCGTTGTTGTGCTTGAGGGTGCGCAGCTTGCTGTTGAAATGGTAAATTCCGATCACAAACTCTATCTGGGAGTGTTGTTTTTCCTGCAACTCCTGATTGCGTTTCAATACGGCTTTTATCTTAGATAATAGTACATCGCTGTCAAATGGCTTGGTGATATAATCATCTGCCCCCAGCTTGTAGCCTGTCAGAATGTCATCTTTCATGCTTTTGGCAGAAAGGAAGAACAATGGTACATCAGGATCTACATTCCTGATCTCTTCTGCCAGCGTGAAGCCATCCATATTGGGCATCATAACATCCAGCAGGCAGATATCAAAGCGTTCACGGCGGAAAGCAGCAAGGCCAAGGATGCCGTCGCGTGCGAGTTCCACAACAAAATCATTCAATTCAAGGTAGTTCTTTAAAACCTGCCCAAAGTTGGTATCGTCTTCGACTAATAATATTTTATTTTTTTCCTTTTCCATAATGTGCGTTAATTATAACAGAATGTCAATCAAAGATAATACCACGAATGAGTTCATGACAAAATTTTTTGTTAAAAGAACTGGGGACAGCTATAAGTTCTTTTAATACCATTGTTTTTGTAATATTTCCCCTGGTATATAAGGGAGAACTCTAAAGCGCCATAAGCGGCATTGTAGGGAGATAACCGGGACATTGTAAAATCATAGTTTGCCATGAACTGAACAGAACCTACCTGTAAACCCGCAACGCCAATGGCGGCATCACCTACACGGTCGAAAATACCCAATATCAGTTGTGTGGTCTGATGGTTCTGATTTTCACCAAGCACAGTGCGGAATAATGTCCCCACAACCAGTTCGGACGCTCCGTTTTGGGTGGCATAGTAAACAGAAGGATTGATGATGAGTACCGGGCCTGTCTTGAATAATACATCTATATTGCCTTCAGGCCGGTATTTTAAGGTATTGGTGCCATTTTTGTAAAAGGTTTCCTTTGGCTGGTTAACATTTGCAACACTTGCGCCAAATTTCATATACAAGTTCTCGTTCGGAAAAATAGCAAGATTAAGGCCGGGGGCTATTGTATAATAATTAGTTTTTATAATACCCAGTTTTTCACCATTTGCATAAACAGGATTGAACTTTTCGCCATCCCACTGGGCGTCGAAGGTAATATTGTCATAATTCACACTACGCTGCACATAGGCGCCAGACAGACCAAATGAAATCATTGAATAAGCGCCCATCTGTAAATGGTAGGCAAGGTTGCCCTGAACCTCCGTTAATGCAAGGTTGCCATCTCCCGCTTTGTCGCTGAAGAAAGCAAGGCCAACGCCCAGCCATTTGTTCTGCGACCCATCCCCGCTTTCATTCTTATTGTAAATTTTACAATCGGCATAGCCCGAAAAAGTATTGTAAGGTACCGGAACTGCCGCCCACTGGTTGCGGTAATTTAAGCCCACCCTGAAATCATTATCAGGCAATAGCGCAGTGTTGGCGGGGCTCAGCAACAAGGGGGCATTGTAATACTGGCTGAAGTGCATACTTTGTCCGGCTGCGTTGAAAACGCATAAAATAAAACCTATCAATAACATCCAGATCGCCTTACTCATCTTCAAAAAATTATTCAAACCTGCTGTTTTTACCGCAGGAGGTTTATCTTAATAAAGTAATGTTTCCCTTCATCAGTTTCGTTGTACCATCAATGAATGTTGCATTGAGCACATAGGCATAAGCCTCAATAGGCTGCGGCTGGCCGTTGAAGGTGCCATCCCATCCTTTTTCCTTGCTAGTAGTTTCAAACACCAACTGGCCCCACCTGTTGAATATTTTCAGGTCAAGTGTTCTGATTGCAGCGCCGCGCACATAGAGTATGTCATTTTCGCCGTCGCCGTTAGGGCTGAATGCGGTAGGCAACCCGATAAGAGGCTGTATCTCGGCAGGGGTCAGTTTGCAAACTTTTGCCGGGCAGTTGCTGGTATTGTAGGCATTGAGGCATACTTTATAATTGCCAGTCTTATCATACATGTGAACCGGATTAACTTCGGTACTTGTACTGTCATCTCCAAAATCCCAAAGGTACCGTGTGGCATTAGTGGACAGGTTGGTAAATGTTACCGGGCCGTTTGGCACCGGAACCGTAGGGGTATAAGAGAAGTTAGCAGCAGGAACCGATAAAACTTTTATGATCTCGGTGAGGGTATCGCCACCGTTACATGCTCCTGAATTCGCGGCGATAAGTGTAACCGTATACGTGCCCACCGCGCCATATAAATGCGATGGATCTACCGCGGTCGAGTTTGTACCATCTCCGAATGTCCATGTTGTGGATGTGACATTTGAGAAGGTGTTCACCGGAGTAAAAGGTGTGCCGAGACATATGGAGTCGGGTATCGTGAAATGCGCCGATATATGAAGGTTGTAAAAGCGGATTATATGAATCACCGTGTCCGGGTACTTACATGCGCCGGTATCAGTCATGATAAGCGTAACGGTATAAGTCCCTGTGTCGGGATAGGTATGGTCAGGAGGCGTAATACCTGAATAGGTAGTGCCATCACCAAACAGCCACTGATAGGTAGGAGTGCCAATGTGATCGGTAGAAGTGTTAGTAAACGATGCAATGTACGGTCCGCACGAATCCAGCAGCGCAAAAGTAAATCCGGGATACACTGTTGCAGTATCCACTACAATCAGGATATTAAAAGTATCGTTTACTTTGAAGCATGCATTTGAATTAGCCGCAGAAAGTCTGACTGTGTAAACACCTGCAGCAGTAAAAGTATGTGTCGGTGAGAACGTGGTGGTGGTACTGCCGTCACCAAAGTCCCAAAGGTAAGTAAGCCCGTTGGTAGAGAGGTTGGTGAAATTAACCGTTAGCGGTGCACAACCGCTGGTACTTGGGCCGCCGAGTGCATTTGCAATTACCGGGCCTATGTTGAACGCTATTTTCAAACCGGCTTCGTTACAGTTGCCCGAGCACATATCAATAGGCGCCCACACACCCGCTGTTGTAGGAAATGGTGGTGTTGTGCCACCTGTACCGCCGCAGTTGGCGCAAATTGCCTGGTAGATCACGCCTCTTTTATCAAACCTGCTGGTGCCACCATCCACATGTTCGCCGGGGAAGCCCGGGGCATTACGTCCATAGAATGTGGCATATCGTATACTGGTGAGACCCGCACCAAAAACAATAAAATAAAAATCATAGCCGTCAGTGGTAGTCTGGTAAGCGCCCGGACTGGTTGGCATATTCGTGGTTGTTCCGCAATGAGCTGCCAATACAGGTGCGAGGCCTCCCATAAGATTACCACCCCAGCCTGAAATATAAACGTTGTTGCAGGTGTCTACAAGGAAAGCCACCGGCGAAATATTGACAAATCCGGGCGTAGCAGGTATGGATCCGAAAACTGTTGAAATAAGATCGCTGGTGAGGCTGCTATCCATTTTCATTACAAATTGAGTAGATGTCGGGGCCAATGAGTAGGATCCCGCGGTAACAGGGAATGAGCCGCCCACCGATTGACCCATTACGTACACATTGTTTGTATCATCTACCTGTATGCCGTATACCTGGTCGAAACTGGACGTGCCTACAAAGGTGCCTTTTTGCAGTGTGTATGGCGGGCTGTTCTTAAACTTCAGAACAAACCCATCGGCAGAATCGCCCTGGTAAGTTGTCTGCCAGCACCCCGGTTTAGTTGGGAAGTTAGTACTGTTGGTACCACCGGCAACATAAAAAGATGTCTGAGACTTATTAAATGCCAGTACGTAGGCTGCATCATCTCCAATGCCTCCTACATAACTGCTGAATAAAAGCGTGCTAAGCGTAGGATTGAATTTAAAGACAACTCCATCCTGGTATCCGCCGCCATAAACGGTGGAAAGTGCGCCGGGTGTGGCAGGGAAATTAGTTGACGAACTGTTACCGGCAACATATATGTTCCCCAGCTTGTCTACCTGTATTTCGCTGCGCCCGTCATCACCGTAATTGTATTTCAGGTGGCCGTAGCCCGTTTCGGTAGAATCAAAGTTGACATTGTCATCACCGGTTCCTCCAATAAAGGTTGAGGCGACCAGCCCTGTACCTGAAGAGTTGAGCTTGGTCACAAAAATGTCCCATCCGCCTGCAATGGTTGGCTGGTAACAACCGGGGGTTACCGGGTAATCAGCAGAATGCGTTCGTCCCGCTATGCACAGGTTATTAGATCCGTCTACTATAAGGCTGTTCGGGCGTTCGTTATTGCTTCCGCCAATGTAAGTAGCGTAGATCCTGTTAACACCGTCGGGTGAAAGTTTCATAACACCAAGGTCAGCTGCATATTCAAGGGCGCTGCCACCTTGTCCGCCGCCAAAAGTGCTTTGATAGGCGCCGGGAGAAACCGGGTAGGCGCCACCAAAACCGCCTAACGATGAGGGGTTTGCATTTACAAGGCCTGCCATGTAAAAATTACCTGTATCGTCATAGGTAGCTGTAAAGCCCCAGTTGTCGGCAGTTGAGCCGGTAAATGAGCACCAGAATACAATGGGATCAATGATCAGTTGCTGGCTGTGGTCATAGTCATTGGGCAGGTCGAAGGTCACCTTATTGTTTTTAAGGTGATAAGTGCAGGCTACCTCAGTTTTTTCATTGTTGATATACTGGTATGCGTAAGGCTTCATTTCCATTACCTGGCCTACCGAAGTGGAAATTACAAGGTCCTGTCCTTTAATGCTCATTTTATCCGGGCCATCGAAGTTCATTTTTATCTGCGATGCATCTGCTCCCGGTTTTACAAAAAATTCATACTCAAGCGATCCGTGGTCCGATGCTATGTGCATAGTAATGCCCTTGTACAATTCCTGGTAGTCTATTGCCGCGTATGGATGTATGCCTGATTTCCACTTTGAAGAGTCATTGCCGATAAAATAATTGTAGTAGTTTTTCTGTGGCCTGGAACCTTCGATTTCAGGTTGCTGGTTCGCTCCGTCAAAAGTCACTTTATAAACATGAAACTTCATTATTGGCGCTTTCGCCATCAGTCCGTGATGAAATGAATCCATTTTCGGGACATTCATCATGTCGCAGAGAATATACCTCATCCCATCCCTTTCCAGGTGCACATCACCGGCCGGCGTTGTGGCTTTATACCTGATCCACTCCGGCCACTGGCCCTTGTTTTGAATAAATTCAGTGAGCCTGGCCTGCGGGTATGCACTCTCTGCCATACCGAAAAGCAGGCAAACCAATATTAGATAACGCAGTTTCATTGCTTATAAATTATAGTTATGATAGTAAATTTAAGCTTTTTCCTTATAATATAGACAGAAAAAAATAAAAAAAGGTAAGGTGGGAAGCCAATTATTAACTGAAACTATAAATATTCAGGGCGATAATATTACCCAAGGGGCGATAAACCCTTGTAAAAGGAAGTATACATATGGTAATATTCTAATTTACCATCTTGTCGGCGCAGCAACTGCTGGCAAAAGCGTCGGGTTTTGCTTTGAACGCATAACCCATTCCCAGAATGTAGCCCATAGCTTCACGAAGGGCCTCATTGCTTTTAAATTGCGGATTGGTATTAATGTCGGCATGTACTTCCATATCCACATCATACTTGTTAAAGAGGTCGCATAGTTCGTAGGCTATCTCGATACTCTTTGCCACTTCCACCAGCATACGCTCTTTAATGGTAAAAGGTTGTTTCGTTTTATCATTAGCGATAAACATGAAGCCGCCGTGTTTTTCGCGCAGAAAAACGATCACGGTAGCAAACTCTGTTTCTGCACTGCGCACCTGTGAATCAGTGCCGATGCATACTTTAAGTTTGTAACCTGCGCCCGTTTCCCTGATAATAGCCTCCTCTACCGCATTTTTTACCGGCACCCGTAATGGTTCGCCGCTGAATCTTCGCCAAAGCATATAATCCGATTTTGTTTATTAAAGTTAACTACAATAACAATACCAAACTTTTACGGAAAGATTATTAAAATGTGAAATGAACACGATATTCACATTTTAGGGGCGTTAGAAGGTTCACGCAAAGGCGCAATTATTGGTCATTTTTGCAAACCAGTATTACGTTTTTAAGCTCGCAAAGGTGTAATGCAGCCTTTCCGGGAAAAGCCTCTTGCAAAGGCGCAAAGGCGCAATTTCCTAAGTTAGTGTTTAAAAATGCCAAGCCTCTACCCGGTCTGCCGGAGAAAAAAGTATAATGATTGTTAAATAACGGAACCACAACGGCCAGTATGAAAATAATTGCACAGCTTTATTGTGGAAATGTGCTGATCGGCCGTCATTACTAAAGATTTCTCCCCTTTTTAAACTGCAATTTATGAACAGACACCTCCTGTTGTTGCTGGCCTTATCGCTGATATCCCTGCAATCTACTGCACAGAATCAGTATGAAAACGTGTGGCCGCGCATAGATACTTTCATGCAAAAACAACTGCCGCAATCAGCGGTCAAAGTTGCAGACAGCGTTTACAAAGATGCGCAAAAATCCGGCGGGCCGATTTCGGCAATGAAAGCACAGCTTTACCTATTGCAGATTCACTACCAGTTGAATGATAACGGCGACAGTGCCGCTATATATGAAGCCGAACACTACGCCGCTACTGCTGAATTCCCGTACAAAGCCATGTGGCAGAGTATAACAGCGCAGCTTTACTGGAACTATTACCAGTCAAAAAGCGACGAGATACTGGAGCGTTCGAATGTAAAAGATAACGACCCCAATTTTGAATTCTGGGATGCCAGGCATTTTTTTGAGAAAATAACTGCATTGTATTTCGCATCCTTGAAAGATGCGGGTCGGCTGAAAAAAATGCGTGATGCCGACTTCTATCCAATATTGTCACAAGGCAAAAACAGTCCTTTACTCCGGCCCACATTGTTTGACCTGCTTGCCTACAGGGCTTTGGCTTATTTCAATAATGACGAAAAGGATATAACGGAGTCCGAGCTGCATTTTACAATGAACGACCCGGCGGTATTTGATGAACCCGAAAGATTTATGGTGCATCATTTCACTACCAAGGATTCTTCATCGGCGCAATTCAGGGCGCTGTTGTTATACCAGCAGTTACTTGCAATTCACATACATGATGCGAACAAGAGCGCATTTGTGT
The DNA here is from genome assembly GCA_903839875.1 of uncultured Bacteroidota bacterium. GTDB lineage: Bacteria > Bacteroidota > Bacteroidia > Chitinophagales > Chitinophagaceae > Nemorincola. The sequence goes on from CAIMDZ010000110.1 coordinate 13,940, forward strand.
ATGCAGACATGGAGCGGCTTGATTTTGCTAATAAGAATAGTGTTGCGATTGATAAGAAGGAATTATACATCCGGGCTATGCGCCGTATTGCCGTAGCATATCCCGATGACTCTATTGCTGCAATGGCGCAATACAAGCTGGCAGAACAGTTATACGGCGAAGAAAATGATTACGCAGACAAGAGCAGGCATGCTGATAAAAACCGGGACTATACCCGCATCCTGTCAGCCCTGGATAAGCTATTCAGTAAATTCCCAAAGAGCGAAGCAGGCATCAGTGCGCGCAACCTGGCAAATAAAATAAAGCAGAAAACTCTGGAACCGAATTATGAAAAGGTGATACTTCCGGATGAATACTCAAGGATACTGGTGACATATAAAAACGTGCCGAAGATATGGGTGCGCATAGTGCCCGTGGATGCCTATATGTACCTGAATTTTGAGTACGACAGAACGCACTTCGATTCGGTTGTTCGTCATAGTTCAATCCAGGAATTCAGTATTAGCTTGCCCGGCAGCGAAGACTACAAATACCATGACGCTGAAGTGAAGCTTGACCCGTTGCCCGCAGGCCGGTATGGTATATGGATAAGCGATAACAAAGATTTTGTTTCATCGAAAGATAGCCTGAAGTCATCTGGTTGTTTCGCAGTTTCCTCGTTATGCATGGTGAAGAAAAAAAACATCAGGAGAGATGGTGAACTTGTAGTGCTCAACAGGAAAACAGGTTGGCCGGTGGCCAATGCATTGGTCAAAGTTCACGATGCCGACCGGGAGAATAAAGTTGTGAAAATGCTGAACACCGGTAAGAATTGCTTTGTGCCATTGCCCAACACTGCAGGCAGACAATCTTACTATTATGACATCGCAAAAGATAACGATACCCTCTATAATGCGCTTAGCGATTATACATACAATAGCTACGAAGCCCCTAAGGATGAATTCAAATCTTTTTTCTTCACCGACCGATCTATTTACCGGCCAGGCCAGACCATTTATTTTAAAGGCATTACCGTATTGGCAAAAAAACGAGGCGTAGAAAATAATACGGTAAAAGACCGCCGCGAAAAAGTATTCTTCATAGACGCTAATGAAACAAAGACTGACTCGGTTGAATTTACAACAAATGAATACGGTTCAGTTACAGGTAAATTCGATATACCCGTGACAGGCCTGACCGGTGAAATGAAAATTGGTGTATTTGAAAATCAGGTATGGCACGGTGCAGATTTTAATGTAGAGGAATATAAGCGTCCGAAATTCAATGCAACATTTTTGCCGTTAAAAGCCGACTACAGCCTGAATGAAAAAATTACCGTTTCCGGCAAGGCCGCAGGATTTGCGGGCAACAACATTGACGGAGCAACGGTGAAATACAAAATAACAAGGAGTACTGTGCTTCCATATACCTGGCTATCATTCCTGTTTTCGTCCAGTACGTCCGGCGCTACAGAAATACTGCATGGAACAACAGTAACCGGCAGCGACGGGAAATTTGAGATCAGTTTTGTAACAAAGCCTGACAGTAATGTCAACGCAAAAGTAATGCCGTATTTCAGCTATGTTGTAACTGCCGAAGTAACTGATATTAACGGTGAGACCCACAGTGCTGAAACAAGCCTTAATGCCGGTTACATTTCTACGGTTATTGCTTCTGCGGTTCCGTTACATGCTTCATTGGGCGACCTGGACTCATTGCCATTAACCACGCAAAATCTGAATGGCACTTTCATCAAAAAAGATGTAAAGGTTACCATCCATACACTGCTGAGTCCGGAGTCACCACTGCGTGAGCGCATGTGGAAGGCGCCTGATATGTTTACTATGAGTGAAAAGACTTTCAGGAGATACTTCCCGGATGACGTGTATAAAGACGAAAATGCGAAAGAGCGGTGGAGCACGGGCGAAATGGTTTTTGAGAAAACAATTACTACTTATGAAAACGGGAATATAAAAATTCCCAGGGCAACCTGGAGTAGAAACGGCTGGTATGTAATAGAAATGGAAACCACGGATAAGACCGGGGCAAAAGTAACAGAGAAGAAATACATGGAGCTTTGGGATAATTCGCTTCAGGGGAAAGTGACAGAGCCGCTGAGGATTGCGGGTAGTAATGTTAAAAGTGGAAACACAACAGCTGCCTATATTTTGTCTGCATTTAACGACAGCATATACGTGATGAGATCAGAACAGCGCATGAACGATGATGTGAATTTTTCGGAAAGGCTGGTTGACAATGGCAAACGAAAAGAAGATATCCCGATCAGCAAACAAGATGAAGGCGGAATAATGCTGAAGTATCTGTTGTTTAAGAATAACCGCGCCTACGAGGATTCGTATTTTATTCCTGTGCCGCGCAATGATAAAGACCTTGAAATAACCTGGGAAACCCACCGCGACAAACTGCTGCCCGGCCAAAAGGAAACATGGGTAATGACAGTGAAAGGCAAGCACAAAGAAATAGTAGCCACCGAAATGGCTGCAACTATGTATGATGCCTCCCTCGATGAACTGCTGCCTCATAGCTGGGAATTCGGATCATTGTTCCCGACGCTTAATGTACAGAACACCTGGTCGTGGTCCGACTTCAGCAGCCATGCCGGAAACGAAGCGGCATCCAAACTTCCATATTACAGAAGTACAGACTGGGAGTTTGATGATATTCTCTGTATGAGTGCTAGTCGTGCGCTTGTATATAGCTGGTCCTGTCCCAGGCTGTTCGGAGACGAAGGTGTCAGCTACCAGTTGTCAACATCCGCCTCATCCCATGGAGGAGCGTATATGTGGAAGAATAAAACGGCGATACCTTTCCTGAAGTTCAGCCCACCGGTAATAAGAAAAGATGTAGAAGTGAAAAACGAAGAAGTTCCACCATCACCGCTTGCAGTATTGACATCGGGCGTACCTGCAAATTATGGCGATGGCACTGCTGTTATTTACTATACAACTGGGGGCGGCAACAAGCCAAAACAACCCCAGATAGCTGTGCGCAAAAACCTTAGAGAGACAGCGTTCTTCTACCCGCAACTACATACAGATGACAGCGGTAATATCCGCATTTCATTTACAATGCCGGAAGCGCTTACCGAATGGAAGTTAATGACCATTGCCCACACCAAAGACATGGCTACAGGCACCTTTGAAGGAAAAATAAAAACACAAAAAGACCTGATGGTAGTACCAAACCTGCCGCGCTTCCTGAGGCAGAAAGACGAAGTGGTGATAACAGCCAAGATCAATAATCTTACAGCAAACGAAATGAAGGGAACCGCCTACATCGAATTGCTGGATGCTGCCACTCTTAAGCCGCTCAACAGCGAATTTAAAATAGCAGATGAAAGCAATAGTTTTTCAGCCCAGCAGGGGAAAAGTACTCTGGTGACCTGGAAAGTGCATGTGCCTGAAAATAGCACCGAACCTGTAATTGTGCGCATCAAGGCGCGTGCAGGAGATTTCACTGATGGCGAAGAAAATACGCTAATGGTTCTTTCAGACCGTATGATGGTAACGGAAACCATGCCCATTTATGTAAATGGCAATAACACAAAAGAATACCGTTTTGATAAACTCCTGCATTCCGCCGCGTCTAAATCGCTGGCGCAATACGCGCTCACCGTTGAGTATACAGGCAACCCTGCATGGTATGCCCTGCAGGCAATGCCCTACCTCATGGAGTTCCCGCACGAATGCGCCGAGCAAACCTTCAACCGCTACTTCGCCAATGCACTTGGCGCCCACATAATGGAAGAAAACCCTAAACTAAAAGAGGTATTCAAAAAGTGGGAGAAGCAAGATACCACTGCATTATTGTCGAACCTGGACAAGAATGAAGAACTGAAGTCGGCGCTGCTGCTGGAGACGCCCTGGGTAATGCAGGCAAAAACAGAAACCGAACAGAGGAATCGCATCGCCGTTTTATTTGAAACACACAAGCTGGCCCGCAACTTGGATGCCAATATCAGTAAACTGAACGACATGCTCATAGAGGATAAAGGATTCCCCTGGTTTAAAGGCATGCAACCCGACAGATATATCACCCAGTATATTCTTACGGGCCTCGAACATCTGCGTCACCTTGGAGTGAAAAGTAGTGACGCAACAATAGATCACATAGTTGAGGGAGCGATGCCATGGATAGATAGTAAGATCGAAGAAGATCTTGCCGCACTCATAAAACACAAGAACGATACCAGTTTGCAGCAGATTGGTTATGCACAGATCCAATACCTGTACCTGCGCGGGTTAAAAGGTAAAGGCCCGGCAGGAGCAGGCAGTAAGGCATTTAATTATTATAAAAAACAGGCTGTAGCATACTGGCGCTCATTCAATCCGTATATGAAAGGGATGATAGCCCTGTCGCTTTATAGGCTCGGTGATAAGAAAACACCCAATGATATTGTTGCTTCCCTAAAGGAAACCGCAATCCGAAGGGATGAACCGGGCATGTGGTGGAAACAAACCGGAGAAGGCTACAGTTGGTACGAATCGCCCATCGAAGCACAGGCGATGATGATAGAATGCTTTACCGAAATAGCTCACGATGTTGCCAGCGTGGATGCCATGAAGATATGGCTGCTGAAACAAAAACAGACACAAAGCTGGCCGACCACCATCTCTACCGCAGAGGCATGCTACGCTCTTCTTTTATCAGGTTCAAAATGGACTGCCAATGAGCCGGTTGTTTCTATTCAGCTCGGCAAACAATCCATAAAGAGCGATGAAATAAAGAAAGAAGCAGGCACCGGCTATTTCAAGGTACGGTACGGCGCAGAAAAAGTGGAACCCGGTATGGGGAATATTAAAGTGCAGGTAAAAGGTAACGAACACAGCACATCGTGGGGCTCAGTATCCTGGCAGTATTTCGAAGACATGGATAAGATCACGGCTGCAAAGACGCCGCTCGTTATCAAAAAGAAATTGTTCATAGAACAAAACACCAGCCATGGTACAGAGTTACAGGCCATCACCGAGACCAACCCGCTGAAAGTAGGCGACAAAGTAAAAGTAAGAATAGAGATCAGCGCCGACCGCGATATGGAATATGTGCACCTGAAAGACATGCGCGCATCCTGCTTCGAACCAGTGAATGTAATCAGCGAATACAAATATCAAAGCGGCCTTGGCTACTATGAATCCACAAAAGACGCGTCCTCCAATTTCTTTTTCAGTTCACTGCCCAAAGGAAAGTATGTGTTCGAATACACTGTACTGGTAATGGTCAAAGGAGATTTCTCCAACGGCATTAGTACCATCCAGTGCATGTATGCCCCTGAGTTTTCAGCGCATAGCGAGGGGATAAGAGTAAAGGTGCAGTAAGATTATTTTGGAATAAAATACCCGATATATACTTCGCGCGGCATAAATCAGTGCAAGAAAATGGTTCACGCAAAGGCGCAGAGGCGCAAAGACACGAGTAATAATTGTTTGCTAATAAACACATTATGTAGTTATCAAGCTCGCAAAATCCATGTTTCGTTAATGCAC
>CAIMDZ010000111.1 GCA_903839875.1 uncultured Bacteroidota bacterium
CCCTCTTTTTTTCAAAGAGGGGACAGCCTGAAATCGGCGACGGCCGATTTCAGGCAGGGGTGATCAGCACTCGCGCTTTAAACCCCACTGGTTTAAGTCTTCCAGACTTAAATCTCCGATATAACGAAGGACTCCGTCCGGCAACCCATATTCCACAGCCCAATCAAGGCCTGCGCAACACCTCCCTCTGCCATTGACAAGTTTTACAGCACATTGATGATTATTAGACTGCGAATTGTGGTTTTGCAACATTAAATTCGCGATACCCCTCCCACCGTTGTTTCCCCAAAGGGGATAAATCTCATAGTCCCGATAGCTATCGGGAGGCAACGCCATATGAACTCGCACATACGTAACACCTCCCTCTCCCTTGGAGAGGGCTGGGGTGAGGCCCCCACTCGCGCAGCCTGAAATCTTCAAATCCTATAAATCTTTTGTCAATGCGTACACCCATTTCTCCCCACTTTATAATGCTTAAATAAATATGCATCAACCACTTACCACCAACTAAACTTTCTATCATAGCCCAAAAACTGCACTATCATGTAAGTTATATTTTGTAAATTAAAATATCTTGTTTATATTTGCAGAATCTATGAACATAATACCCACATATAATTCAAATTTCATCTACTATACATCTCCCTCTCCACCTGTGGAGAGGGCCGGGGGAGAGGTCAGCATTCCCAATGATTTCAACTAATTTATTTTTCAATAAAAACTATCCCTCCACCATATCAACAAAATCTATGAACTCGCAATAGCGCAACATTCACGTTTATTTAGGCAAATGAAAAAATGAAAATAAAAAACTTTATCTAACCAACGTGTAAACCTGTTTCAGGAGTGTGCACGCGCACATGTACTCTTACTCGCATTTGTCATCCAGAGGAACGAAGGATCTATACCCCCCAGTGAACTCGCGCATTATTCACCCACAAAAAAGCATTGTCGCATATACGACAATGTACGACAATGATACGACATTTGGATATTTGTAATAAAGCTGACAGTAAAGCATTTCAACCATATTTATAATATGAGTCATCCACATAGAAAATGAGAAATGTGACAATGCCCCCACCGTCCCCGCCGATGTCTCTGCCTTGCACCAAACTTGAAGTTTTGTACAGTCGCCTCTGGCAGGACTCGGCGGCAACTTGCCTGCCGTAAGGCAGGTCAGGGAACTGGAACCCGGATTTTCAACGACAGCAATCCGTCATTTCAACCAAAAACAATGCGACATCAATGCGACAATGATTCGACATAAACAATTGATAATCAGAATAAAGTTGTGCAAAAAATTGACAAAATACGACAATGTTTACAATCGCGGCATGAAACAAAAAAAGTAAAAACCTCTGTTACCTCGCAGAAATTTTTACTTGAAATAAATTCACCAAAGAATCAGACAGAACCTAACATCAGCAGAACATTGAAATAAAGTTGATGTCATGTTCCCAAAGTACTCCCCTTGGGGGCCGGGGGCTTTCGGAACCAGGGGTGTCACTGGTGCAAACCAGCATAAAGGGTCAACGAAAAAATGATCAGATACAGGAACAACAGCACAAAAAAAGTCTTTTTCATATGTCTGGATTTAAAAAACAGAAATAATAGGTATTTTAACTTAAAGCAATTTCTGTGCCATTTTTAAATTTTCATTCACATATAAATAAGATTATGTTTTAGTTGTTTGTTTTTACTGCAAACAGGAAGTATAATATGATAAAAACAGTGATAATACCGGTAGATAAAAACAAGGTGAGTGCGCCAAATTCGTACCACACCAGTCCGGCAAGGCTGCTGGCAAAAAGGGTGCAGATACTCTGGAACCCGGTATAGGTGCCTATAGCAGTTCCCGTGTCTTTTTTATCAGATATGTTAGAGATCCACGCCTTACTGATGCCATCGGTGGCTGCCGTATAAATGCCATAGACAAAGAACAGGGCGAAAAACAGGTAGAAGCTGTGGCTGAACGCCATCCCGAAATAGACCAGGGCAAAAACCGCCAGGCCGGGGATAAAAACTTTTTTGAGGCCGATCTTGTCGCCGAGGCCGCCAAGCGGGTAGGAGAAGACGGCATAAACAAGGTTGTAAAAAATATAGATACCAATGGCCTGTGTATCGCTGAGCCCGTTGGCCTTTGCCTGCAGGATCAGGAACATATCGGAACTGTTGAATAAAGCAAACAATAAGAGTCCGGTCACCAATTTGCGGTAAGCGGGAGGGCTGGCTTTCCAATACTTTAAAAAGTCGAAGAAACGGGTCTTGTTTTCTTTGATTTCATGTTTCTTGTCTTTAACAAGAAAAGTAAAAGCAATGGAAATTAAACCGGGAATGAAGGCTATGTAGAAAAGGGTTATGTAGCGGTGCGGGTAGAAGTACAGGTAAAGCAAAGCCGCAGACGGGCCTATTACGGCGCCCAGCGTATCCATTGCCCTGTGAAAACCAAAAACCCTTCCTTTGGTGGCGGGAGTTGCCTCAGCCGAAAGGAGTGCATCGCGGGCTCCTGTTCTGATGCCCTTGCCAAAGCGGTCGAGTGAGCGGGCGGTGAATATCCAGGCGGGGAAGGTGAATAAGGCCATCATGGGTTTCGAGAGCGCGCTGAGCGAATACCCAAGCCGCACAAAGGGCAGCCGCTTGCCGGTATTATCAGACAGCTTGCCGAAATAGCCCTTGCTTAATCCTGCGGCTGCTTCAGCAATGCCTTCCAGTATGCCTATAAACAGAAATGAAAAACCAATGCTGTTCAGGTAAATAGGTATGACCGGGTATAGCATTTCACTCGCCACATCAGTGAAGAGGCTGATGAGCGAGAGCAGCAAAATGGTGCGTGTAATGGTCTTCATGCGGGAAAAATAATAGGTAAAGATAAGGAGTGGGGGTGAATGCGCCGCAGAAGGAGTAAGTAACATGTTACCTGCATACTCTGTTCCACTCCGGTATCCCGGTCGGGACCTTGTTTCGGTCAATGTTATTTTATTAAGCAAGCCCAAAGGGCTTTCCCGTGAATAGCCGTGGGTACAACCCACGGTAAAACAACAACAGGGGCCAACCCTGAAAGGGTTTTCCGTGGTGTGGGATATGCTGAACTTATACTGCAAACAGGATAGAATAGTGCATTAACGAAACATGGATTTTGCGAGCTTGATAACTACATAATGTGTTTATTAGCAAACAATTATTACTCGTGTCTTTGCGCCTCTGCGCCTTTGCGTGAACCATTTTCTTGCA
>CAIMDZ010000112.1 GCA_903839875.1 uncultured Bacteroidota bacterium
CATTACAACTTTGGGAAACGAGGCAATATTGACAGCCCTGAAACTGAAGAATATTGTCATTATACCTCAGCTTAACTATGCAGCAGCAGCTTAAAGTCTTGCCATTTTTGGCTAAGTTTTTAGACGTTAGTTACTAAAGGGACTTCACGAGAGAATATATTCTCGGTTGTATCGCTTTTCTTAGCGCACGGCGTAGTTGAAGCTGCGGCTATGGTCTTTTTATTTTATCTTGCGTAATATCTGACTACAGATTTCATTACGCTAAGTGAGAAACTTTTTCAAAAATAGCTGGGTTCATAAGGTGGTGTACGCGGCATTATTGTTGCTGTGGACTTTTATGCTTTGGCATGGATTGGTTAGTTGTCCGAAGTGCGAGAGTTCGCTGGGTGTTGCTTATTGGGTGTTGTATTCGCCGGTTGCGTTAGTGCTGCTGATTCAGCTGGTTTATGACAATATAGTTGCATGGCTGCTATTTTTTCTGTTCTCAGTATATTTTGGGGGGCTGATGGTACATGGCGAGTATGCATGGGCAAAGGGCTACCAGGTAAAAGCAAGCTGGTCGGGCTGGGAGATAGGGATACATGTGGGGTTTATTGTGCTGATTTGTTTGGTGTATCTGCTGGTGATTTATGCGATACGGCCGATACGGAAAAAAGCTGCTCTGCCACCCGGTCAACCCTACATGTAATTGCCTTGATAGAGATATAAAACTAAAGGCTGCGATCGGCAGCCTTTAATTTATCCACAAGGGAAAATTCGCTTTGCTTAATTTATGACCAAATAATGAAACCTTTACAATAGCCCAATGCCTGGTCCCCCTTTAGGGGTTCAGGGGCTAAACTCCCACCATCAATGGCATCAGCAGCATCAGCACATCTTCATTCTCTACTTTATCCATAGAGCGGAAGATACCGGCGCGGGTTGGGGTGCTTAGTTCCACCTGTATCTCGTCGCCATCGAGGTTGCCCACCATTTCCACCATCAGCTTGGCATTGAAGGCAATTTTCATATCCTCACCGCTATACTGGCAACTGAGCATTTCCTTGCCTTCATAAGAGAAGTCAATATCCTGTGCACTTATCTGCAGGGCATTACCGTTGATATCCAATACCACCTGGTTTGTAGTTTTGTTGGCAAAGATGCTAACGCGGCGAAGGGCGCTAACAAAGTCTCCACGGTTAAGTGTAAGCTTGTATGGATTATCAACGGGTATTACTGCTTTATAATCGGGGAAGCGCGCGTCTATAAGCCGGCAGCTCAGGCTGAGGTGGGCGCCTGTTACGAACAGGTGGCTGGTGTTGTAGGCGAGTTGTAAAACTGTTTCATCAGGTGCGAGGACTGAACGTAACTGCTGCAGTGGTTTTTTGGGTACTACAAAACCATCTTTTGCAGGGCAGTTGATATCCGTGCGGCGGAACTGTACCAGCCTGTGTGCATCTGTAGCCACAAAGCAGATATTATCTTTCGCCAGCTCAAAATACACGCCTGTCATTGCAGGGCGCAGTGTATCTGCGCTAACAGCAAAAAGCGTTTTGTTGATACATTCCAGTAATGCAATGGAAGGCATGGTGAACTGCGTGGTATCACCCGGCGCCGGTTCTTTCGGGAAATCATCAGCCTTTTCTCCCCCGATGCGGTACTTACCCACATCGCTCGACATTTCGATACTCAGGTCGTTTTCGTTGATATTGAAAGTGATCGGCTGTTCAGGCAGGTTTTTGAGATAGTCGGTCAATATCCTGGATGGGATACAAATACGGCCATCACCCTGGGCATCATTCACTTCCATCTGCACCCTCATCATGGTCTCGAGGTCGGTTGCGGTGAGTGTAAGCGTATTACCGCGCATCTCAAACAGGAAATCCTCAAGTACGGAAAGAACTGTATTGGCGCTTATGACCCCACTGATCTGTTGAAGATTTTTGAGTAAAGCTGTTGATGTAACTATGAAACGCATTGTTATTATTGGTTTTGAACCTGCCTACCGGCAGACAGGCAAAGATATTTTAAATAAAATCAAAATTAAAAAGGCGGTAAGGCAAAAGAACCAATTGTGGATAAATAGTTAGGAATTGCCGGATTCGGGCATTAGTCACTGTCCGTCTTCCTTGTCAGGCCAAGAATAACAGATATAACAGCTAATACCGCCAATAAGTGCTTGACCTGACCGTCATGAGGCCAGACAAATACAACCAGGACCCACCCGATAATGAGCGAAATAGCTATGAAGAATAAAAGGTTCCTTAATATCATAAGTTTAATGCTGCAAAAGTAAGAAATCTGCTATGATTTGCTAAAGAAGAGTGGATGTTTTTGTCTTATTACCGAAGTTAATATTAGTATATTTATCAAATTATCAGGCATATGTAAACTTTCCTTTGGGTTTTGGTACTCATACCTCAATTTTAAGTTGAGAAGAATATATCTCAATTGGGATTGACTCCCCATTTTCCAACCTATATTCAATGTGCAATTTTATTGCATCCTTAATCATTCCCAGGGCCTCTTCAAGAGTTTCACCGTCGGTGTAGCAACCTTGTAAAGCCGGGCAAATGGCAAGGAAGTTGCCGTCTTCGTCTTTTGGGATGATTACTGTGAGGTTGTATTCGGTCATGAAATAGGCTATTAATATTGATATGCTAAGCTATTCCCTAATGCAAATGCAACCGTTCTGTCCCCATAGTGATATTGAAATGAATGTCTGCATCCAAAGCATGAAATACTTTAACAATGGTATCAATTGAAGCACTGTTTGCGCTGTTTTCCAGTTTGGATATTTGCGCTTTTTGAACGCCCATAATTTTGCCGAGTTGTTCCTGGGTTAGATTGCGTTCTTTTCGAGCCAACTTTATCATACGCCCCAAGACATCCATTTGAAGTTTGTATTCGAATTTATCTCTTGCTTTTGTTCCACGTTTACCTATAAGTTCATCTTTGAGTTCATCGTGGCTATATGTTTTTATTTTTTGTTTTTCCATGTTTCGGCTATTTATTGTTAAAATAATTCTGCCTTAAATGTTCTGCCTTAGATATTTCTTTATAGGGCATTTTATCTGTTTTCTTAATTATGCCATGAGTTGCAATAACCAATGTGTCCACCTTGTCGCCTTTATCCCAAAATGCCAGCAGCCGGTATTGAAGGTTGCCGTATTTTGCCCGAAATTCCCAGATATCACCAGATAGTTTTTTAAAAAGACGTGGGTCATTCATTTGTGTGGCGATGTCTATATTATAAAGCAATTTTTTCATAGCCCTGATGTCAATATTATTAAGGAATAATGTTGCTTCTTCAAGATATGCTACTCTAAAATGTTTTGACACGGCAGTAGAAGGCTTTTTCAAAGTTAAGAAAAAGTTTCAAAATTTGTAAACATTCAGGTATAAATATTACAACAATCCCCTCACTTTTTCAATCACTGCCTGCAACCCACCGACGTCCTGCCCGCCGGCTGTGGCGAGTGTTTTCTGGCCGCCGCCGCCGCCTTTTATGAGGGGGGCTACGTGGTCTTTGATGATCTTGCCGGCATCGAGGCCTTTGGCTGCAACTACTTTTTCATCTACAGCTACTGCAACAAAAGGTTTACCATCAATGTTTGCACACAGTACTATTACATGGTCATTTAAATGCGTCTTGAGATCGAAGCATAATTTTTTCAGTGCATCGGCAGAACCAACAGATACCATCTGGCCGATGAAACTTACCTGGTTGATGATCTCATCTTTTGTCAGCAGTTCGTTGCGGATGATGACCAGTTGCCTTGCTTCCAGGTGCTCCACATGTTTTTCCAGTTGGGATTTTTCTTCCTGTAGTTTTTCAATTGCCTTCAGTGTATCCTTAGGATTTTTTAACTGGGTTCTTATGTCTGATATGAGTTGGAGCTGACTATTAATGAAATGCTCAGCAGCTTTGCCACAGATAGCTTCCATACGGCGCACTCCTGCTGCTACTGCCCCTTCGCTGGTTATCTTGAAAAGCCCAAGCTGGCCTGTAGCGCCAACATGGGTGCCACCACAAAGCTCAATGGAATAATCTGCGTCCATGATCACTACTCTTACTTCATTTCCATACTTTTCCCCAAATAGCGCCATTGCACCGAGGGCAATGGCTTCGTCTTTCTGCATTGTTTTTATCACCACCGGGATATTCTCCCTGATCTTCTCATTTACTATCGCTTCAATCCGTACTATTTCCTCATCTGTCACTTTGGCAAAATGAGAAAAGTCGAAACGCAGGTGTTCTTCATTTACCAGAGAGCCTTTCTGGGCCACATGTTTGCCCAGCACTTCGCGCAGGGCGGCGTGAAGGAGGTGAGTGGCACTGTGGTGGATGGTGGTGTCCTGCCTTTTTACTTTGTCAACTTTGGCGAGGACCGGCGCTGAAATATTTTCCGGAAGTACCTCTGTGAAATGGATGGTAAGGCCGTCTTCTTTTTTAGTATCTACTATTTGAATACTGTCGTTCGGGAAAATGAACTCGCCGGTATCGCCTACCTGACCACCACTCTCGGCGTAGAATGGTGTTACGTCGAGCACCAGTTGGTATGCTTCTTTTCCCTTTGATTTTACACGGCGGTATTTTGAAACAGAAGCCTCGGCTTCGTAATGATCGTACCCTACGAATTTTGTTGCTGCTGCTTCTCTTACTATTATCCAGTCGTCGGTGTCGAGCTTCGTAGCCAGGCGGCTGCGGTCTTTCTGCGCCTTCAATTCGCTCTCAAATTCGGCTTCATCCACAATCATTCCATTCTCAATACCTATCAGCCTTGTCAGGTCGATCGGGAAGCCGAATGTATCGTATAGTTCGAATGCTGCTTTACCGTTTATGGTTTCTGTTTCCTTGTTTTTAGTTTCATTGACAATGTCATCAATTTTGCGCAGGCCTTTCTCCAGTGTCCGCAGGAAAGACTCTTCTTCTTCCCTTACAACTTTGGATACAAAGTCTATCTGCTGGTGCAATTCAGAAAACACATGCTCAAATTGTTTTGCCAAGACGGGCATCAGGCGATATAACAGTGGTTGTTTATAATCGAGGTAAGAATAGTAATAACGCACTGCCCTTCTCAAAATCCTGCGAATAACGTAACCCGCACCGGTATTGGATGGCAACTGCCCATCAGCAATGGTAAATCCGATAGCGCGTATATGGTCGGAGAGCACACGGAATGCAATATCCTTCTTGCTGTCAGTGTTTGTGTACTTGCGGCTGGTCATGTGCTCAATTGCGGTGATGGTGCCGGTGAACAGGTCGGTATCGTAGTTGCTTTGCTTGCCTTGCAGTACCCTTACCAACCTTTCTAATCCCATGCCTGTATCCACATGCTTTGCAGGCAAAGGAACCAGGCTTCCATCCTTCTGGCGGTTGTACTGCATAAATACATTGTTCCATATCTCAATCACCTGGGGATGATCTGCATTTACAAGGGTTTTGCCATCAACCAGTTTTTTCTCATCTTCGCTGCGGCAGTCAACATGTATTTCGCTGCATGGGCCGCATGGGCCGGTGTCGCCCATTTCCCAGAAATTATCTTTTTTATTTCCCAGCAGGATTCGATCTTCGGCTACATACTTTTTCCAGAAGTTATAGGCTTCTTCATCCTTTGGCAGCTTTTCAGATGCATCGCCCTGGAAAACAGTTACGTACAATTTGTCTTTGGCTATACCGTATACTTCTGTGAGGAGCTCCCAGCTCCATGCAATAGCGTCTTCTTTAAAATAATCGCCAAAGCTCCAGTTGCCCAGCATTTCGAACATGGTATGGTGGTAAGTATCCACGCCCACTTCTTCCAGGTCGTTGTGCTTTCCGCTTACGCGCAGGCATTTTTGGGTATCGGCCACACGTGTGTTCTCCGGAACCTGGTTGCCGAGGAAAAAATCCTTGAACTGGTTCATGCCCGCATTGGTAAACAGCAGGGTAGGGTCGTTTTTTACAACTATAGGGGCAGAAGGGACGACGTCGTGGCCCTTGCTGCGAAAAAAATCTAAAAATTGCTGACGTATCTCGTTTCCGGTAAGCATGCTTGTAATTATGAGGCTGCAAAACTAAGCAAAAGTCAATTCCGATAGCAGTGCGTTACGTAAAATGTATTGAAAAAAAGGGATCTTTTGCAAACCTGCCTGTCGGCAGACAGGGGCGCGAAGGCGCAAAGATGCATTTGGCAGCGGGTGTTTTAAAATAAATAGGGTCTGCTGAAATATTCTAAGATGCAGTAAATACGGGATAATTCACGATATTAGTGTGAACTAAGTGCAAAGGAATATGGCAAAAGCGCTCAAAAACCGTGCATCTAAACAACAATACAGCAGTCCGCAACAACTTC
>CAIMDZ010000113.1 GCA_903839875.1 uncultured Bacteroidota bacterium
ATAAATATTTAAAATACAAAACAAATTGTTTACTTTGCAATAAACTTATCTGATTAACAGGCAATAGGAAATATGTTTACTTGTACACATCAATATCAGTTTTCCATACCTAAAGAGCATCTGAAATACAGGCTTGCAGGTCATCATGTGAAGATACATGATATGGATTTTGAGTTGCTGGAAGAAGACCAGGATCTGAGCATAGTGCCGCATACTGAGGAAGGCAGTCCAAAATTAACATTGCCATTCACACAGGTTGAACTTAAAGAATACGGTAATAAAACACAGGTAGTGCTCACATCGAAGATGCGGCCAATAGATTCTGGCGGCGCAATTGTATTGATGCTGTTTTGCGTGTTCTTCATGATTGCTTCACTTATTCTTTTGTTCGTTGGCAAGGACCCGGTTCTTACAATTACACTTGGCGGTATCAGCCTGGTCGTATTCACCATGTTTCTTATCCGCATGCAAGCAGGCTACTACAATTATGTGCGTAAGATAAACACCTACGTAAAAGTAACCGGCGACGAGATCACCAATGATGTAAGGTGGCAACTCTTCAAGCATAAGAAGAAGTGATGCGGCTACCCGGATGTAACAGTTCAACAGTTTGCAAACACGCCCTGAAAGAGAATTATATAACACCTTTATCCCCCTTTAAAACACAACATAGAAAATTACGTATGCCCTGCCTGGCATCACACACTCCTCGGATCCGCTTTTATAGGCAGCTTTGCCATCTTGTCTACCTCTATGCTTGGAAAACCAAACTCCTCAACCACCTTACCCAGTATAAGATACACCCCGGCGCCTTTGAAGGGATAGCTGCGGAGCGCAGGCGGGAAGTGAGTGGTATCAAAAAAGTCGCCCCTGGCATCTGTAAATGTGCCGAAGTTCATTGCTTCATTACGCACTGTACGCACATGCTTTGATGCAATGAAATTACCTGCCATGCGCACCTGCTGACCTACCTTTGTTATCAGTTCCTTTGCCATTATTTCTCCCCGGAAGTCAGTCCTCAGCAGATCGAACATAGAACCGGAGACGGGGAAGCCCAGCAGCTCAATTTCATCGTAGGCATCCTCAATAGCGCAGGTATCCAGGGCCGGCAGTGCGAACTTCTTGGTGCGGGTGTAGAATAGCTGTGCCGCTTCATACTTAGCCGCAGTAGCGCTGAGTATAGTATGCGCTTCCCACAGCAGTTCCTTTTTGTTCATCCCCGTGAAGCGGAGCGCTCCTGCGCGGATAAGTATGATCAGTTGTTCCAGGGTAATATGGGTCCGTTCAATGAAGTCATCCAGGTCTTTGTAATCCTCATTCATATCCCGCTCCTTTGGTACTAACTGAGCATAGCTGCTTTCCAGGTCTTTGATGTGGATGAAGCCAAGGTAAATGTGAATGCCATGTATAGAGGTATAGTGCAGGCTTTTGTTCACGCACGGCAGGTGAATAACAGCGCCGGCCTTCTTAGCCTCATTCACATATACCCTTGTAGCATAAAATCCGCCGAAGTTATTGATTACAGCCGTCATGAATTCCAGCGGGTAGTAGGTCTTCAGATACAGGCTTTGATAGCTTTCCACAGCATAGGAGGCGGAGTGGGCCTTGCTGAAACTATACCCTGCAAAGCTTTCTATCTGCCGCCACACTTCCTTCGCCACTGCTTCAGGGTAGCCAAACCGCTGACAGTTGCCGTAGTATTTGCGCTCTATTTCCAGCAGGTGTTTTTTGTTCCTGCTCTTGCCGCTCATCATCCTGCGCAGCACATCGGCATCAGCAAGGTCCAGACCACCGAAGTGATGGCCCACTTTCAGCACATCTTCCTGGTACACCATTACCCCATAGGTTTCTTTTAGCTGCTGCTCCATTACAGGATGCAGGTACAATACCTTGCCGGGGTCATGAAAGCGCTCTATGTAGGCGCGCATCATGCCGCTCTTGGCCACACCGGGGCGGATGATGGAACTGGCCGCTACCAGCGTCAGGTAGTCATCGCACTTCAGCTTTTTAAGCAGTCCGCGCATAGCCGGGCTCTCTATGTAAAAGCAACCTATAGTATCGCCCGACCTCAATTGTTCCCTCACCTTTTCATCCTTCTTGAATTTCACCACATCATGTATGTCCACCTTCTCGCCACGGTTCTTCAGTATTATTTCTGCCGACTCTTTTATATGGCCTATGCCGCGCTGGCTGAGGATATCGAACTTCTCAAAGCCTATATCTTCAGCCTGGTACATGTCGTACTGAACAGTGGGCAGCCCCTTCGGCGGCAGGTCCAGCGCGGAATAATTGGTGAGCGGATATTCAGATATCAGCACCCCGCACGGATGTATAGTCCGCAGGTTCGGAAAATCTTCCATCTGCGAATAGACTGAAAGTATGAGGTCAGTGATCTCATGTTTATTCAGTACCGCATCGGGCTCGTCTATAATGCGGTCTATATCGCTTTTGGGCAGACCATACACCTTGCCCAGTTCGCGGATGATGCTTTTATCCCGGAAGGTGCTCATGGCGCCCAGCAGCGCGGTGTTCTTGTGCCCGTAGCGCTTGAAAATATACTCATGCACATCGTCGCGCTGGTCCCAGCTATAGTCTATATCAAAATCAGGCGGCGACTTCCTTTTCGGATTCAGGAAACGCTCGAAATACAGGTCCAGTTCTATGGGGCAAACATCTGTTATCCTCAGACAGTAGGCCACCACGCTGTTGGCGCCGCTCCCCCGCCCCACATGATAAAATCCGCGCGACATAGAATACCGGATGATATCCTGCGCGATGAGAAAATAAGATGAAAACCCAAGCTCCTCAATTATTGCCAACTCACTGTTTACCCGCCTCAACGCTTCCTTATTACCGGTGCCATAGCGGTATTTCAGGCCATTATACGCCAGCATTTTCAGCAGTTGCATATCATCATACCTGCCGCCTGTAAATGTCTTTTTATTTTTCCCTTCATCAAAATCAAATGAGAATGTACACTGCGACAATAATTGCTCCGTATTCCTGATGATAGCAGGGAATGAAGAAAAAGCCTTCAGCAGGTATTCTTTGGTATATAGCAGTTCATCCTGCGCTACCTGCTGCATCTGAAGCTGCGATAACAGTATATTGTTGTTGATGGCCCTCAGTTGGCAATGCAGTTTATATCCTTTTTTATCAAGGCAGGTTACCGGCTGCCACATCACATAGCGGTGGCTGGTATCCTCCATCCGTATTTTATTCAGCTGCTTCGGCCTTATGCCTGTGTACTCATATTCCCTGCCCGCAGTTTGTTTACCGAAAGGGTAAATGATGAATACATGCTGCATGGGCGGCGGCACCGGTGGCAGGGGTGTTTTGTTAAGGTTGCTTTCCGTCATCAGTTCATTCAGCTCACGAAAGCCCTGCTCATTTTTCGCAATGCCAATATACAATAGCTCATCCCCGTTCCTGAACTCCATACCGCCCAGGCCGTTGAAGCCCTTTTCTTTACTCAGCTTTATAAACTCCAGCACACCGGAACTGTTATTGATATCGGTAAGCACAGCAGTATCATACCCCGCCTGCATCAGCAGGCCGATCAGATCCTCAATTTTCAATACGCCGTAGCGGAGGCTGTAATAACTGTGTACGTTCAGCAGCATAACTACATGATGACGGCTTTCTTAATGATCTCTTTACCAAACCGCATCCTGATGCTGTCCATCGCCCTGTTCAGATTGATCTGTGTCGCCACATCGTTGAAGAGGTCTATCTGTTCACTGCCCGGTACTATATCGGTAAACTTCACCCCAACCAGCCTTATCAATACCCTGCGGGAATAAACTTTTTCAAAGAGCGCAAGGGCATACTCGGTAAGCTTTGTGGTAGATGCAGTATACGTGATCTTCTTCTGCATCTGGTTAGTATTAAAGTCTGAGTACCGCACCTTCACTGCAATACAGGCAGTCAGCTTCTGCTCTTTGCGCAGGTCGAATGCCAGCATGTCAACCATGGAGGTAATGACCTTTTTCAGGTACTGCATATCAATGGTGTCTTTATCAAAAGTCTCTTCCTTGCTGATGGATTTCCTTTCAGAGCAGGGCACTACCGGCGAAGTATCAATACCGTTGCATTTGTTCCAGATGGTCACCCCGTTATCTCCAAGCACTTTATGCATCAGCTCTATATCCATTTGCTGTATGGTACCCACTTTCGATACACCCATGTTGCGCAGGCGTATAAAGGTCTTATCACCTATCATGGGTATCTTCTTTATAGACAGCGGCGCCAGGAAAGGTTTTTCGGTACCGGTGTCCACCTTTATCTGCCCGTTAGGTTTTGCCTGCCCTGTGGCAATCTTCGACACCGTCTTATTCACTGAGAGCCCAAACGATATGGGCAAGCCTGTTTCCTTTATTACCTTTTGCCGCAGCTCAGAGGCCCACTTCAGGCAGCCGAAGTATTTATCCATACCGCTCAGGTCCAGGTAGTGTTCATCTATGGAGGCCTTCTCTACCACAGGCGCTTTATCCGTGAGTATATCCGTGACCATCCGGGAATATCTGGAATAAGCATCGTAGTCACCACGAATGAAAATGGCTTGCGGACATAGCTGCCGCGCCATTTTTATTGGCATTGCGCTGTGCACACCAAACTGCCGTGCCTCGTAGCTGCAGGATGCCACCACCCCCCTGTCAGAGGTGCCGCCAACGATTACAGGCTTGCCATTCAAAACACTATTCTGCAGGCGCTCTACGGAAACAAAGAAAGTATCAAGGTCTAAATGCAGGATATTTCGGTCCATTATGACAATTATTTTGACAAAAATACTGAACATAATTCATTTGTCAAGAAATATGTCTTAAAATAATGTAAGAAAATCTGTAATTGTCACGATATCACTGCATTTGCGGTCAGGCGAATGAGTATCCCAAAAACCGCTTGTGGTGGCTGTATAACCTGATGTTATGGTAAATCCTTCGGCACAAATTCCCTACATTTAACTTCATGAAGATCAAAAGGAAATTAATAATGATGCTTTCGCTGGTTATTTTACTGGTCGTCGCATTGTATTGTTTTTCTGAATATCCCTCGCTTATCCCTGTTTACAATAAGTATATCTTTTATCCATTCCAATGGTTGCGGGGCCTTTTATTTGGGTTCCTTCCCTTTAGCCTGGGCGATATAATTTATATACTTGGAGGAGTCTGGCTTTTAATGACTGTTGTAAAATGGACCAGGTATCTGCTAAAATTTCGCAGCCAGAAATCACAACTGCTTGCCTCTTTTTTAAGTACGATCAATACCGTCCTTATCGTTTACCTGTTGTTCCTGTTTGGCTGGGGCGCCAATTATTACAAGCAGCCACTCAGGGAATACTGGAACCTTAATAAGGCAGATGTGGCATCAGCATCTTTCTCAAAGGAAGAGCTAAAATTAAAAACCAAAAAAGACTTAATAGCCTTTGACAGCTTCCTGGTATGCAATCTGAATAATTACGCACCACATTACTATTCCCTGTCGGGGAAGACAATCAATGAGCGTGCAATAGCTTATTACAACCGGTACACTGACACGTGGATGAAAAAATTCGGGCTTGGGGTAAAACCTGCTTTCTTCAGCTATTTTATGGAGCGAACCGCAGTAGAGGGTTATTACAATCCCTTCACCGGCGAAGGGCAGTTTGATAATGGATTGCCTGCATTTGTTTTGCCTTTCCTGGTAACTCACGAAATTGCCCACCAGGCAGGTATTGCAGCCGAGGGTGACGCCAACCTCATGTCCTATGCGCTATGTACAGCCACTAACGATAGTACATTCCGTTATTCGGCCTACTTGGAAATATGGATATACACCAATAACCGCCTGTATCTCAGGGACTCTGCCCTGGCAGACAAATTTGAAGCGCAGCTAAATAAACTAACTGCAGCCCACATTGATACACTTGAACAACTAAGCAAAAAGTATCACAACGAATTTGCACGGTACAGCAGCGAGTTCTATGACAGTTATCTGAAAATGCAGAATCAAAAGGAAGGCATCAGAAGTTATGGAAATGTATCATCAAGCGCGTGGCAGTTGGAATTAAACAGAATGAAAAACGGGAACAGACCCATCACGATCCCTTAGCGATTGATTAGTTTGCTACCAGGAAAAAATTAATATTGAAGTTATGTTCAGAAAGATTGCAATTGCCCTGATCTCCCTGGCGCTTACAGTGCCTCACGCAAATGCGCAAATGAAACCCGGGTGGGTCTTTCATGACGAACTAATTGCGGGGCTGGAATCAACAGGGGATACGATTTATATCCAGGACAGAAAGAAACTGGAAAAATTGACTGGCCTTCGGGCGTATGATGATAGCAGCGTAGTCAACTGCAAAACCCGGACGGGAGACCGTATTCATATTGCCATTGAACGAACTGATTATGTTGCCACCAATCATGCATCACACGAGTTAATGACAAAGAACATCATTGATCGTAATAATGCCTATGGTGTTGACGAAACGAACCCAAAGAAAGAACTAAAAAACCCGAGGATAAAATGGAACCAACATTGGATCGCTATCCCGAAAGATGCCTACTCAAATTTATACAATCCCGGCATTAACATTGAAGCATACTTATCAAAAAACCGGAAACTACTTTATGTATATATGCAAGGCGGTGACGGAGCTAGAAGCTACTCAGTAAAATTTGTTTTTGATAAAACACATTACCTAACACGCTTGATAACTACCAATGAATGCGTAGATGAATTTGACTTTCTTGATGCTACATCAGGCGACTGCAAGTAGCCTACCCCTTATACTCTCCCCATACCTCCCGCAAAGTATCAGCTATCTCACCAAGCGTGCAAAGATTTTCCACCGCATCAATAACAGCTGGCATCAGGTTTTCAGTAGTGGATGCTTTTTGCTTAATGGTGGAAAGGCAGGCGTTGGCGGCTTCATTATTCCGCTCTGCTCTAAGCTTTTTCAGTTTTTCGCTTTGCTGTATCCTTATAGAATCATCTATGCGCAGCAAGGGCGGTGTGGCTTGTTCTTCGGACGTGAATTTATTTACCCCGACAATTATTTTACTGTTGTCTTCTATTGCCTTGTTATATGCATAGGCCGACCGCGCAATTTCATCCTGCATAAAATGGTGCTCTATTGCTTTCACCGAGCCGCCCATTGAATCAATTTTTTCTATCAGCTTCCATGCTGCGGCTTCCACATCATTGGTCAGGTTTTCCACATAGAATGATCCTGCCAGGGGATCCACAGTATCGGTGGCGCCGCTTTCAAAGGCCAGTATCTGCTGCGTTTTTAAAGCCAGCCCTGCAGCCTCTTCCGTAGGTAATGAAAGTGCTTCATCATAGCCATTGGTATGCAATGACTGCGTGCCCCCAAGTACTGCCGAAAGGCCCTGCAAGGCAACACGCACTATATTGTTCTTCGGTTGTTGAGCCGTAAGCGTACTTCCACCTGTCTGGGTATGGAATCGCAGCATCTGTGCACGTGGGTCGGTAGCGCCTAGTTCTTGGGTAATATGTGCCCACATCCTTCTGGCTGCCCTGAATTTCGCGACCTCTTCAAATAAATTGTTGTGCGCGTTGAAGAAGAAAGACAGCCGCTGTGCAAATACATTTATATCCAGCCCTTTATCTAAGGCAGCTTTCAAATAAGCCTTCCCGTTTGCAAGCGTGAACGCAAGTTCCTGCACTGCATTAGCCCCTGCCTCCCGAATATGGTAACCGGAGATGGATATAGTATTCCACTTTGGTACCTCCTTACTGCAATACTCAAATATATCCGTGATCAGCCTCATGGAAGGTGTTGGCGGATAAATATAAGTGCCCCGGGCAGCATATTCCTTCAGTATATCATTTTGAATAGTACCTGATATTTTCTTTATGTCTGCTCCCTGTTTTTTGGCAAGGGCAATATATAGTGCCAGCAAAATAAAAGCTGTCGAATTAATGGTCATGGAAGTGGAGATATCAGCAAGCCGGATATCTTTGAACAACAATTCCATATCCTGCAATGAATCAATTGCTACACCCACTTTACCTACTTCTCCTTCTGCCATCGGATGGTCAGAGTCATAGCCTATCTGTGTAGGCAGGTCGAATGCAACTGATAATCCGTTTACACCCTGGCCCAACAGGAAGTGATACCTCTTATTTGATTCTTCAGCCGTACTGAAACCTGCATACTGCCGCATGGTCCACAACCTGTCGCGATACATTGATGAATGCACACCGCGAGTAAATGGAAATTGACCCGGCAATTCATCCATCCTTACCGGCTCACAATACAATTCCTTAATAACAATTCCCGAATCCGTTTTTATCGTTTTATTATCCACCTCTGTTTAACCTTTAAATTTTATTATCAAAATCCTCCATTCCACAAAAAGCCGGCATTTCCACATCTCCACATTTTCAAATTCTCACATTTTCACATCTCCACATTTTCACATTTTCACATCTCAGAATTTTCAAATTTCCACATTTTCACATTTTCACATTAAATAGACCCCATCGACATTACCCTTTTGCATTCGTCATTGATTATCTGAAGCGCCATATCGGTAGGCAGTTGTTCATCCGCTTTCAATAGAATGTCAAGGATACGTTTATGCAGTTCCTTACCGGGTGCATCCGGATTTAAAGTCTGGGAAATACGTATGGCCATATTGATCTCCTGCTCTTTAACATTTTTCACTGTTTCCCAAACATTTTTGGATACGTATATCTGCTGGGCAAGGTTATGCTCAAACTCAGCACGAATATTTATCACAATTGCCTGCTGCAAATCACTTACCGTCATTGCCGGAACATAGATACGCGGAATGAGCTGGCCGGGATTGATACGCTCAACAAACAACACGAGGCGCTCATATGCCTGCAACCGTAAACGCAGGGTAATATCCTGCGACTCCTGGAATATGGCCAGTTGTTTCCTCTGTACCTGCGATACAAGGAATTTCTTTACAATGCTATGGCTGGCTGCCAGCACAATAAGCGCAGGTATAGTGTATTTTAATATTTCGAGTAGTGTTGTTGTTACATTATCCATAATAGGGACAAAAATAAAGTGTTTATCGGGGATATGGCACAATTTTTAGGTAGTTCAGTTAAAATAGTACTTATGGAAAAGCAGGAATCAGTAAATGAATTACTAAATGATCTCTTAAATATTAATAATGACCGCATTGCAGGATATGAAAAGGCTATATCAGAAACCAAAAACCTTGACATTGATCTGAAAGCCATATTTGATGGAATGATCAGGCAAAGTCAGTTATGTAAAGAAGAACTTGCCGCTGAAATAGTTAAAAACGGAGGAATTGTAGAAGATGATACAACATCTGCCGGGAAAATCTATAGGGCATGGATGGATATTAAATCTGCGATCACCGACAGCGACCGGCTTTCTATACTTGGATCATGTGAATTTGGCGAAGATGCAGCCCAGCGGGCATATGAAGCGGCATTAACTTCCGATAATCTGGTTGGCGATGAATTGAGAAAACTGGTAGAGGATGAACGCAATGCCCTTAAAAAATCGCACGACCTGATCAAAAACCACCATGAGGTGCATAAGGAGTTGCAAAAATAAACTACACAAAAACTTAAATTTCACTGAACCAAAAAACGTTTTTATGACTGAACAAACCACAAACAACAATATCCCGGTAGAAATCCCGCCAATGAATACACTGACTGACCGTGTAAATAAAGAAATAAAAAACGGATATACCGCAAATTTATCAGTAACCAGGCAAGGGTTATATTCCTCAACAAATGATAAAACATATCTTCCATCGCAAGTTTCAATAAAGGACTTTTACCGGTTTGAAGGTGAATCTGACCCTGCTGACAGTGCCATTATGTACGTAATTGAAACCGCAGACGGGTTGAAAGGCACCCTTATAGACGCTTATGGGGCATATGCCGAAGAAAATGTAAATAAATTCATAGCAGAGGTTGAAGAAATCAACAAAAAGGAAAAATCATAAATTGTAAGAATCTCATAAATATTTAACGTTAAAGAGTGATAGATGGAAATGACGGGGGCTACTCAGATTTGACAACTTTTTAAAAGTTGTCACATCTAAAACACTAACTCATAACTTTTCGCACTAATTTTTTGTCTTGCACCTTTTGTTGCAGTTAAGATCAATGAACCGGGAAAGACCGGATGTAAAATTTGCCATTTCGCTTTTAGAAGACCACTACAACGACCTATGCACCGGCAATTTGAAAAAATCCATTATATCCTTAATATAGATGATGAGGAACTGCATTTAGTACTTAGCCTTATAGCCAAACTTAAATTTCATCCTGTTACGGAAATTTCAAAACGCGATCCTAAAAACACCATCATCCCTGATTTTATTATCACTAATTATGGTGATAACATACAGGTGAATTTATATTCCGGCAAGGCAGATGCAGTTTTCGTGAACCAGTCACTTTATGATCAGTTGGCCGGCCAGGTTAGCAATAAAGACAGAACAGCTTACCAGTATGTGAAAAGCAAACTAAGCAGCACCCAATGGTTTGTAAATGCCGTAAAACAAAGGGAAGAAACTATGCTGCGCTTTATGAGAACCATAGTTGACCTTCAGCACGACTTCTTTATTGACGGCGACATAAGACTGTTGAAGCCAATGGTAATAAGAAATATAGCTGACATAACGGGTCTCGATATTTCTACAATCTCCCGTATTACCGGCAATAAATATGCAGAAACACATTTGGGCTTGCTGTACCTCAAAAAACTGTTCAGCGAGGGAATAGCAGATAAAAAAGGTGAGGTAATAAGCAATAAAGTAATTCAATCGCTCATTGGCGAAACCATACAATCGGAAGATAAGAAACACCCCTATACCGATCAGCAACTTGTCAACCTGCTTTCAGCCGGCGGATATATTATTGCACGGCGCACAGTAGCCAAGTACAGGGAACAAATGCAAATACCAATTGCTCAGATACGTGCCGTTTGGGCAGGCTAAATCATATAGCTAAGTAGTTGGCCAGGGTTAATTTGTTATGTGGCTTGGTAAAGGCAATTTCGGTATATTTGAGGTACTTAAAAGAAAATATGCATAAAATACTGGTAGTTGACGATGATAACGATATGTGCTTGCTGCTTAACCGTTTCCTTACAAGAAACGGATATGTAGTTGTCAGTGCAAACAGCGGCCAGGCGGCATTAGAATGGCTTAAGAAAAACAAACCAGACCTTATCCTTTGTGATTTCAGACTTGACGATATGACCGGCATCCAGTTGCTGGGCAGGATCAAGGAAATGCATCCTAAGGCAATTGTGATTATTATTACAGGATACAGCGATGTAAAGGACGCTGTGGAGGTTATGAAAATGGGAGCCTTCGATTATGTAACCAAACCTTTATTCCCCGAAGAAATTCTCCTGACCATAAAAAAAGCACTTAGTGAAGAACCAAAAGAACATGGGATCACAAAACCTGCAGACATCAATAATACTCTATCATCCGCAAAATCAAAAACCGGGTTCAATAGTCAGTATGTTATAGGCGATAGCCCGCAGTTTGCAGAGATAATCAAACAGATCGGGCTGGTAGCTCCTACCAATTTCAGTGTAATTATTTATGGAGAAAGTGGCAGCGGTAAAGAAGCCATTGCTCACCAGATACACCAGTTAAGCACACGTGCTGACAAGCCATTTGTGGCAATTGATTGCGGAGCATTGTCTAAGGAACTGGCGGGTAGCGAGCTCTTCGGACATGAAAAAGGGTCATTTACCGGGGCACTTAACCAAAAGATCGGTAGTCTTGAAATTGCCAATGAAGGAACTGTATTCCTGGATGAAATAGGCAACCTGTCTTATGAGATCCAGGTGTCATTATTGCGGGTAGTGCAGGAGAGAAAAATAAAGCGCGTGGGCGGAAACAAAGATATTGATATTGATGTGCGCATCATTATTGCAAGTAATGAAAGGCTTTGGGATGCAGCAAGGGCAGGAAAATTCAGGGAAGATCTGTACCATAGGTTTAATGAATTCACTATTGAGGTACCTTCGCTCCGCGAACGCAGCGGGGATATAATGCTGTTTGCAAAACATTTTCTAAACCTCACTAATAAAGAACTGGGGAAAGACGTGAAAGGATTTACGAAAGAAGTGGAAGATGTACTGAACAATTATGTTTGGTATGGCAACCTCAGGGAACTTAAAAATGTGATCAAAAGAGCTACTTTGCTTACCGACAGCGACTACATTGATGTAAAATCCCTGCCGTTTGAAATAAACAACTTCTATAAGCTTCAATTTGACGCTCCTGCTCCCAATGCAGCAGAAAAGGCAGGCACTATACAACCTGACAACCCTCCTGAATATGAAAATAAATTAAAAAGTGCTAACCTGGATGCCGAATATGAGGTGATACTTGACGCACTAAAGCAGTCTGATTTCAATAAAAGCAAAGCTGCTAAACTATTGAATGTTGACCGGAAAACTCTGTATAATAAAATGAGGCAGTTTAAGGAATTTAATTTGGAATAGCGTTTATAAAAATGAAACAACCTGGAATCACATTAAGCAATACAAAGGAAGAAAAAGAGGCAGATAATAACAATGCATCTTTTTTTAAGAACATGGCTATGGGTGGGCCGGGGCTTAATGCGCTTATCCAATTTCCAGACCTGAAATTAATTTTCGTAAATCACCAATTCGAACACTACCTGGGTTATGCCAATGAGGATATAAAAAATGAAGGGATTTACCTGACAGATCTGTTTGAAGAAAACCAGTCAGATCGCTTTTTATACCAGTTAAGAAGTGTGAAAGAAGATGAGGAAGCACAATCCATGTTTGTCATATACAGGCTCAAAAACAGAAAGGGTAGCCTCATTTCTTTCTATCTATACGCCGCCTTGTTAACCGGAATAAATGACACTATCGAAAATGGCGCAGATATTTACCACATTATACTGCATCCTGTTCATTCGAAGTGGAATATTCCGTTTACTTCATTTGTAACTAAAGAGCTCTTCCTGGAGCATTTTAACAGCAATGACTTCGGCACATTTGAATGGATTATTGATATTGACAAGATTTTCTGGTCAATTGGTGTTTATAGAATCTATGAAATAGAAGACCACCGCGAGCAGGTAAATATACTATTTGAAGAATCCCTGATCCATCCCGCCGACAGGCAGAGGGTTGGTGATGAGACAAGAAAAGCGCTGAATACCGGGGAAGAACTGGATATCGAGTTTAAAATTATTACTGATAAGGAGCATATCAAAATAATTCATTGCCTGGCAAGAACAGTAAAAAACAACAAAGGCAAAACCTTAAAATTCGCAGGCAGTTTAAGGGATGTTACGAATCAGCGTATGATAGAAGAAGACCTGAAAAATAATGTGCAGGAATTATACCACTCTAATAAAGAACTGGAGGAATTTGCATACGTAGCCAGTCATGATCTGCAGGAACCATTAAGAAAAATATCCATTTTCAGCGACCGGCTTTCTGATAAGTATAAAGACGCACTTACCGGAGATGGCGCCAAATACCTTACCCGCATGATCGCCGCTGCTGATAATATGCGTTCGCTTATTGATGATTTGCTGCAGTTCTCGAAAATTTCAAAAAATTCACAACCTTTTGAATTAGTAAAACTCGATGATATTCTTAAACAGGTAAGTACCGAACTGGAATTGACCATTGAAGAAACAGCAACAACCATTACCACCAATCAGCTGCCTGAAATTGAAGCTATACCATCCCAAATGAAACAATTATTTACCAATATCATTGGTAACGCAATAAAATTCCATAAACCCGGTGTAGCGCCGGTAATAAAAATAGAAGCCGGGGCGCTTAATAAGTCTGGTGCAATCGGCCTTAATCTGGGTACTAATACTACCTGGTACAAAGTGCAGGTCACTGACAATGGAGTAGGTTTTG
The DNA here is from genome assembly GCA_903839875.1 of uncultured Bacteroidota bacterium. Taxonomy (GTDB): domain Bacteria; phylum Bacteroidota; class Bacteroidia; order Chitinophagales; family Chitinophagaceae; genus Nemorincola. The sequence continues at coordinate 13,910 of CAIMDZ010000113.1, forward strand.
AAGAAGAATATGCTTTGCGTATTTTCCAGGTTTTCCAGCGCCTGCACGGCAAATCGGAATACCCAGGGTCGGGCATAGGACTTGCTATATGCAAAAAGATCGTCGAATTCCACAAAGGGATCATCTATGCCGAAAATATTCCCGGCGAAGGTTCCCGTTTTGTATTTATTTTACCCAGGCATCAACAGCCAACTAAAGGAAAAAGTGCATGAGCCTGGCAAATACTAATGCAAAAATTCTGATTATTGACGATGATGAAGATGATTTCTTTATTACCAGCGAATATATAAAGGAGATTCCCGGCAACTCCTATAAAATCGAATGGTGCAGGAATTATAATACCGCACTAAACCATTTGCAAAGTAATGACTATGATCTGTATTTTGTTGATTATCGGCTTGGTGCAAAATCCGGGGTAGATTTCCTTAAAGCTGCACAACAATTTAATGTTGAGGAGCCTATAGTCTTACTCACCGGGCAGGGCAACTACAATGTAGATATACAGGCTATGAAACTTGGTGCAGTTGATTACCTTGTTAAAACCGACCTTTCAATAGAAAAAATGGAGCGTTGTATCCGGTATGCGCTCGAACATGCAGCCACGCTGAAAGCCCTCAGAACCAATGAACGTAAATACCGTAACATTTTTGAAAAGTCGAAGGATGTGGTTTTTGTAACCAATTTTTTATTTGATTTCAAGGATGTGAACAATGCTGTACAAACCCTGTTAGGTTATGAAAAAGAAGAGGTTCTGAAAATGAACCTCAGCGATTTAATAGGGCAGGAACAACATAAAAAATTTCTCCGGCAGGCGCTCGTTTATAATAACCAGGTCAATGACATGGAAGTCATTATGACAACGAGAAGCGGAGAAAAAAAATATTGCATTCTTAATGTTACAATGGAGGAAGGCCTTGATTTAGAAAATGGCTACGTTCAGGGCATTATACATGATATCTCCAACCTGAAAAAAATGGAGAAAGCCACATTGCTGGGCGAAAAACTTGCAGCCGCAGGCAGACTTGTCAGAACCATAGCCCACGAAGTGAGAAATCCACTGAATAATATTACACTCTCTGTAGAACAAATGCAGCATGAAATAAAAGACGAGCATTTGCAATTGTACATGAACATCATTCAGAGAAACGGGAAACGTATCAGCGACCTGATAAGCGAACTGCTGAATACTTCTCACCCTGCCGAACATATTCTTCAAAAGCAAACCATCCAAAATATTATTGATGATGTTATTGCTGCTTCAATAGACAGGCTTACTTTAAAGCAAATAAAATTGGAGGTCAATTATTCCGATACTCCTGAAATAATATTGGCAGACAAGGAAAAACTAAAACTTGCTCTTCTGAATATTGTCATAAATGCCATTGAGGCAATGGAAGATAAAAAAGGAAAGCTTAAAATAGATGTTTACCATTTAAACAAAAACGTTGTTCTGGTCATTTCCGACAACGGCGTTGGAATTCCTGAAGAACATATTTCAAAATTATTCGAACCTTATTTTACTCAAAAACGCAACGGAGTGGGATTGGGTTTAACATTTACACTCAATATTTTACAAGCCCATAAAGCCAATATAGAGGTATCCTCTCAGCCAGGAGTTGGCACTACATTTACCATTACTTTTCCTTCCGCACTTTAGATGGTTTATTATGTCAACTTCACCCGGTGGCACAGTATTATTAGTTACTATTGAAAAACAATACTATGAGATCTCTACTGTATTTAATCGCTGTTATACTGATAATTGGATGGGTGCTTGGCGCATTCGTTTACAGTGCAGGATCAATTATTCACATTTTGCTGGTACTGGCAATCGTATCACTCCTGCTTGGTTTTATAAGAACCGGGAGGGTGGAATAACACACTTGCCACCTGGTATTAATAGTGCCTTTACGGCCCATTCATCTATGGTTTTACAAAGCCATACGTGAATGGTTTTTTTTGCTAAAATACATCCATAAGCAACAAAATAGAATGGATAATAATCCTATTAGGGATAATGACGAAGCTCAAGTCGGCTAAGTTGGATAGTTATTTTCAATCATACCATTAGAAATTCGAAAATTGCTTATCAAGATCGGTAAAGCTGATAGGTTTTTCCAGGGCGCTGTATTTCGCATTCGGCGGCATTTGCGGCATTGACGGATGAAATGCACTAATTAAGACTATGAATAGATTGGGAAAGTCTTTGGCTATAGCAGGGGCTGCGCTCCATCCGGTACCATCAGGCAAATTATTATCGAGAAAAAGAATATTGGGCATGCCGGAAACCAAAAGTGCCTTCCCTTCATTGAGTGTGTGAGAAACCATCACTTCATAATTCTTTCTCAGAAAATAATCTTTCAATAAGAGGCAAAGGTCAATTTCATCTTCAATTATCAGAATTTTTTTATTGTTGGGCATATTTTCAGATTAATATATTTTTTGTTCGTAAAATAGCAAACGGCTGTAAACGTTGCAATAGTTCTCTTTCCGGGTCAAATTCAATATAATAAAACATTCTGCTCCATATTTTAGAATTAATGCAGATGTCATTACTATTAAACAAAAACAATGCCGCAAGGCAAATCAGGGGTTATTCGTAGTATTGATCCAATAACTACGTAATGCAGCAACTGTTTTAATCAGGCTGTCAAAGCTATTAGGCTTGGTTATGTATGAGTTAGCGCCTAATTCGTAACACCTTTTCATTTCCAGCTCATTATTTGTAGTGCTGAATATGATAACCGGTATTTTTTTAAGGAATTGGTTCTGTTTTATCTCTTTCAATACTTCCCGGCCATCCTTTTTTGGCATATTCAGGTCGAGCAGTATGAACCTGGGCAAAGTGGATTCTATCCCTTCCAGTTCAATATTGTGTAAATAATTGATCATTTCCACCCCATTCTCTACAAAATGTATCTTGTCGGTATACCCATTTTCATCAAATGCCGACTGCAACAGAAAACGATCATCAGCATCATCCTCAGCAATTAAAATAAAAATTTCCTCCATCTTTAAATCAGGTGTAATGTGAAGGTATGGAATATATTTGTCTATACATCGCTTGCAATCATTAATTTCCGAATGGATTTTTAGGTAAATTATGTTTTGTCCCGGCGATTACCCAATTATTTCACTTCAATATTGCAGTTGCTCAACAACTCTATACCGTCTTAATGGCACAGTATTTAAGAGTAGCCTATCAATAAAACCAATTAAAATGGAAAAGAAAAATCAACAAGCGTAGCAGGACAAGTCAGGTCAGCAGCAGAGTGAGCAACCAAACCAATCAGGTTCAGGACAACAAAAAGGACAAGAGCAATCCCGGCAAAACAAACAAAGCGGAAAGCCAGACCCTAATGACCCAAGGAAGACTAAGGATTCCCTGCGCCAGAACAGCCATTCGCTTTCTTCTTCGGAAGATGACGACACAGAAGGATTATAAACCATGAAAGTAAAAATTGACTATACTGCAAACGTGATAAGTTAGTGCATTTAACATACGGGGTTTGCGAGCTTGAAAACATTATAATCTGGTCACTATCCAGGTAATAATTGCGCCTTTGCGTGAAACTTTTTTTGCACTGATCTATGCCGCGTGAAGTATAACATCAGAAAGCCCCCGCCATAGCGGGGGCTTTTCTAATAAGTTTATAAGTCCTAAGTCTATAGTAAAAGTGTAGTGCTTAGGCTCAGAGGGGCTGTTATTTTACATTAGCCAGGTAATCCTTCACTTTATCTTTATGCACTATACCCTCCTTAAAGGTATAAGCGCCTGATTTTGGGCTACGAACCGCTTTGATAACTTTTGAATAGTTCTTAGCTTCTGCTGCCAGCTTGGGGTCTTTCTTAATCGCGGTTTTAGCTGCTTTTGCCATTGCTTAAATATTTTAAATAGATTATTTAATTTCTTTGTGAACCGTTACACGTTTCAGAATGGGATTGTATTTCTTCAATTCCAGGCGTTCAGTCGTGGTTTTCTTATTTTTTGTGGTAATGTAACGGCTGGTACCGGGCATACCGCTGTTTTTATGCTCGGTGCATTCCATTATTACCTGAACGCGGTTTCCTTTCTTTGCCATTGTTATCTTTTTACTTTTACATTTTACTTTCTTCTGTCAACTGCAAATTGCCAACTGCAAACTGCCAACTTAAACAGTTATTCCCCTGGCACGCAGCGCATTCACTGTAGTTAGCAGCCCGTTCTTATTAATAGTACGGATAGCATCGGTGCTTAATTTCAAAGTGATCCAACGGTCTTCTTCAGCAAGGAAAAAGCGTTTGGTCTGCAGATTAGGCAGAAAACGACGCAATTTTTTCTTGTTGGAGAATGACACCTTGTGGCCAACTACTGGTTTCCTTCCTGTTACCTGACAAACGCGAGCCATGATTTAGATTTTTTTTGGGATTGCAAAGGTCTTGATTTTTTATTGAATAGCAAAATATTTCTGAAAAAATATTTACTCAGTGCTTCCTGTTGTTAAAACGGCTTCAATTTACCTTTTATTAGCTTTATCTTTAACTTATTCAGGTCATCAGTACCCTTTATGTCTATCCGCTTTATTTCAAAAAGGTCACGCGGAGGTATTGCACTTACCTGGTTTCCTATCCGGAAGGCGGCTTTAAAACCCGAATCAGCCATAATCTTCTTAATGGCAGTTGAATTTTTGCCGGGCCTTTTCCCATAAGGATAAGCCCATACCTTGTAATAGGACAGTCCGCCAGTATCAAATGCCTTTACAGCATTGCGCAGAACAGCTCCATTTTCCTGCAGGGTCAACCTGCTCATATCTTCATGAACATATCCATGAATCCCTAACTGAACGACGGCAGGATCGAGCGAATGCAATTCAGGCAGGGTCATTTTTTGCAAAACCCCCTTTTCATTTTCTTCACCAGCGCCGTCAATCATATTGCCGGTAATGAAAAAGGTAGCCTGCCAGCCAAACTCTTTCAAAAGCGGATAAGCATACTCCAGGTTATTCCGGTAGCCATCGTCAAAGGTTATCAGTATGGCTTTTTGGGGTTGCTTGCTTTTGCCGTTAATAATATCAAGGTATTCAGGTAGCGATAGCGTATGGTAACCGTCCTCTTTAAGGAATTGCCAATGGTCGCGCAAACGCTCAGGAGTAATAGTAAGATCGTCAGTCAGATCAGGCCAAACCCGGTGATACATAAGTACCGGAATTCCTTTCCGACGGGGAATTAACCAGTTAAGGTTCATAAGAAAACTAAATTAAATGTCAAAGATAGGTAAATGTAAATTGGATGTTAAAGATAGGAAATTAAGGGAAATATAAATGAAGAAAAATTAAGTTAAATAAACTTCTTATGTATCAGGGTATATATGCCTGGTTGTCAACTCTTCAGGAAACAAAGTGCTTATAATATTTTATTTCAAAGGTTTAATGGCAAATGGCTTTTCTCCGTTTTTGCAGAGTTCCCGGTCGGCCAGTAACTCATCTTTGCGGATATCTATCCAGGCTGTCAAAGCTAGTAAAAGTTGGATAATGACCTTCATGGTCATGAAAAGGCATTATTAATTCAATTATCAAATCATTAATGACCCTAATCATTACCCTGTTTGACTTTGATCATTCCTTTTTGTTTTGATCAATGCTAATATTGAGGCAGAAAATCAATTTTATGAAACACATCTTGTTAACCTTCTGTCTCCTGTTAGCCATTAGTTATATAAACGCACAAACCGTTTACACATACCAGTTCAATAATACCCTGCATACCAGCAATGGCGGGCCTGATCTGAAGGCAGTTTGTAATCCCACCTACTCACCCCATACATTTGCCAACCTGAAAGGAATTATTCACACAGTGTGCCATTATGACAAGTCCTGCGGATTTATGTTTACTGATACCGCAAACGTGCTTAGTTCCGGGGCCTATACAATTGAAATGTACTTTGCACCCGACATCACCAATGGCTATGCAAAACTAATAGACTACAAAAGTCTCACCGACGATAATGGCCTGTATGACAATAACACCGCATGTACCTTCCGTGGCCCTGGAACTGTATCTGGTGAATTTTTCAGCTCAGGCAAATATAGTTTTGTGACTATTACCAGGGACGGTAATTCGAAGGAGGTAAAAATGTATGTGGACGGTAAATTCGTAGATGGCTTCACAGATTCGGAACATGATTATGCTGTTTATGACGGCAGCAAAACAATTCGTTTTTTCCAGGATGACACCTATTCAAATGGCACTGAATGCAGCTCAGGAAATATCGCCCTGCTAAAAATATACAACAGCCCTATTGATGAAAAAACAGCTATAGGACATTATGCAGCATTAAGAGACACAAGTTGGTTTAAGCCTGTGATGAAACATCCGTAGTGAGAATGTCAAAATAATTCCTACGATATGGCGCAGTTATTTTTCTTTTTTTTAAGGCGTAAAATCTGCGAATACCAAGGTATTTAAAGACTTTTACAACGCCGAAAAAATGGAAAAGAACAAGTCAGATTGTAGGAATTATTTTGTCATCGTTCCTTAGTTTACAGTCAGATACTATTTCCCTGAAATCATTTCAATGGTTCAATGGCAAACGGTTTTTCCCGGTTTCTGCATAGTTCCCAGTCTGCGAGCAATTCGTCTTTGTGGATCTCTATCCAGGCGGTTACCAGTTTTAATTGTTTGGGGGATAGAGCGCCGTCTATGACGCTCCCGTTGTTGATATTAATAGTTGCATTTTCCTTTTGATAGACAACGTTGACAATTGGAGTATTGAAGGCATCGGAAATATTGCCAATACGGATAATGATGCCATAGAACATCGAGACATTAGTATAGTTTGCGTCAATTTTAGGATACATATGTATGCGGGGATGTTCACCATCAGGTGGCTCGCCGGGCAAGTAGTGATCAAAGAACCGGGGTGTTGCTTCGTAAAGACCCTGAATTTCTCCGGGGGAAAGAGCGCGGTTCCAGATGGCTATATCATCTATTGACCCGGTAAAGCCATTTGTGCCTTTTGCGTTATTGCCGAATGTGAGGTAGCCTGACGATGGTCGCCGGTTTCCTATGGGGCCGCTGAATGAGTACACACCGTTATTGTAAACAGAAAATGTATGCGCCTCCTGGTCAAACACCATATAAATATGGGTCCATTGATCTGGTGATATAACATCCGGCCCGCATGCCGATGGATTGTAGAATGGATAATTCTGTGCTGCCGGAACTCCGGCACTGCAAAGCGTGTGGTCACTGTAAAAATCATAGTTGCTTCTGTTTTCCGTAGTTCCGTCCATGTATTGCCATACCATTCTGCTTGCAGTTGCTGAACCAGTCTTTTTAAACCAGAATGAAGTGGAATAGTAACGCGACTCAGCCGGAGCATCATGCGCAGGCATTACAAGCTGAATCATGGAACTGCCGTTGAATTTGTATGCGCTATTTGGGTTGCCAAACCGGTCTTCAGTCAGCACTGCTCCGGAAACCAGGCCGTTATTGCCATGCATGCTGCCGTCAATTGCATTGCCGGAGAACGGATACCATGCTACAAGGCCCGATGTAACTGCCGGAGCGGCTACAATAATTTCCGGTGATGAAGGTGCCGGATTAAAAAGTGCCCTCACCTCGCTCTCGCTGAGCGCACGGTTGTATATTGCAATATCGTCCACGCTGCCCCGGAAGCCTTTCCAGTAATTATTCAGGCTCTTGCCGATTCGCGTTACGTATGGGTGTTCGTTAACGGGTGTTTCGTATTTTACGGTTTCTGTCTTTACTCCGTCTTTGTAGCATGTGCACTGGTTGCGCGATACAGTAAACGCGACATGATGCCATTTATAGTCTGCAATGGTGGTGATGGTTTGTGCGCCGGCGCAGCCCTGTGGCGCACTGCACATGGTAGACAAATGGCAAGCGCCGCCAATTTCGTATATGGCCCATGTGTCGGCAAAGTGGCCTGCTCCATCCACCCTTGACATAATAGAAGGATTAGGATACTCTGTTTTTTCAACAGTCTTTACCCAAAAAGAAATGGAAAAGGTGCGGTTATCAAACCTGGAACTATTAGGAAGCTCAATATAATCATTGATACCGTTGAAACTGTAAGCGCTGTTTGCGTTACCGAATCTGTCCGTGGTTAATGTTGCGCCGGATACTGTGCCGTTGATCTTATGCCCGCTGTAGTCGTTGGCGTTGCCATTAAAAGGATACCATACTACCAACCCCTTTTCAGGAAGATATTTTGGTATGTCCCTGGCAAAAGTAAGGAGGCTCGAAATGACGAATAAGAAAATAAAGGTCCGGGTTTTCACATTTATATTTTTAGGTAAAAAATTAGGGGGTACAAATTATTTGTACTTTAAAATTAATCCACTTCTGATAATCAAGACGAATCTTTTGAATATTACCTTGGGCGGCAGCTAAAATTTAACTTTTCTGTTTGTTACAGTTTTCTTCTGATCTTCACTTGCAGGGTCTGATCGATCCGTTTGCCTGAGGCTGATTAAAATCATTGGAACTTTTGATTTATTAACGCAAACTTGCTTAGGTAATGATAGCTGCGTAAATGAAAAAAGTGGGATGGCCTGATTTTTAAAATGGTTATAAACATGAAATGGATATTGAATTTTATATTGCTGATGCCTGCTTTAGTATTTGCCGGTAACGGTGCCGACAATACCTATACGGTTGCAAAAGATCATTCAATTACTATTCATGGCACATCCAATCTTCACGACTGGACAGAAACAGCCGGAATTGTAACCGGAAATTTTAATATCACCTGGAATAACGATGGCACCTTCGACATAGATGCTGCCAGCTTAAAAATAGATGTACGTTCTATTAAAAGCGACCACAGTGCAATGGATAACAATACTTATGATGCATTGAAAGCTAATGAAAATCCTGAAATCCTGTTCATACTCAGCACACCCGTCAAAAACATTCAGACAAAATCGGGCGAAACAACCATATTCATAAAAGGCAACCTTAGCATTGCCGGAGTAATGAAAAATGTTGGCCTTGCGGTAAAAGTACTGATACCTGCATACAGGCGATTAAAATTCGAAGGTTCGCAACTCATTAAGTTGTCGGATTACAATATAGACCCGCCCACTGCTCTTTTCGGGGCGCTGAAAACAGGAAATGAAATAAAGGTAGATTTCAAAATCGGCCTGCAATAATTGGGCTGCACCAGATAATTTCCGTACCGCTTCGCGCGGGTATTGTGTGGCCGCTGTTTTTTGTGTAGTAACGTCCGCCATGTTCGTGTAAATAAGACATGCTAAAACCCGCAGTTATACAAATAAAGAACCCTGAAAATCCGTAAGGCGGTGCGCTTACCGCTTCACAAACTTCCGGACTTCTACGTTATTGATTTTAACAAAATAAATACCTGGCGGTAAATCACCAATTGCTACCGGTATGCTTTCTGAATTGCAGGATTGATTATGTACTGTTTGCCCTAACAAATTTATGACGGTTATGTTCGTTATTTTTTCAGAGCAGGTAACCGTCATTTCATTGGTAGCAGGATTCGGATAAATGTTTACAATAGCAGCACCGTCAATGTTGCTCGCATGCAACGGAAGGATTACAGACCCTAAAGTATCCTCGCAATAATAAGTTATACTGCATGGTATGTACTCAGTCCACAGGCAGGTATGAGGGGTCGCAGTAACCGTGATGGGTGCCGCCGTAGGAGTAACCGTGCTTACACTGAGTGGCAGGGGGGCAACCGCAACCGAATAACTGGTCTGAACACAGAGGCCATGGCCTGTTTCGTCTATTCTGTACATCACGGCATTGCTTGGATTGCTGGCATTATAAATTATCGTCGAATCGTGCCTGAGGTAAATTCCGCAAAGTGGCGGGCCTTCAGTGGTCCAGCCATGCGGGGTCACCATATTCGTTTCCACATACGACCAAACCACATTGCCGGAACTATCAAACTTGGTAAACAGGTTGCGGGGCGCGGCATCTATGGGAGAAGAAAAAGTCTGGGCAACAACCACACCACCATCAACCGTTCCGGTGACAACTTCCGCAGCTGATGATGTACCTCCCGCACCGGGGTACAAAACAGGATCAACAAGCGTTATTGTTTTTGCCCAGTAAATGTGGCCTGTAACATCGGTGCATACCAGGTAGTCTGTGTTCATCACTGACTGTGTTCCGCTGATCCAGAAAAACCTGCTGCTGTCACGCTGCGAAACCGCCATCTTGCCGCCCAGTAACACATTCGATGTGCTGCCGAAATCGTAGACAGGAGATGAATAGGCGGTACCGCTTTTATCAATCCTTGTCAGGGACGCAAGGCCCCAGTTGCCTATGGTGTTCTGACTGAACAGCAAGAAATTAATGCCGTCGGCAGAATAAATATCTGAAATGTTTTTGGTAGTACCGTTAAACACCTGCGCCCAGCTTACATTACCGGATGCGTCAATCCGTACAATCGGGTTATTACCAGGGCAGCCGCTTCCGGCAATAATAAATCCGCCATCATTGGTAGCTGCAGAAGCAAATGTGGTAAACACGCCTATTGTATTAAGCGCTTTCAGCTGCAGAAAATTGCCGTTCGCGTCAACCCTCAGAAATCCGATACTGGCCCCACCCATGCCATAAACAATAACTACCAGGTCACCGTTCGACATTTTCAATAGTTTTGAAATACCGAATGCTGTATCCAGCTTATATCCTTTCTCCCACACCGGAACGCCATTCCCGTTGGTTTTGATAATTACCAGCAAATTCGTGTCGGTTCTTTCTCCGGCCATGTAGAACGTTTCATTACCGGCATAGATCATGTTTACCACGCCGATATGGGATATACTTGCCGGCGGGTAATAACCATAAAAAGTGGAGTGTTGGGCAAAAGCCGGCGAACTAAACAAACAGAAAATAACGCCGATTACTGATAGAAATTTATACTTACTCATACTATTTTTTTATAGGGTGGATATATTTAGTTCATAAAGTTAGCAACTAATTTATAGCATTTGAATTTATTTTTTAATGATTAACCGGCAGTTAAATGTGGAGTGCTGGCAGATTTACCATCACAATTACAACTAGAAGTTGGATACAGAAAATCCCGGTCAACGCGTCAATAACACAGCGTGAGCACATGGATATTGCCGAAAAAAAACCACCTCCACCTCATTTTTTCTGATCGCCCCTGACGCAGTGTCGGGGTAAATATGTGCATTACAATAGGGGTTTGCGAGCTTAAAAACGTAAGCTGGGCACTATATAAATGACAATAAATTGCGCCTTTGCGTGAAAAATGTTTTGCACAAATCTATGCTGCATGAAGTATTATTGCAGTATCGGAATTACGAGCTTAGTCCGTAATTATGACCCTGCATTTTTCAGAGGAGCGTATCTCCTAGATATTCTTCTTTTTAAACTTATACACTATAATTGCAACCTTTGCAACGAACAATAATAAAAGCGCTAGACAGGCTGTAGAAATAAGAAGATTTGCATTTTTTTCCAGACTAAGAAATGACTCCATTTGGATTTTGTATTGGTTAGCGCCGCAAAATTCCGACAAGAACAAACCATGGCGACTGATGAATATTTGCCGGATCACTGATTTTCATCAGCCGGCAGGAATTTGCTTTGATGATAACATCATTTTAAGGGCAAGAAAATAATTTGATAAATGTCAAATGCCAGGGAAAAAAAGCTTTGTAAAATTGCATTCATATTCACTTACTAAACGAACAACAATGAAAAGAACAATTTTACACCTTGCATTATTGATGCAGTTTTCAATAACACTTACATTCAATTCGTACGGCCAGAACAAAACTGGCACTGGCCCATTCATCTACTCAGAGATAGGGGTTGCCACCGCTAAAATCCCAACCTTTAAAGTAACTGTCAACGCGATATTCAACAGAAATGATTTCATTTCCCTGGGTTACTACTATAATTGGCGCCCGGCCACACAACTCCCTGCCGATTTTGATCCTGGATTCGACTGGGGCCGAAAGAACGAGCTCCCGGTTAAAACGTCATCTATGTGTGGTATCATGTACGGCAAAGTGATTTTCACCAAATCCCGTTTTGTTAGGTACGTCCTGAAAGGAGGTATTTCTATTGGTACCGTCACCTTCCCATCCGGATTTAAGGAAGCAACGGTTACCCACAGTTGGGGCCTTTGGCGGGGAGACCATTGGTCATCAAACTACACGTGGTACGATGAAAAGAAAATTGTGGCCGGACTGATAGTAAACCCAACCATAGAATTTCCATTGACACGGGGCCTGGGAATCAGCGCGGGGCTATACGGCAACCTGGTTCCGCTTGCTTCCACCGCTGGTATCGATGTAAGTATCATTTTCGGCAGGGTGCGTGGCAGGAAGCAGAAATAATTCGAAAAATAATAGTCAGTTGGTTTAACTCCATGTTAGACGTATATACTAACAACAACAACAAACAATTTTATGAAAAGAATCATCGTCTATGGAATAGCAGGCCTATTATTGTTTATGCAACTCAATGCCTGCAGGAAAACAAAAAATGACGGACCACCAGCGCCCAATACACTCACCTGTCAATACAACGGTAAAGCGATTAGTTTTGCAAATAGTTTTATGCAGATCGATATATGGACTGGCCCCTTTTTAGGAGGCACAATTACTACCCGTACAATTAATATCGGGGCAAACATTGACAAACAATACATGGTACTCGATACAAGCAGTCCGTCTATTCATATTTCCTTTGATGACAACGAAGGTGTGCCCGCCAGCGATAAGATTACGATTGAAAGTTTCAGACTGGATTCAAATCTGCTTTCTCCTGTCTCATTTGTGGGAGAGGCGCTAAGTTTAACTTTTTATGGCCAGGTTAGTTCATTTCACCCAAGGCTGAAAGGAATAGTTACCGGCCCGATAAAACTATACAACAACAATGGGAAACTGATAAGCGATACAACGATAATGAATTGCCAGTTTGATATTGCGTATTAACATTGCTTCTTTCAGAGGTCACTTCACTTGCTAAATTGGGAAGGTCCCCCTCATTAGGCCAGTGCAATATCCGACATCAAAAATATTATTTGATAAATGTCAAATGTTGCTTAAGGCAATGTGACTAAGTTTGTGTCACTCCTTATTTAATAATGTCAAAACGGGGCGGGGATCGATGGCTCAGGATATGTTTGGCGAGTAATAATAGAGAAGGCGCAGAAAAATAGTTGGCGACTGCGGTTGGGGTGCATTCCGCCGGGTGTTTGGCTCATTATTCTCTATTATTTTGAATTTTTATCTTAAAATAGAAAATGTAAAATAACGACAATGAAAAAAACGTTTTCCCTTCTGGCAATAGTAATGGTATTTTTATCAATAGCGAATACTGCCATTTCCCAGGACACGTTGAAAAAAGGCCCATTTATATATGCTGAAATGGGAGGAGGAGGGGGAAACTTTCAAAGTTGGCATTGCAGCTTGAATGGAATCTTTGCTCATCATCAAACCATCACGGCAGGTTTTTATTACGGCACACGTAAGGCAACAAATCTGCCGGCTGATTTTAAACCTGCGGATAACGATGGCTGGTTCGGAGTTCAGAAAGATCCGGTTCCCCGGCAAATGCTTTCAATGTTCGGATTAATGTATGGAAAAGCGTTTAAAGCCGGGGAAGGCGATGCGAGGTTTATTTTGAGAGGTGGACTATCGTTTGGAACCTATTGGTCCCAATCTGATTTTGCACCGACGAAAGTAATAACATTTATAGCCCCATACAATGGGCCGTATCTTAGCCACACTTCAAATTATATATGGAAAGAAAAAAGGAAACTCGTCTCCGGTCTTATTTTAAACCCTTCCTTAGAGTTGCCCGGTTCCCGGATCTTTGGGTTCAGCGCGGGACTCTATGGTAATATCAACGCAGGCGCAAGCTCGGTCGGTATTGAAGCCAATATTATTTTTGGTAAACTCCGGAACAAGAGGGTTAGGAAACTTTTCGCAACCGGACCGGGCGATTAAATAACCCAAGGCTGAAAGGAATAGTTACCGGCCCGATAAAGCTATACAACAACAATGGGAAATTGATCAGCGACACAACGAAAATGAATTGCCAGTTCGATGTTGCGAATTAAGTGACTACTATACTTTCGGACGCACACACCCTGACTGTTCCCCGGTAAGATTAGTAAAGAGCATCGTGTGATTTATGAGGTCAGTTCTGATTGTGTGGAGATACTTTCTTTGAGAGATTATTATTGAGTGTGTTATTCGCAAGCGGGCACATAAGGAAATAAAAGAAGGCAAGAGGTAATAATAGATGTAAAATATCTATGGGAATAACTTTTTCACCAAAAGCCTTGAGCTATTTAAAACAACTGCTCAACTGTACTCATCGAAATAAACATTCTGCCGCTGCCGGGCAATAAAATAAATCCATACTTTGAATAAAAACTAACGGCATTTTCATCTATGGGATCCACAATTACTGCCATTGAGGCGATGCTGGCGATAGCTGTTTCATAGCTTCTTTTCAGCGCATCTATCAATAATAAACTTCCGACTCCCTGCCCTTTGAACCTGGCATCTGCCGCCAGTCTCCTTAATAATGTAACCGGTAAATCTTTATAGGAAGTCGGTAATTTTTTAGTAATTGCCTGTGGCAATTGGTTGCCGGGAATGGAGGCGTTGGAAAGCGTATAATCCACTGGTCGCAAGCGTCTCGCTTCGTCCTCACATACCGAAGCGTCCGCTTCCGAATCCATCGTTGTCCGCAGTCTTCCAAAACTTAAAAAGAATAGATAGTTCGGCGTAGACTCTGTCTACGTCGAAGTGGACGCCTGCTGATAACTATAGGCATCCTGATTGGCGAAAATCAACGCACTGGTGCACCACTGGTCGCAAGCATCTCTCTTCGTTCAGCGAAATCCAATAATCAGTTTAATCAGCGGTTCAGAATTTATTTAATATCTCCCAAAACCCATTACAAAAAACCGCAAAACCAACACTTCAATCCATCACAGCCAGCCCATAACATATACCCACCTAATCCTCAGCCACTTACCACCAAAATAAAATCTTTGATAAACCGCATGGTGTCTGTCATAGACACTGCACAATACCATCATACCGTCCCGATTTCATAATGTCATTTTTCCGTCTCAACTTTGCATTCCACGTCCGTTATCAGCCGCCACAGCCATAGCATATGAGGGACCCTGTGCTCTAAGGCGCACACGATTTAGGCCAAATGAAAAACAAGGAAGTAGGGCAACATTCCCAATGATTTCGGCAAATAAAAAAGTGAAAACCCGGAAAGAAACCCAACATTCACGCTTTTTTAGGCAAATGAAAAAATGAAAAACAAGGAAGAAGGCCAACATTCCCAGTGATTTCGGCAAATAAAAAAGTGAAAAACAAATTAATTATTTACTATATTTTACCTTTTTTTTACCTTTTTTGGAAGTAAATTATTACTTTTTCACATTTAATAATTAGTCAATTAATTGATAATCAATACAATACCAGGGAAATGGTAAAAAGCAGGATGATCACAAAATTTTTCACCTTTTCTTTTGGCGATAATACTATACTTATTAATTTGCAATATTCAAACTCAGTATACCAATCGCGGACTTTAGACTTAGACTCAAATAACTTAACACATTTTTCTCATTTATTTCCCCTACCTTTGCACTCCCGGAATAGATCGGGACACGCCGCAGCTATATTGGTGGTGGCTATTTAAATAAAAGTTCTTTTTAATGTTAATGAATTCTTTTTCATCCTTCTCCATGCGTGAGGAGCTGACACGAGCTATTTCTGACCTCGGCTTTGAGACACCTACTCCTATCCAATTAAAAGTAATACCTCAACTATTATCGGAGCCTATAGATATCATAGGATTAGCCCAGACCGGAACGGGCAAGACTGCTGCATATGGCATTCCATTGCTGCATCATGCTGATCTGACCGCAAAACATGTACAATGCCTGGTGCTGAGCCCCACGCGTGAACTCTGTATGCAGATACAGGAAGAACTGAGCAAGTACGGCACTCATATGCGCGGACTGCGTATAACCGCCGTATATGGCGGTGTGCCCATCACAGGCCAGATCCGCGAGATCCGTGCTAATCCGCAGGTAGTGGTTGCCACTCCCGGCCGCCTCATAGACCTGCTGGAACGCAAAGCTATCAATCTCGACAAAGTAGAGTATGTGATACTGGATGAGGCCGACGAAATGCTGAACATGGGCTTCCGCGAGGATATTGACCTGATACTGAAAAACACTCCTGCACGTGAGCATACCTGGCTATTCAGCGCCACTATGAGCAATGAGGTGCGCGGCATTGCCAAGCGTTTCATGAAGGACTGGAAGGAGTATTCTGTTTCTGCACCAAACACTACCAACGAGAATATAGATCACCAGTACTTTGTTGCCAATCATCACAACCGTTTTGAAACACTGCGCCGCCTGCTCGATTTCGCTCCCGGCATTTACGGCATCATCTTTACCCGCACCAAGAGCGATGCGCAGGAAGTAAGCGAGAAGCTGATGAAGATGGGCTACCATGTTAGTCCGCTGCACGGCGATATGGACCAGAAGATGCGTACTAAAGTAATGGACCGCTTCAAAGCCAAACAACTGCAGGCCATAGTAGCTACCGACGTTGCCGCGCGCGGCATTGACGTAAACGACATAACCCACGTTATTAACTACGAGCTGCCCGATGACCCGGAAGTATATACCCACCGCAGCGGCCGTACGGCGCGCGCAGGCAAGAGCGGTATATGCATGAGCATCGTTTCACCAAAACAGATATCCAACATCCGCCAGATAGAACGCCTCGTAAAACAGAAGTTCCACAAAAGCGATATACCCGATGGCGCCGAAGTGGTGCGTAAGAAGCTGTTCTTTTACTTAGAGCAGATAGCCACAGCAGAGCCCCAGGCCGATTTCGCCAAGCTCTACTGGGATGTAATGCACGAGCAGTTTGCAGACATGGATAAGGACGAACTGATACGCAAACTGATCTGGCTGCAACTGCGCGAAACCATTGATGCCTACCAGGATGCTGAAGACCTGAACGCAGGCTTTGAAAGCAAGGGGCGCGACAGAGGCGAAAGGGGCGAACGCAGCTTTAATAACAAGTCTGTGCGCCTGTTTATCAACCTCGGTGAGAAAGACGGCATCAACACAGGCAAGCTGATACAGTTCATCACCGATTCCAGCGACATTGAGCCTGGCCTTATAGACCGCGTAACCGTGCGTGATATGAGCAGCTTCTTCAATGTACCCGGCGATGCGGCCGAAGGACTTATGGAGATGCTGGGTTCAAAAAAATTCAAGGGCCGCAAAGTGCGCCTCGACGTAGCCGACCAGCCCATGGGTGGCAGTGGCGGCGGTGGTGGCAGACCATGGGAACGCGGAGGTGATCGTGGCAGCGACCGTGGCGGAGATTTCCGTGGCAAGCCAAAAGCAGCCAGCTCACGCTATTCAGGCGATGTGAAGGCTTATGGTGGCGGCGGAGGCTATAAGGGAAAACGCAAATAATTCTCAATTTGAAAATGTGGAAATTAGTACTACAAGAATAGATATAACAATTAGAAAAGCCCCGATAGTCGGGGCTTTTCTAATTTATCTGAGTGCATTTGCACATTTTCAAATTTGCACATTTTCAAATTAATTAAACCTGTCATTCCAGTTATAGGTATCGTGTGTATTCCACCACCTGCTTTCTTTCCAGCGGCCGGCGAATGGCATGATAATAACCGAACCGATAATGCTGGAGGTTGATACTATTTTGAACGGACCATCAGTCATTCCCGGCACCGGTCCGTTTACTTCTATCAGCGATACTGTGCCCATTGTATAAGTAGCCCTTAGCTTCAGATCAAAACCCATAAAAAAAGAAACCTCTGCTTTTGCATAAGGGGTAAATCCAAAACGGGAGCCATTAGGAAATCCGCTTGGCTCGCTAAGGCTGGTCATGTTGTACGCAGGTATAAACCCAACGCCAAGCGACGTACCCAACGGCAGTCTCTTCGTATCAAATGCGTCATTACCGCATTTCCAGTCTATGCCGATAGGCAAAGATATCTGCATGGTCTTGGCAGAAAGTATATTGCCTGATGGCGCCACCAGGCTGCCATCGTTACCATAAGTACTGTTGATGTTAGTCCAGGTATACATATTCACGCCAAGCTGAACAGCTATAGCCCAAACGCTGATGTGACCAGTTGCCTTAAACGGCAGCGACAATCCTATTGAGCCGCCCATCCCACCAGTTCCGGCGATATTCCTTTTAATGGTTGTATCGCCAATATAATTGTTGTTGTTTACCTGCTGCACGCCCTGAAAATAGCCATTAGGCATCACGTAATTAAAACTAAACTCATACCGCTTTGCGTCCCCCAGGTAACTCATAGTGGGATACAACTGCATATCGTGCATGTATTGCCCGAACACAGAAGCAGGGATTGCCAGTATGGTAAGCGCAAGAATTAAAAACGGCTTTTTAATAAAATTCATAACAGGAGCCTTTAAGTTGTAAAAATATAAAAAGACCATTAAAAAAAGATACTATTTCCTTTAATGCGGTAATAATGTTTAAAATAGCCTTTCAATGAATAGCGTATTACCCTATTGGTACGGATTATATCTGCCACGCACATTATACCATGTTTCATCTTTCCAATGCCATGCAAAAGGCATAATGACTAAAGACAACATCATATTCGACTTGCCCGTAACTTTAAAAGGCCCAGATGTAAATGCAAGGTCATTCTTGGTAAGGTCTATATAAGGCACATTACCAAAAGAATAGATACACCTTAATTTCCAGCAGATGCCACCGAAAATAGCAACCTCACCCTTTACAAACGGATTGACACTCATGCCTGCACCAATTCCCGCGCCATCTACACCTACCAGCGCCGTAAGATTGTAAGTGGGGATCACACCCGCGCCGAATGTGCAGCCAAACCTTCTTTTTTTGGAACAGATGGCGTCCGTACCAATTTTGTAATCAATGCTCACGGGCGCTCCTACTGACACTGTTACGCCAAAAAGATCGGGAAAACCACTAACGGAGAAGTAGCTGCCATCAGCGCTATAGCCCTGGTTGAGCCCTTCCCAGATAAACTCGTTGTACACAATAGCCATATCCACGGCCCACATATTTTTCTTCCCAACCCTTTTCAACGGTACATACAAGCCTAGAGAATAGCCCGCTCCTGCTTTAGCAGAAATGTTCCTGTTCACAGTTGTATCCCCGATACGGTTATCGTTCAGATCATAAAACCCTGACTTTCCCGAGAAATGCGCTGTCGCGGTAACATACGAATACCCCACTTCCATTCTGTTATACCATTGCGCGTTGGTAACGCACGGCAGGAGTAACAAAAACGAAACAAAAACCACCCTTGGATGTAAATTGAACTTCATAAGGACTAAATTTGAGTGCTAAAATTATAAAATACCTTATAAAAATACCATTTTTAGTTAAAAAAATAAATTTTCATTATTGATTTACATTTAATTATGATCATTCCCCAATTATATATAGGTATTACAGAAAGTAAAGGTCGTGGTATTTTCACTAAAAAAACAATAAAATCAGGCACGGTAGTGGAATCTGATCCTGTAATTGTGATGAACAACGAGGATAGAAAGCTGCTCGATAAAACCCTGCTGCATGACTACATATTCGAATGGCAACCCGAAGGAGCTGATATGTGTTGTATGGCGCTTGGCTGGATTCCGCTCTACAACCATTCCTACAAGTCGAACTGTGAATACTTTATGGACTATGAAAACAATACTATGTTCATAAAAACCATGAAAGAGATCCAGCCCGGAGAAGAACTGACCATTAATTATAACGGGCCATGGAATGATAAAAAGAAAGTGTGGTTTGATGTGGAATGACCTTATCTTATCGTTTCATGCATCTCCAGGTTCACTTTCATATCTGTCATATCAAAGTCGTATATCGTTTTTTGTATCCAGTCGTAAAAGGCTGATACCCGCGTAAAAATCCAGGTGCAGGATGTAGTTGCCGTATTTAATTCCGGTGCAAATGACTATATCCGTAAGCCATTCAGTATAGACGAATTAATCGCCCGTATTAATAGCTGGTTGCGGGAAAAATATGGTGCAGGAAAGCAAGATGAGCCAACTGAATTTAAAGCAGGACCATATCGCTTCCTGCCTAAAGAACAACTATTGATAACTCCGGATGCATCAATAACGCTGACTTTTAAAGAATCCGTTATTTTAAATACTTTATTCGCTCATCATAACCAGGTGGTTGGCCGCAATTACCTGATGCAAAAAGTCTGGAACTCAGAAACGATCTACAATTCCAGATCCCTTGATGTTTACATCAATAGACTGAGGAAATACTTTGGCAATAGCCAGAATAAGAAACTCACGCTAAAAGGCGTAGGCTACAGGTTTATTACAGAATCAGATTAATTATCTATTCCAGCCTGTACACCGGGTACCTGTTAACACTCTGTTCCATAAAACCGGAATGCCGGTAAACGAAATCAAGCTGGGCAGCTCCATCTTTGGCAAAGGCAGGATCTTGTTTCTTTTTTTCTTCCAGTTGATACTTTAATGCGGGATTGTTTTTCAGCATATTGGCTGCCATATCTTCAAACACATAATCGCTGAAATATTCTTTCTGCTGCAAAATACCATCAAAAAAATTCCAGGCAAAAAAACCATCGGGGGCAGTTGGCTCCAGGGTTTCAATGAGGTATCTTTTTGCAGGTTGGCTGAGGTTCACCAGGTAATCCCCTTCAGAGAAACGCATTGTTACTTCACCTGGTGTCACCTGTACATTGCTGTGCAGGTAGTGCTTTTCGTAAGGTTTAGGCAAGGTCTCATATTTGTCAATATGGTAGGCTGTGACGGTTATCGAAGTATCCTTACTGAAACGCAGCAGGTGCACACCATTATTCCTGAGGATACTTATTACCGATACCCATGCCTTCGGTATAATATATGCCATCGGTGCAGTTACGGTTTTCACCGCCATGAAATGGTCATAGAACGGCACCGTCCTCGTAAAAGGTTTATCATGGTCGTAATACAACCTTGGCTGGCCCGATACTTCACTTGGTTTATAAATACCTTCATAGCCTTTGAATGCTATACTGTCGCAACGGGTGGTATCCACCTTCCAGTCCAGCGGAAAATCTTTTCTCTTCAGCAGTTCCGTGCGATCAATTATACGCACCAGTTTTATCTCCTTCGCGTTTTCTGACCCTAGTTTTATAAAGCTCTTCATGAGTTCATAAGTAGCCATTACCCGGTCTTTAAAAGGCTTTAGCATATGTGTCTCCGGCACATAGGCCAGCGTGCTGAACAATGCCGCATAGCCACTTGAAAACCGGGGTGATTCGAAGAATTCCGTCCAGCCCCGTTCAGGAGTATTATCAAAATTATTTACGTAGGGCACCATCTCTATACCTTTCTGCTTCATGTCCTGGTAAAGCATGGGCGTAAATGTTTTGTACATATAATCTCCAGTTTCTCCGCCTATCTTATCGTGTTGGGTAGCCAGCAAGGTCATAGTGTACTGGTAGTCGGCGCCGTCGCTTACATGGTTATCAATAAAAATATCCGGGTTTACACGGGCAAACAACTCCTCAAACCCCATTGTTTCCGCTGCATCGCATTTTGTGAAATCCCTGTTAAGGTCCAGGTTTTTCGCATTCCCCCTGAACCCATAACTTTCAGGCCCATTCTGGTTGGCGCGGCTGGTGCTGTTCCTGTTGAGCGCACCACCGATATTGTATATGGGTATTACCACCAGCACGATGTTGACCGGTACATTTATTTTCCCCATTGCAGCATCCCTGAGCAACATCATACTTGCATCAACCCCATCAGGCTCACCGGGATGAATGTCGTTATTGATGAGGATCACAATCCTTTCATTCTTCTTCCATTCATCCTTTGTGAATTTGCCATCGCGCGTATAATAGACCGCCCTCAATGGGTAACCAATATCCGTAATACCTGCATCCACCATCTGCAGGGTTGGATAAGCTGCACAAAGCTTTTTATAGTAGTCCAAAGCCTCGCTGTAGGTAGCCGTCTGCCTTCCGTTGGATCTTTCAAATGGTGTAATAAAAGCAGTGTCTGCATTAAATGCGTTAGCAAACGGAACCAGGATAAAAACAAAAAATAAACTCAGCAACGATCTCTTCATATCCTGTAAAGATAAGAATGAATGCTTTATTCAAAAGGGTGGTCCAAACTTGGTTGCTGCTATTATGCTTCTGTGACGAAGCCTGCTCTGAGGAATCGAAGGGGCACCCTTGTGAAACCTATCTCTGTTCGGCATCTTCTGCATACTTAGCCCACGGTTTTAACCGTGGAAAAACAGGCAATGAGTTGGAAGAATTTGATAAAATGGGTGGGGGTTTTTTATTTGTCTATTTGGATATGTGTAGTCTGGGCGTGAGCGTCCGGCGCGAGAGGACTACCGCAAGGGTAAGCCCCTATATGTCCGGCGCGAGGTTGTTGGTGGGGACACACAACAACGGCGGGAGATTTTCAATTTGGCACCAGTTGGGTGAATTCCAGTCGGAGACTGGCGGGATTGTCTAGACACGAGTCGGCTGGGTATGGGCTTTGCTTCAGACATGCACCAGTGGTATCCCGTATTGTACCCCTACTGGTATTTATTTTATAGTTTTGTTCCTTGATTGAGGCTTTGGAACATGTTCTGCCGGCCAGAGACCTTCGTACCATAATGGATTTAAGTCTGGAAGACTTAAACCAGTGGAGTGGAGTAACCCTAATTTTTTATAAACCGCCTGACAGCAATTACAGCTCCTTCAGAATTGACAAAACGGATAAAATAAACTCCCTGCGGGATATCTAAGATGGAAATCTTTGCATTACCGTTTGAGCAACTTTGTGCATGGATCAATTTCCCTGACACATCAATGATCTCTAACTTGCAAATACCTGAATTGGGGTCAAACAGTGTGTTCAAAATATCATTTGCGGGGTTCGGGAAAAGGCTGATCTCTTTCTTTACCTTACCTCCTGAAACATCCAGCGCTGCGCCGGCATAACATACATACCAGGTCTCGGTATCAACATCGGTTGGTATACTGGTGTTATTGAGCCTTACGGTGACGTAAAAACACCCGGTAGTGGAGGCTGGCCCCAGATCAAGTGCAAGGTCCAGAACCCATGTTGACCCGGTGTCATAAGGTGTTGTATTACAAGTAATTCCCGATGGCCAAAGGGAATAGAGAGTACGGCAGAGATCATGGTCGCAAAACCCTGAAGCACCGGGGGACAACCAATCGGCCGGAAAATTACAATCAATAACCTTCCATGAATAAGGAACCGCAGAAGAGCCCGTAGATACAGTATCAAATATGGTTTCAGCAGTTGGCGTTGCTGCGTAAAATATGGTATCGGCAAGCACCGTAAATGACTGAGCCTTAATTTCAGATGCAACCAGGCATATAAAGCAAATAAAAGACAGAATAATGGACTTTTTCATACATTAATTTTTGAGGTTTTACAGTAAAAAGACTACATAAAATACTCAGCCAAACAAATATATGCCAAATATTTATTAAAGTCTTGTCAAGCCCCAGATAAATACCCGCTTTTTTAACCTTAGCATGGTTTTTGATTATCTTTTTATTAACAGCAATTAAACTACATTTGTATAAAACCGGAAAACAATTAAAAATTATCAAGTAAACAAGATTATGTTGAAATTCATGAAGAATAAAATCCTGATACCGCTATTCATCGTTGGAATTCTTGCGGCGTTTTTCTCCTTTAAATATGGCAGTGCCAGATCATCAGAAGCAAAAAGGAAGCTGGTGGTGGAAACGGTAATGAAAACGATACAAAGCGGCCATTTTTCTCCCAAGCCACTTGATGATACATTTTCAGCAAGAGTGTATACCAAAATGATCCACATGTTCGATTATGATAAACTCTTTTTCACCCAGCAGGACATTAACAGGCTGAAGGCATTTGAGTTTAAGATAGATGATGAGATCAGGGGAAATTCAATAGAATTTTTTGATACGTTCGATGCTATTTATATAAGGCGCATCAGCGGAGCGGAGAAGTATTACCAGGAGATGCTTAAAACTCCCTTCACATTCACATCCAATGAAGAATTGCAATTAAATTCAGACAAGGCGCCATTTGCGGCAAATGAAACCGCCCTTGGAGAAAGATGGCGGCTCTTCCTGAAATACAGAGTACTTGATAAGTATGTAGAGCTGAAAAAAGAACAGGAAAAAAAGAAGGAAAATAAAGATTCTGTTAATGCCGTATTTAAAACGGATGCAGAACTGGAAGCACAGGCAAGGGAGGATGTAAAAAAATCGTACGACCGTTTTTTCAAACAGCGTCAGAAAATGAAGGATGATGAACGTTTCATTGTTTATGTGAACTCAATTACTGAAACTGAAGACCCGCATACCGCTTATTTTCCACCTGACGAGAAAAAGGACTTTGATGTTACTATGAGCGGCAGCTTCTTTGGAATAGGCGCAAAGCTGAGCCCGGCAAATGACAAAATAACAGTGTCTGAAATAATTACAGGGAGCCCGTCGTGGAAACAAGGTGATCTAAAAGCCGGGGATGAGATCATTAAGGTAGCACAGGGCGATCAACCCGCAGTTGATGTTGTAGGCTGGGAATTGAATGATGCAATAAAACTGATTCGCGGAGCTAAAGGGACTGAAGTCCGTCTTACTGTAAAACGAACTGATGGTTCCACCAAAGTGATTGCTTTAAAAAGGGATGTGATTCAGATAGATGAGACTTTTGCAAAATCAGCGATCATTAAAAGTAAAGATGGCCCGGTTGGATATATTAACCTGCCTGAATTTTATGCTGATTTCAACCATACAAGCGGACGTAGTTGTTCTGCTGATGTGGCTGCTGAAGTGAAGAAATTAAAAGAAGCAGGCGTTGTAGGTATTATTCTGGACCTGCGCAGGAATGGCGGAGGCTCACTGGGCGATGTTGTTGATATGGCAGGCATATTCATTGGCAAGGGCCCGGTAGTGCAGGTAAAGAGCAATCATGCATCACCCTCAGTACTTCCCGCTCAGAATGACGGCCCAATATATACAGGCCCGCTGGCAATAATGGTGAATGAAGGCAGTGCATCGGCATCAGAGATACTTGCAGCAGCCCTCCAGGATTATAAGCGTGCAGTTATTGTAGGTTCCATGACCTATGGAAAAGGAACGGTACAAAAAATGGTGGACCTTGACCAAATGTTAGACCCCATGAGCCGCCTGCAAATTATCAACGACACCGAAGGTTCTCCCGGCAAGTCATTAGGAGCGGTGAAACTCACCATGGAGAAATTTTACAGGGTAAATGGTGGTTCAACTCAGTTAAAAGGAGTAAAGCCGGACATTGCCATACCCGATGTGTATGATGCTATAGACGACGAAGATCTGGGCGAAAGGCATAACAAATCTGCCCTGCCATGGGATGAAATTCCGGCAGCCAGTTACAAGCCAACAAACAGTGTCGGCAATATTTCGCAACTGTTACAATTGAGCAAGAGCAGGATACAGGCTAATCCGACATTTAAACAAATACAGGAAAACTCATTATACTATAAAAAGAAAAAAGAAGACAACCGTGTATCTCTGAATGAAATTAAATACAGAAAAGACCAGGAAGAAACGAATGCAACCGCTAAAAAACTGGAGGATCTTACAAAAAATGCAGTACTGCTTGATATGACCAATCCTCCTGCCGATATGGAGAAGATCAACAGCGACAGTACATCAATTGCAAAAAACAAAGACTGGCTTAAAAACATTAGTAAGGATATATACATTTCAGAAACAATCAACATTCTTAACGACATGCCTAAGTCGGGCATGAAGGTGAATATTGAGACCGGGATGAAATAATAGTAGCTGGAAATAAGTGAATGCGTCAATGATCCCAGATCATTGACGCATTTTAGCTATCCTCTGATACCGGTATTTTGAATATTACTGTGATGCAGGTTATATTTGCTTAAGAAATCCCTATGTAGTCAGACAGAACTAAATACCGGCAAAGCATATTGAATATGAAACGAATAACAGTTTTAGGGGTATTTATTTTAATGGCTTTGAGCCTTGCTCACCTGCTTGCACAGGACAAGAAAAAGAAAAAGGGGAAAGACAAAGAACCGGTACCTGTATATAATTATGTGGTTGATGACCCGATGGATGCCTTTGGTCCGAAAGGTGATGCAACGGATGCGGTAAGGTATTTTATTTTCCCTGAATTCTATACACACTGGCCGGTTGAAAAAAATGATACCATCTATAAATATGACTGCTTTGATATTAACCACAATCCTATAATAGCCGACACCCTGCATGATGTAAATGACATACAATACATATCGCTGGTAAAGACCCATAATGACTACCTGCGAACTTACATTGATGCCGAAGGGAAACCAAGGCCATTCCCTGTGTCTCAAACGTTGTATAAATATGAAAGGACAGGAACAGATACCTGGAAAAGCCTGGACATGATACATAACTACAGCAGCACATTACAGGAACATAAAGATAAGATCGTCAGGCGTGATACTACCTTTGTAGTTAATCGGATAACAGGCAATAAACAAACCACTATACGACAATACTACAAGGTGACTGAGATTGATGGCTCGCAAGTTGCAAATGCTGAAAAATTGCCTACAGAAAACGGAGACCTTTCCGGTAAGTCAGGAGTAACAACTTTCTATTTCACTGTTCCGGAATTCTATTTTCACTGGCGCAAAAAGAGCAGAGATACCACGTACGAATTTCTTTGCTACGACGACCGCGACACCCTCATACCCTTTGTGCATAATTTCGATTCGGTACGGTATTATTCTCTTTTTAAATCGTTCATTGATTCTACCAATACCTACAGAGGCAATGATGGCAAGAAGAAACCACTGCCTGTGTCAACCATTGTGAAAAGATATGACCGCACATCCAAAGACAAATGGATAAGCGTAGAATACCCCAGCAATAAATTTACAGACCTTAAGGGCTTCAGAGACGTGATCGTGTTTATTGATACAGAAGCGATCGCTGACCCGGTAACCGAAACAGAAGTACAGTATATATATAAGCACTTTAAGGTGATTAAGAATTAATCCTGCACCAATTCCCTGCTAAAGTTTTTCAGTGAAGTGTCATTACCAGTAAGTACTGCAAGGCGCTGTATTACCCTTTCCACGAGTGCATCAGGGCAGGAAGCGCCGGATGTGATCATCACCTTTAAGGAATTACCTGCATTCAAATTAACTGATGCAGTACGTTCGGAATGTGTGTGCAAATCGTAATGCCTGATCTCGGAATTTGAAATGAGGCAGTGCTCATCATTAATAAAATAGGTTGGCAACTTTTGTTCACATAATTCAACAAGGTGTGTGGTATTGGAACTGTTGTATCCCCCTATTACCAGCGCCATAGCGGCCTCCTCATCCAGCATATGCTGCACTGCGGTCTGGTTATCATTGGTAGCATAGCATAATGTATCGCGGGTATCGGCAAACCGTTCACTTGTCAGATCGGCGGGGGTATTGTAATGACTAAGCATTACTCCTTTTAAATAATCGGCAATGGCCTGCGTTTCACTCGCCAGCATCGTAGTCTGGTTTACCACTCCGATTCGCTGAAGGTCTTTTGCCACATCAAAGCCTGGCGAATACTGCCCTTTAAAATCTACATAGAATTGTTCGCCGGGAAATTTACCTGTAATATAATTTCCCAGCAGAATTGCCTGCTGCATATCTTTTACAACTATAGTAGGCGTATGCGCACTGCTGTGAGAAAAGGTGGCCCTGGTTTCTTCATGATTTGGTTTGCCATGTACTACAATGGCATAACCATCATCACCTATTTTCTCCGCACGGTTCCAAACCTTCTCCACAAAGGGGCAGGTGGTTTCATAGCGCCTGGGATTGATACCTGCGCTCCGGAGTTGTTTTTCGAGTTCGAGGGTAGTTCCGAATGCAGGAATGATCACCACATCATCAGGGGTAATCTCTTTCCAGTCCATCAGCATATTACCCTTTGTATCCATGATAAACTGAACACCCAGCAACTGAAGATCGGCATTAACTCCGGGATTATGGATCATTTCGCTCAATAGGAAGATACGTTTACCCGGATTTTCCTCAACAGCCCTGAAGGCAATCTCAATGGCATTTTCCACACCGTAACAAAACCCGAAATGTCTTGAGAGTATTACCTTTAAATTACCTAAATCGAGAATGGAAGGAGAAAAATCTTTCTTCATTTTATCATCTCCCTTCCGCTTCTGCTTAATAGCATTTACAAGCGGACTCCGATAATGTATGGGGACATTGAACGACTTCATGGAGGTGCAAAAATACATTAATTGCCCAAGGTATTAATTGGTTGATTTTAAAAATTAACTTATATTTGATAAGCAAATCATAATCCTATGTTTAAAACCTTATCATTAGTCCTGCTCTTTTCATTATTTTTCTGTAGCCAAAATCTATCTGCCCAGGCATGGAAATGGGCCAGGGGAAGTAATTGCCCAAGGGGTCTCATTGAGTCCTGGCCTGTAGCTGTTGATGCATCAGGGAATACCTATATGGCAGGAACTAACATGCCATCCTGGACCCTACCCTACGATTCATTGAAAAGTTATTTTGGAACAGACTCGGTGAGGGGGTCAGGGCTCGTGATCGCAAGCGCCGACTCAAATGGCACCTACAGATGGGCTATTGGTGCAAAAGATGCCGGGGTTTGGAATTTATCAGCAGATGCTGCAGGTAATGTATATGTATTTGGATATTTCAGCAATCATTACTTTACCCTGGGCACACATACAATTAGCTCAGGCGGTTTCGATAATGCCGGATTTTGCGCCAAATTAGATGCTGCAGGCAACGTTATCTGGTTAAAAATGATAGCAGACTCATCTATGTGTACAGGCATAGTTGGACCATCAGGCGACATTTATATGGCCGGGCAATTCAGCGCTGCGCATTTGACTTTTGGAACGACCACGCTCACAAATTCGCTTGTTGGCACGTATGATATTTTTGTTGCTAAACTCGACACGGCAGGCAACGTAATATGGGCAGGAAGTTTCGGGGGAGACTCGGTAGAAAGTATTGCCTCCAGTAGCCTTGCAGTAACACCCACCGGGGATGCTTACCTGATGGGTACCTACAAATCTCCAACTATGACCATTGGTACGACAACACTTATAAACCCTACATCGGGCACCATTCCGTATGGATTTGTAACAAAATATAATTCGTCAGGAACGCCTTTATGGGCTAAAAGCATTGCTTTTTCCGAACCGATATATCCGCAATTAAATGGAATAGGAACAGACTACTCCGGCAATGTTTACCTGACAGGAGGCTTTAATGGCACAATTACATTTGGCACATACACCTTAACGTCGGCCATTAGCTCAAAGATGTTCCTGGCAAGGTATGATGTCAATGGAATTTTCAGGTGGGCGAATACTAATAATTCATCAGCCTATTCAGTTGGTTATTCAGTTGCACCGGATGTTTGCGGTAATGTTTGGGCCTGCGGATATGCAATTGACGTCATGGGGTCTGACCCGTTAAAAATCGCCAGGTATGATAGTTCAGGTGCCATCAGCGATAGTATTTATATAAGCTCCGGAGGCGACGATCTTGCCAACCTGCTGGTGGATAACAGGGGCAACCTTTATGTTTGCGGAGATTACTATATGGACAGTTTTGTTGTTGGCCATGATACATTGCGATTGACAGATAGTACCCTGGAAACCTTATTTATTGCGCGTTATACCTATCCGATATGCAGCATACCTGCCCTTGAGGTAAAAGCGGAAGTTGAGCCGCTGGCAGGCATTTTCCTGTATCCAAACCCTGCCAGCAATGAATTGTTGATCCATTCAGGGAGCGGTGTATCAATTATTGAAGCAGAAATATCGGATATTGCAGGAAGACAAATAGCCAAATACAAGCTGACCGGTAACCAACCCAGCATTGATGTGAGCAATTTACCACCTGGCGTTTATTTGTGTAAAATGTATACCGCTGAAAATTCAATCATTGTAAGAAAATTCATTGTAACAAAGTAGCTACTCATGTCACCTAACAATATTGTATTTTATTAATCGCCAGTCGCGGTTGATACCATGATCCGGGTGGTTCAAAGATATTTCCACCATTCCTACGCTGTCGTTGAGATAAAACATGTCCTGGAGTTTGGTGATATTGTTCCCTGCTGATGGATCAGGGTTGGCTTCGTGGTAAACGTGGGCAACATTATAGAATGGCAATCCATTTACGATTACAGAACTGTCAATCTGGGTAAGGGCAGCAGTATCGTACCTGCTAAACTGGTCGCCATACAGGAATGGATACCTGAACAACGGCTTGAACTGTATTTGATTTTTCCAGCCATAAACATACGCAGTGTAATCATATTCCATCATCACCTGCACACCTTCATAATCAAATATCCAGTTGGCAGAATCACCGGGATTTGTATTATCTGTATTAATTTCGGCAATGGTAATAAAGTGATAATTATACAGCGTGTATTGCTCGGCCTGCTCGGTATGATAGTTGTTCCTTACATAAAAGCTATCCGTCCTGCCGCTAAACACATCGCGGTAAATCCAGTAAGTACCGGGCAAAAAATTGTAGTGTTTAATAATAGCTGAGTCGTTGTCAAGTTCAACATAATCCCTGTGTTTTGTCTTGGTGCAATTACATAGCAAAAGAGCGAAGCATATTACCAGGCCGGATGCTATGTAACTGTTTAATTTCACCATTTACAACAGGAATTATTTACCCAAAAATACTGAATAATGTAATAACTAACCACCAACAAAAAATCCGGGTATTTGTCACCAGTATCTCTTTATAATTCTAATTGATAATTATTTCTTTACCAGTGCAAGACCCAATACTTCAGAAACATCGGATACATAAAGGAAACTGAGCCCCTTAATGTATTCTTTGTTTATCTCTTCAATATCTTTTTCGTTCTGCTTCGCCATGATAATATCCTTAATGCCGGCCCTTTTTGCTGCAAGTATCTTTTCTTTAATGCCCCCAACCGGCAATACCTGCCCGCGCAGCGTAATTTCGCCGGTCATTGCAATGTAGGGTTTTACCTTTTTACCGGTAAAGGCAGAGGCAAGCGACGTAAGCATAGTAATACCCGCGCTTGGGCCGTCCTTAGGCACAGCGCCCTCGGGTACATGCACATGTATATTCACCTCGTCAAATTTCTCGTCGGGGATACCATATTCTGAAGCGTGGGCCTTAAGATAAGACAATGCGGTACTTGCACTTTCCTTCATTACATTTCCCAGGTTGCCTGTCAGGGTCAGGTTGCCCTTGCCCTTTGACAAAGAGGTTTCGATAAACAGTATGTCACCACCAACAGATGTCCATGCAAGGCCTACCACCACACCTGGTGGATGGCCCTTGGTATAAATGTCATTGCTGTAGCGCGGCTTGCCCAGAGACACTTCCACCTGCTCAAGCGTAACCGTTGCCGCCACCTTTTCTTCCATTGCCACATGCTTGGCTACTGAACGCATCATGGCTGCCAGCAGCCTGTCCAGTTCACGCACACCGCTTTCGCGGGTGTATTCCTGAATTATCTTCAGTATTATTTTGTCGGGGAATTTCAGCGGCACCTTGGTTAGTCCGTGCAACTCTTTCTGCTTTGGCAGCAAGTGGCGCTTGGCGATCTCTATTTTTTCTTCGGGTGAATAACCGGACAACTGAATGATCTCCAACCTGTCACGGAGGGCAGGTTGTATATCGCTCATGCTATTGGCAGTGGCTATGAACAAAACTTTGGAAAGATCAAACTCAAGTTCCAGGTAATTATCGTAGAAAGAATTGTTTTGTTCGGGATCAAGAATTTCAAGTAAAGCAGAACTTGGATCGCCTCTGAAATCTTTACCTAGTTTATCTATTTCATCCAGTATAAAGACCGGGTTGGCAGACTTTATCTTCCTTAACTGCTGGATGATACGGCCAGGCATGGCGCCGATGTAGGTTTTGCGGTGGCCGCGCAGCTCACTTTCATCATGAAGTCCGCCCAGGCTCAGTCGCACGTATTTCCGATGTATAGCAGCGGCGATACTGCGGCCAAGAGATGTTTTACCGATACCCGGAGGGCCAACAAAACAAAGAATGGGCGATTTCATATCTCCTTTCAGTTTCAGTACAGCCAGATACTCCAGTATGCGATCTTTGATCTTGTCCATGCCATAGTGGTCATCATCGAGCACCTTCTGGGCCTTTTTAAGATCATAGCTATCTTCGGTATAGACGCTCCAGGGCAAGTCGAGCATAAGGTCGAGATGATTATAGATCACTGAATAATCAGGTGTGCTGGGATGCATGCGTTCCAGCTTTTCTATATTCTTTTTGAACAATTCTTTCGCAGAATCTGTCCATTTCATTTCCTCGGCTCTTTTTTGCAGGTCTTTTATTTCGCGGTCATTGGGATCGCCACCCAGTTCATCGCGAATAGACTTCAATTGCTGCTGCAGAAAATATTCACGTTGCTGCCGGTCAATGTCTGCTCTTGTTTTATTGGTGATCTCATTTTTCAGTTCTACCAGTTGTAACTCAGATTGCAGCAACTGCAATAATTTTTCAGCCCGTATAGTAATATCATTCTCTTCCAGCATTGCCTGTTTATCCTGCAGTTTTGCTGAAATATTTGAAGCTACAAAATGCATGAGAAAGGACTGCTGCTCAATGTTGCGCAACACTATGCTGGCTTCATTGGGCATATTGGGCGACTGCTGAGCAATACGCTCGGAATAATCCTTTATGGACGATATCAGCGCATCAAAAGAGGCGTCTTTCTGAGGGTATACATCATCCAGGTAACTTACCTGCGCTACATAAAACGGATCTACCTGCTTGTAAGATTCAATTTTGAAGCGCATACGGCCCATAATGAAGATGGTAATATTCCCGTCAGGCATTTTTATCTGCTTCACCAGTTTGGCTAATGTGCCTACCTGGTAGATATCATCCGGTTTCGGATCTTCGTTGCTGCTGTCCTTTTGGGCTATAACACCTATCCATTTACCGGTCTTATGAGCTTCTGCGATTGCTCTTACAGATTTTTCACGGGCAACGGTTATAGGCAATACCACATTAGGAAACAAAACGGTATTCTTTAAAGCAATTATAGGGAGTTCAAATGGCAATGAACCTTTCTCCTGTTCATCCATTTCATCTTCTCCAAGCGGTACAATGGGCATGAATTCCATTTCCTGCTCATTCTGGTTCATAAACATATCTAACAATGATCTTATTTCAGACATTCTGGCAAAGTTACCCTCAATTTGTTATTAAAAGATCGGTAAAGATAACAGGCAATACTTATGCCAAAGACAATTACCTGAAATATTTGCAGGGTTTTTTGAAAAAAACCCTAAATAAAAAAGCATAAAGTGTTGTTAAAGAGCATAATTTTTTATCTTTACAAAAAAACACCCATGATCAACAGGATATTCTTTTTGACATTATTGGTTTCCGGGCTTGTGTCTATGTCATCTTTCGCACAACCGGATACAAAAGATTGCAGTTCCAAATACCTGGTAAGACACCCCAGCATCCGCAAGTTTTATGTAGCCGGATCAATGGATGGAGCTATTTTCTCAACGGCTACAATTCATCACGATGGTATGATGTATGATCCTTCCGGGTCAAATATACCTGCTACTAACACTATGGGAACAATCCGTTTTACCTACCTGGTGAATTTCGGGTTTACCTTCAATTTTAATTTCAGCCCGAGTGTAGGCTTGTATACAGGTCTGGACTTAAAGAACATCGGCTATATTGAACAGGATAACGGGTACACCACCAAACGCCGTACTTACAATGTAGGCGCGCCGCTTGGATTCAAAATCGGCGACATGAGCAACAAAGGATCTTATTTCCTGCTTGGCGGTGGCATTGATCTGCCCTTCAATTACAACGAGAAAACCTTTAAAGACAACGATCGGGGTAATAAAACCAGATTTAACGAATGGATGAGCAGCCGCACTAACAATATTATGCCTTACGTATTTGCAGGAGGCTGTTTCAACCATGGCGTAACAGTGAAGGTTCAATATTATCCCAACAACTTTATGAACCCAGACTTTGTTGATGATTTCGGGGTAAGGCCTTATAAAGGAACTGAAGTTCACTTGATCCTGTTAAGTGTAGGATTTGGCATGCACATGAATGCAGAGCATAAACACAAGAAAAAACAGTGTAGTCATAATGCTCCGCCGCAAAGGTAATATGCGCAGGAGAATTATTACAAAAATGGACTTCTATCCGGAGTCCATTTTTATTTTAGTGATGCTTATATTCACTCTTTGTTTGTTTATATCGCGTTTATGTTTCTTATCTTTATGAAAATTTACTAATGAATCGTAATTTTTTGCTTTTGGTTATTACCGGTTTCTTTTTCCCTGTGAATCTGTTTTCACAGGTTCGCGAAACTGATTCTGTTAAAAAACCACAGGCGCCTTTGCGAAAATATTATACCGGCAACGCTTTTGAAACGGCAACGTTATCAACCGCAATGATCAATAAAGATGCGAACGGTGTTGCAACCAGAAGCAATGGTACCATACGTTTCACAGCGCTTACAAATATAGGTCTCACCTTTAACTCCAATATTGATGAGAACTTTGGCGCATATACAGGTATTATTCTTAAGAATATAGGCTATATACAGAACACCAATGGTTACACTTACAAACGGCGGGTTTATACTATAGGAGCGCCATTCGGAATAAAAGTCGGTAAATTGTCTGTTCCAGAGTGGTATTTTTTCATGGGGGGAGGGGTGGATGTGCCATTCAACTATCGCGAAAAGCAATACCAGGTCGTTACGGAGAAATCTAAATTCAATGAATGGTTCAGCAACCGTACGCCACATTTCCTGCCTTATGTATTTGCAGGTTTTTCGCCCAACATATGGTGGCCTACATTTAAAATACAATACTACCCCGGCAATTTCCTGAATCCGGATTATAGTAAAAATGGAGTAAACCCCTTATGCCGGTAATAATGTAAAGCTGCTGATGCTGACGATAGGCATCAGACTGGATTTTAAACATTTAAGTAACCTGGCCCACCTTAGTTAGGGCAATTTAAGGAAGCAAAAAAATTTGCATCAGAACTGACCATTAAACAAAAGATATTGATTCAGAAAAAGACAATGGAAGAACTAGGGCGAATGAGCCCTGAAGAAGTTAAAGCGTCAGAAAAACACCCGGTAATCGTGATACTCGATGATGTGCGCAGCATGCATAATGTCGGCTCTGTTTTCCGCACATGCGATGCATTTGCCGTTGAGGCATTATACCTTTGCGGTTACACCCCTGCCCCTCCCCATCGCGATATACATAAAACCGCACTCGGCGCCACTGAAACCGTAAAATGGAAAAACTTTCCTACTACTATCGAAGCGGTGGATGACGCCCGGAATGCGGGCTATAAAATACTTGCAGTAGAGCAGGCACATAACAGCACCATGCTGCAGGAACTAAACTGGCGCAATGAAAAAACCGCACTTATATTCGGGAATGAAGTAACCGGGGTAAATGATGAAGTACTTTCAATGGTGGATGGCTGCATAGAGATACCACAGTGGGGATCAAAGCATTCACTTAATATTTCGGTGAGTGTGGGGATAGTGTTGTGGGAGATGGTTAACAATGGCTCAATAACCTAATGACTCAATTGCTGAATGAATACGAAAATGAAGAAATTTAAAAATTTGAAAATAATTATTTCATGTTAGAACTACGACCTGTTTGCGAACATTGTTATAAGTCTCTGCCACCTGACTCTGATGATGCCATGGTGTGCAGCTATGAGTGTACTTTCTGCAAAAGTTGTGTGGAGCATGTGCTGCATAATGTATGCCCCAACTGCGGCGGAGGCTTTGAAAAACGCCCTGTGCGGCCGAAGGAAAAATTATTAAATGATCCCGCCACAAATAAGATCATTTATAAGCCCGTTGATATGGGTAGCTTTTATGATCTGGACAGCAAGTACAGGAATATCAGGCCGGAGGAAAGATAACTCCTGAATCCGCTACGGCGGAGCACCACAAATTTAGCTTCAGATCTGAAAATCGAACATCATCAAATGATTTAGCGACCCTATCTTTCCCGGAAGGTTGAAGAGTACGTTGCCTGCGAAAATATATTCGCCTTTGAAGCCCCGGCAAAAGATTCCTCCATAAATGGCAACGCCCTATCAACTTATCAACTTATCAACTTATCAACCTATCAACCTAACCTAGTCCTCCAGCCTCTTCAAGGTAAAATCAGGGATGGCTGACACATAGATGGGATACTTCTCCAGAGCCACATCGGACGGGTCTAGACCAAAGCCGCGTTCTTCTGACAAGCTGAATCTTTTAAGGATAAAGTAGCCGCGCATCATCAGCCGCTCCCACATGGGCAGCGAATTATCGCGGGAAAGGAATTTCTCCATAACTATGAAACGGAAGTCACCCATTACATTATTCTTGCTCAGCGATTCGTAGCGGCTCACTACATTCACTTCCTTGTTATGCACCATCTCTTCCACTACTTTCCTGAACATATATTGGATCCTATGGTCTACCCTGAATCCCAGGCGGAATTCAACACGTATGATTTCATTGGGCACTATGGTCTGAACCACATATTCAGTGGTATACGGGTCATCCATTACGTCTACATGCACAAACCAGTAAATATCGGCGCGCTTGGGTTTGCGGTAGAGAATGGAGTACAAAATCTTATGCTCTATCTCTTTTGGATTATTCGCGCTGGTCAGGTACACAAGATGCGTGGAATACTTGGTGATACTGTTATCATTACTCAGTTCCTGCAGTATAGGAATATAGTTATCGAGCCGCACAAACTCCACATACCTGTTCTTGATCTTGCGCGATTTAAACCATATCAGCATGGTCATGAATAACCCGCCCGCAACTATCACCGTTACTACCCCACCCTCCATGAATTTATCATACAGGTTGGCGGCGAGGAATGAAAATTCTATGGTAAGATAAACAACCAGGTAGGCGACAATCCAAATAATTGGCACCCTTTTCACAAACATATAATAAGCGAAAAGGCACGAGGTCATGATCATGCAAATGGTAATAGATAATCCATAAGCTGCTTCCATATTAGATGACCGCTGGAAGTACAGAACAATAAGGGTGCATCCGGCAAAAAGGAGGTTATTGATACCGGGTATGAACGACTGCCCGCGCTCCACGGTGGGATAATTGATCTTCATTTTAGGCCAGAGATTCAGTTTCATCGCCTCACTGATGAGGGTGAAGGAACCTGAAATAAGCGCCTGGCTGGCAATAATAGCCGCTATGGTAGCAATAACAATGCCCGGCAAAATGAACCAGTGCGGCATAAGGTCATAAAAAGGATTTCTCGTTGCTGAACTCCAGGTCTGGCTTTTAATACTCAGAAGATAAGCGCCCTGCCCAAGGTAATTAAGGATAAGGCATGTTTTGACAAATGTCCAGGAGACACGAATATTTTTACGGCCGCAATGTCCGAGGTCTGAATACAGAGCTTCGGCACCCGTGGTACAAAGGAAAACGGCTCCAAGTATCCAGAAGCCATTTTTATAAACGGTCAGTATTCTAATAGCATAATAAGGGTTTAAGGCTTTAAAAATGCGCCAGTCTCCTAATACGGATAACTGGTGAAGGCCGAGAACAGCCAGCATCAAAAACCATACAAACATAATAGGGCCGAATGCCTTGCCGATATTGCTGGTACCAAACTGCTGGAAAAAGAATAAAATGGTGAGTATAGCAATAACAATATAAACAATGGTCATTACCCCGATATGGTGGAAGATGGGTACACCCCGAAGCCCCTCGATAGCTGACGTTACAGATATGGGTGGGGTTATCATACCATCGGCCAAAAGTGCCGCCCCGCCTACCATGGCAGGGTAAACGGTCCACTTGCCATGCCTGCGCACCAATGCAAACAATGAAAAAATACCGCCTTCACCCTTATTATCTGCCCGCAGGGTGAGCATCACATATTTTACCGTGGTTTGTAGTGTAAGTGTCCAGATGATGCAGGATAATGCACCCACTATCAATTCCTCATTGATAACCTTTCCATCGCAGATAGAATTCATTACGTAAAGGGGCGATGTACCTATATCACCATAAATAATGCCCAGCGCTATAACTATTCCTGCTAAAGATGCTTTTTTAAGATTTTGTGTCAAACCTCAGTATATAAGTTGTGGAAGCGGGTGTAAAGTTATGAATAAAAAAATTCAAATTTTAAAAAGAAAAAAACAAGAAACTTAAAGATTGGTGAAAGCCCCAGGAGTCCCAGGGGATGTGAAAAATGAGTACAAAAAACAATGTACCCTAATAAATTGAATTTTAAAATTATAAATAAATAACATAGTTTTGCGCTCTCATAAATGAGGAATATAATGGATTCCAGTCACATTAAGAAGGTTTCTACGGCAGGGCTTTTGATTACTTTAGGAATTATTTTTGGCGATATAGGCACTTCCCCTTTATATACTTTCCAGACAATATTAAAAGAAGGCGGCGATGCAACTGAGGAACTTGTTCTGGGCGCTATTTCCTGCGTGTTCTGGACATTGACCCTGCAAACCACTTTTAAGTATATCCTGATTACTTTGCAGGCGGATAATAAGGGTGAGGGGGGCATTTTTTCTTTATACTCACTTGTACGCAGATACGGTAAGAAACTCGTTTTCCCTGCTATAATCGGTGCAGGAACCCTGCTTGCTGATGGCATCATAACTCCACCTATCTCTGTTACTTCAGCTATAGAGGGGTTAGGAGGTGTTAAGGGAATGGAGCATCTGATTGTTCCGGGAAACCACTTAGTAATGTGGATAGTTGTGGTCATACTATTTCTGCTGTTTGTTTTTCAAAGATTTGGCACTAAAGTAGTAGGTGGGTCCTTTGGCCCCATAATGTTCATGTGGTTTATGATGATGGGCTTTTATGGTTTACGGCAAATTGTTCAGTACCCTCATATTTTCACTGCCTTGAATCCTATGCATGGAATCAAATTATTAACACACCATACTAAAGGTTTTTGGTTACTCGGCGCCGT
The DNA here is from genome assembly GCA_903839875.1 of uncultured Bacteroidota bacterium. Lineage (GTDB taxonomy): Bacteria > Bacteroidota > Bacteroidia > Chitinophagales > Chitinophagaceae > Nemorincola. The sequence goes on from CAIMDZ010000113.1 coordinate 53,064, forward strand.
TTTCCTGTGCACTACGGGGGCAGAGGCTTTATATTCAGATCTGGGGCATTGCGGACGAAGGAATATTCAGGTGAGCTGGATATTTGTAAAAATTACCCTGGTACTCAATTACCTCGGGCAGGGCGCCTGGGTTTTACTCCAGCATAATCAAAACCTCGGAGACATAAATCCTTTCTTTGCAATAGTCCCCAAAGGATACTTGCTGCCATCCATTATCGTGGCAACAGCAGCCACTATTATTGCCAGCCAGGCATTAATAAGCGGTTCTTTTACACTTATCAGCGAGGCAATAAGCCTTAATTTCTGGCCAAAAGTAAAAGTAAAGTACCCTACCACAATCCGTGGCCAGATTTACATCCCCAGCATTAATTGGATTTTATTTGTAGGTTGTATTTTAGTTGTATTATATTTCCGTACTTCCGAGGCAATGACTGCGGCCTATGGTTTCTCCATTACTATTGCAATGCTGATGACCACCATATTGGTTTATTATTTCCTGCGGTATGTAAAACATTTCCCGCTCTGGCTCGTAGTATTGATACTCGCTGTTTTTGTTACTGTTGAATCATCCTTTTTTATAGCCAACGCAGTGAAAATAGTCAAACGTTTATTCTTCCTGGTTTTTGAGTTTGGCCTGATATTTACCATGTATGTCTGGTACACCGCCAGGAAGATAACAAACCGTTTCCTGAAGTTTGTAAACATGAGGGAATACCTTCCCCTGCTAAATGATCTGAGCAACGATACCAGTATTAACAAGTTCGCCACACATGCTATCTACCTTACCAAAGCCGACCATACTTTCCAGATAGAAGAGCGTATTATTTACTCCATCTTCAGCCACAAACCCAAAAGGGCGGATATATATTGGTTTGTACATGTGGAACGAACGGATGAGCCTTATACGCTGGAATATTCAGTAGAGGTGCTAAAAAAGGATAAAGTAATACGGGTAGAGTTCAGATTAGGATTTCGCGTTCAGCCACGCATTAACCTGCTTATGCGAAAAGTAGTCAATGAAATGGCAGAACATAAGGAATTAAATTTGATCAGCCCTTATCCATCATTAGCCAAACACCACCTCGCCGCTGATTTTGTGTATGTAGTACTGGAAACTTTCCTGTCAACTGATAATGAATTCACAGTCAGGGATGGATTTATTTTGAACAGTTATTTTATCCTTAAGCATCTCTCCCAGACAGATGACAAATCATTCGGGCTGGATGCAAGTGAAACACGTGTGGAGAAAATACCCATGGTGGTAACTCCATTTACCAAAATGGAACTTAAACGGTCTGATTTTAAAATTCTCGGTTAATAGCCTGAAAGATTACCAATAAATAAAGAGCAACAAACGAAAAATATTACTTATTTTCGTAGTGGATAATGTGTTTTAGTGCAAATTTCTAAACTATTATACCTATGAATAAGCTCCTGTGCCTGCTATTTTTATTACCTGCATATTTACAGGCGCAGACCATACATATCTCAACTGTTGCCACAACCGTTTGCATAGGAACCCATGTTATTTTTACCGCTACCGATACTGGTATTTCATCGCCTCATTTTCAATGGAAAGTAAATAATGTTCTTTCCGGTACAGACAGTTCGACATTTACTGCTTCGACTTTGACTAATGGAGATTCTGTAAAATGTTTATTGACGAATGGTACGGGAGATACGGTTTTTGCGGTGTCGAATGGGATTGGGATGACTGTTCAGACAATGCCAAATGCGGGAGTAATTACCGGTATTGATCTCACTGTTTGCGTTGGTGCCACAATAACATTATCCGACACTATGCCAGGCGGTATTTGGAAAACAAGCAATGGTCATGCATCAGTTACTGGAGGTATTGTTACAGGATTAAGCATTCGTTATGTATTTGAATACAACGTAATCCCTTCGGCCGATACTATTCTCTATATCAAATCAAATAGCTGCGGTTCCGACACTGCATTCAAAACAATTTCAATCAATGCCAAACCAATTGCTATGTTTGATCTACCATATTCAATGTGTGAAAAGCAACACGTATCTTTAGTCAATGGCAATGGTAATTTCCAAAATCTATTTTCAATAAATGGTGATGTAGTATCCATGGGTAGCGATCTCTATGGCGTCAAGGCTGGGAATGATTATCTATACAACATTGTACATAATATTTGTGGTTCTGATACTTTCGGCCAGGCAATAAGAGTTGACCCCCTACCTGTTGTTTATCCAATACAAGCACAAACTACCGAATTGTGTCCGAATGAGCAACTTACGTTAACAGATTCTGGGATAGGAGATTTCCATTGGTATTCAAATAATGGGAACGCCTCGGTAGGCCCATGGAGCGGTGTTGTAACAGCGCTCAATGCAGGATACGCTACAATAATTTTAGACATTTCTAACTATTGCGGATTGGCGAGAACTTCAATTTCCATTCAAATTGATCCCCCTAAACCAATCTTAAATACAGGTGAATTTTGTGAAGGAAGCAGGCTTGAGCTAGCCGACAGTACAAAAGGAGGCTCATGGAGTTCAGCTAACCCGGCTATCACAAATATGATATCTTCATCGGGAATAGTAACGGCAATTTCCCCTGGAATTGACACAATATTTTACCGACTCCCTAACGGATGTACAGCTAAGGCAAGTGTGACTGTTAACCCATTACCTGCCCCCATATCCGGTGAATCGATAACCTGTAAGGGATCTTCAATAACATTAACAAATACAGATAATGGAAAATGGAGATCAACCTTTGACAGCGTAGCTACAGTTGATTCACTTTATGGCGAAGTAAAAACGATCACAAAAGGCTACGCAACTATAAAGTATATACTCCCTTCAGGCTGCTATGATTCAGTAAACCTACGGGTAGTAAACTGCGACACTGCCGCAACAATCTTCCCCAATCCTTCTGTGAATGAAGTAATCATCCAGGTGGATACTATTTATTACAATCATTATTTCGTCATAAATATGAGTGGGCAGGTATTGATCAATGAACCAATTATCGAAACACTTACCAAAGTGAATACCGGGTTACTTATCCCCGGCACCTACCTGGTTTACCTGACCGGCGATAATATGACCTACTATACCAAATTCGTAAAAGAATGAAAATTATTTCCCTTCCATTTTCAGTAACCCTTCCATAACCGTAAATGCAATAGGACAAACAAGCGTATTTTTCAGCGTCAATTGCGTGCGTTTCAGGAAAACATCCTCATCGGTATAGGGGTACCTCCGGCAGTCACTGGGGCGGTCATCGTAGATATTGCAAGTATTATCTTCAGCCAGGAACGGACAAGGCTTTTGCCGGGCCACATAATCGCCCTCTTCATCTATTTTCAGGTATTGTGCCACCAGGTCGCCTTCCTTCATACGAAGCACCTTTGCAATACGTTTTATATCCGGTTGCTTAAAACGGGGAGAATGGTTTTTACAGCAGTTAGCGCAACTCAGGCAATCTATTTTACTAAAAGCCTCCTCATGCAGATCAGGCAAAGCCTTCAGCATCTTATTAAAGTTGCCCTTCTCCAATAAATACTTGTATTCCTTCTGGTGCTCTTTAGCCTCTTTAAGTAATGAGTCGTAAGTCATAAGTAGAAAGTAGAAAGCTGTTATGCAATGGGGACATTTTCAAACCTGCCTGCCGGCAGGCAGGTTTCCTCATTTTCAAATTTCCACATTATCAAAGTTGCATCTTCTCCATGATCCTTTCCAGGTCCTCATCGCTGTAAAACTCAATGATAACACTTCCTTTGCCTGTTTTCTTTCTATCCAATTTCACCCTTGTTGAAAAGTGTGAAGCCATATTGTCTTCTATACGTTTGTATGCAGGAGGCAGCTTTACACTGGTTGCAGGTTTGGATTGCGCAGCTTGTTTTTCAGCGCCCATATTCTTCACCATCTGCTCCACCTGCCTTACGGAAAGTCCGTTCTGCATAGTTTCACGGAACACATACAATTGCTGGTCCACATGTTCGAGGCCAATAATAGCGCGTGCATGTCCCATACTTAGCTGACCGTCGCGAACCGCCTTTTGAATATCCGGTGGCAGCTTCAGCAGTCGCAGATAATTGGCAACAGTGCTGCGTTCCTTCTTCATCCGGTCAGCCACCTGCTCCTGCGTGAGTCCGCACTCATCCATCAACTGGCGGTAACTAAGCGCAATTTCAATAGCGTTAAGATTTTCCCGCTGCAGGTTCTCGAGCAACGCCATTTCCAGCATCCCTTGCCCGTCAGCAGTGCGCACATAGGCTGGTATATCTGTTAGTCCTGCCAACTTTGAGGCACGAACACGTCGCTCACCCGAAATAAGCTGGTACCTGTTCTGACCGATTTTAACAACCGTAACCGGTTGTATGATGTCATGAAGCTTTATGCTTTCAGACAGTTCTTTTAAAGACTGCTCATCAAAATCATGTCGTGGCTGGCTGGGGTTTACTTCTATCTGGTCTAAAGGTATACGGGCAGTAGTACTTTGCGTATCCGAATTTTTACCGGAAACAGCAGGCACACCTTGCTTGGGAGCATTTATCTCATCATCAATGGTATCCAGCAGCGCGCGGATGCCCTTGCCCAATCCCTGTTTTTTATTGATCTGCGCCATGCTCATCTGTTTCAAATATTTTGTCCTCGTTCTTAATCCTTGTCATATTGTTTTTCTGAAGGATCTCCTTTGCGAGGTTCAGATAATTGATAGCTCCGGTGCTTTCCGCATCATACAATAATGCCGGCATCCCGAAACTAGGCGCCTCGCCCAGTCTCGTATTCCTGTGCAGAATAGTATTGAATACAAGGTCGCCAAAGTGGTTCTTTATTTCTTCCACTACCTGGTTGCTCAGGCGCAGGCGGCCATCATACATGGTCATCAGTATGCCTTCTATCTTCAGGTTCGAGTTGATCCTTGTCTGTACAATTTTTATAGTGTTCAGCAGTTTCCCCAATCCTTCCAGTGCGAAATACTCACATTGCACGGGTATCACCACACTATCTGCTACAGCCAGTGCATTCACAGTTATCAGCCCAAGTGAAGGAGAACAATCTATAATAATAAAATCATAGTTGGCCAGTTCAGGTTCCAGCGCTTTACGCAGCACATACTCCCTGTTTGGGTGATTGATGAGTTCTATCTCTGCCCCTACCAGGTCCAGGTGACTGGGCACTATATTCAGGTTGGGCGTTTGTGTTTCCAGTACTACCTGCGAGATTGGTGTCTCATTCACCATGCAGTCATACAGGCTTATTTGTATATTTTTCAGGTCAAAGCCATTGCCTGTTGTACTGTTTGCCTGCGGATCGGCATCCACCAGCAAGGTCTTGTATTCCAGCACAGCCAGGCTTGCAGCCAGGTTTATTGCAGTTGTGGTCTTCCCCACCCCACCTTTTTGATTCGCTATTGCTATTACTTTAGCCATACTCCAAACCCCTGAGGGTTTTTATATTTTTTTGTTGAGCCCATGAGAGCTTAAATACTTTACCTATACTTCTCTTTGTCACTATCCTATACAAGGAACAATCAAATATAAGTAGTCTGTTATTACCTTTTAAAATTTGTTATGCACAATTCACTCAGGCATCCTCTGAAAAAAGTAAAAAACACCTTTTCTCTACTCCTTTGCGATCTTATCTTATACTATTACTGATTACGAAACGCCTCTTTGCGCCTTTGCGAGAGACTTTTCACAATGCCTTTCTACAGATTAAAAGGCACCCCTATTTCCGGCAATATTAGTTCTTTACCGGCATCCCTGAATTTTTTCTTTGTCGCTTCGTGATCTATTTTAATATATCCAAATGTATCGAAATGAACACCTATGATCTTTTTGCACTGAATAAAATCTGCCGCAATTACTGCATCATCTGCATCCATGGTAAAATTTCCACCTATTGGCAATATAGCGAAATCCAGCTTTGCATATCGTGGCACCAGTTGCATATCCATCATCAGGCAGGTATCTCCGCTATAGTAAAACTTATACTCTTCCCCATGTACCAAAAAGCCCCCCGGATTGCCGCCATATTCGCCGCCCGGCATGCTGCTGCTATGCCATGCAGGCAAAAAATGCAGCTTCCCGAAATCAAAATTAGCCGATCCGAAGTTGACAGGATGGGTGTTTTTCACCCCCTGGTTTTGCGCCCAGGTAACGATTTCATAGGCGCCTATCACTTTGGCGCCTGTTCTCAGTGCAATACTCACCAGGTCGCCCACATGATCACCATGACCATGAGATGCCAGGATAAAATCAGCTTCAATGCTGTTGACATCAATATGCTTTGCCAGTTCATTGCCCGTAATAAACGGATCAAATAGCATTTTCTTACCCCCTGTTTCAATACCAAAACAAGAATGGCCGTAATAAGTAAACTTCATTTTAAGGGAAAATTGTTCTTTGCAAATTTAAGCAAATAAAAACAGGAAACGACCATTCTAAAGCTGACGATTAGCAAACAGAGCAATGAAAATTCAACTGCTCAACTTTATCCTGCTGATGCCGGGAGTTCCATCCGGCCAATAAAAAGATAATTATTTTCGGATGAAAATAATAAAGAAAACAGGTTGACGTTTGGGACATAAAACGGAGCTGGCATTGAAAAAATCGTTATCTTTGTTTATATAATTTTGCTGTATGAAACAAAGTATTTTGCAAAATGTAGTGTGGAAGGAAGGAAAATATTATGTGGCACAATGCCTGAATATTGATATTTCCAGTTTTGGTGACACAAGAGAAGATGCATTGAAAAATCTGGATGAGGCAATAAGTTTATACCTTGAAGATGAACATGAAGACATTCAGAATGTAGAGGATCCTGTTATTATCCCCGTTACTGTTAAGTATGCCTAAGCTTTTTTCTTCGTTCCATATTCTTAAAGTGCTGTATGCTCATGGCTTCCTTTTCATATCACAAAAAGGAAGCCACATAAAATTAAGAAAACCGGGAAACCCTGTCTTAACTGTAATTGTACCGGCCGAAAGAAAGGAAATGCCTCATGGTACCTTCAAATCCATTTTACGCCAAAGCCAACTAACCCTTGCGGACTTTGAATAAACAATACATTTTTGTGTACCGGGTTGGTCTTACTTCCTGACCAACAACCTCCAATCCCAAAAACTGACAACAATCTAATCAACGTATATGGAGCCGATGACCTATTCTCCAGCGAAACCCCGGAACAAGGTCCCGCTTTTTCAGCAGGAGGGATTTAGGGCTTTACTTCGCCGGATTCCCCGGAATCGGCACAGGAACCTTATTATGCTCCTTATCTGCCGGGTACATCTTCATATAGTGCGGATAATTCTGCTCGGGGTGCAGGTCCAGGCTCAGCCCTTTTAGTATTTGTATCCTCGACTTACTCATATCCACCTTCTCAAGGAAGGATGGCACCGAAGGTGAGAAACTCCATTTACTGTTTTCCCAATACACATATCCACCCCGTTCCGGATCATAGAAAGTGTAAAAATCAGGGAAATAAACATGTGCTGTGGCATCATATTGCTGGGCAGCAGCCCAGGAAGGTAATGCCCTTGATTTGGTTACCTTTTGGTTAATGTCAACTTTAGCACTTTTTTGCGCCCCTGCTATAATTGGTAAAATGATCAGAAACAAAACCACCCAAATCTTTTTCATAAATTCAGTTTTTAACTCTTTGGCATTTCTTTCATTCAAAGAGTTAATAATATTATGCCATGATTCTATTCCGAACTATGATGATCGTCAGTGTACTCAATAATATGGCCAGTATACTGAATATTCTACAGTCAATGCCGTATTTTTCAGCAAGAACGGATATCATTACCAGTATTTCAGTGCAGTAGTATATCCATAGTAAAACTGCAAATTGTCAACTTCGCCTGCTGCCAACCCACCCTTAAGGCATACTTTTTTTGTCTATTATTGAAAATACCTGTTTATTCTCTTATTTTTATCCAAATTTACAAAATTATGAATGCAACCATAGGCGTCTACGACAATCATGACCTGGCTGTCGAAGCCATTCAAAAACTAAAAGATTCAGGCTACCCTGTTAATCAGTTGTCCATTATGGGACTAATGGAAACAGAGGTAGTTGATGACAAAATGCATGTAATGCCTAAAAGCTCTATTAAGGCAGGCGGCCTTGGAGCAGGTACGATTCTGGGTACTACGCTTGGCATTCTTACTGGTGTCGGTATGTTTGCAATACCGGGAGTTGGTTTCCTGTATGGAGCAGGCGCTTTAGTTGGCGCCATAGCCGGATTTGATTTCGGCCTCATCGGAGGCGGTATAGCGTCAGCCCTTGCCTCTGTTGGTGTACAAGACGAAATGGCTAAAAAATACCATGATGACCTTGTTGCAGGAAAATACCTGGTTATAGCCCATGGCAGTGAGGAGCATGTTAACCAGGCAAAGGCTACCCTCGATGAACATGGCACTCATGAAGAAATAGCATTGCATTAATAGCTCTGAAAAAGGTTTTTTACTAAGGAACGTTGACAAAATAAGTTCCGCAAGTTGGCGCAGTTATTTTTCTTTTTTTCAAGGCGAAAAAACTGCGAATATGAGCAGTATTTAAAGATTTTTCAACGTAGAAAAAATGGAAAAGAACAAGTCAGGTTGTGGAAGTTATTTTGTCATCGTTCCTATATGGTTGCCCGGGCTTTTAGTCCTGGTCAATAAAGAGTAGAGTTTGCTTTAGCAGAAATAAAACTGATAAGTATTACTAATTTAAAATGAGCACCTGTATAAAATCAGTGCTTAGTTTACCAGATTATTGTGAGTACTAAAAAACAACCTGCCCCAAATAGATTTGTTAAGAGCACTGTGCCGGCAAAACCTGTGGCAAATGTAAAAACGGGTGAGTTCAGGGTACCCTACCCTGCTTTGTGGTTAGCGCTTGCTGCGCTTCTTTTGTATTGCCGTACATTTTCCTTTGACCTGACCGAACTGGATGACTCGATTTTTATCAGAGACTTCCATGAATTCAATGAAAACATAAGGAATATATTCACGTCGTTCCACCGCGGATTATTCGATGCTGGTAAAGACCCTTATTATCGCCCGCTCTTCCTTGTTTCCATGATTCTTAATTACCTCGGCAGCGACCATGGGAAAATGCTGGCCACCTACCATATTATTAATGTGGCGTTCCATATCGTTTCTGTTGTCCTGCTCTTTAAATTATGTATCAAACTCAATGTAAAACAGGTTCACGCTTTTATTCTTGTTTTATTGTTCTCCGTTCTGCCAGTTTTAGCACAGGACGTAGCATGGATCCCCGGCAGGAATGATACCATGCTGGCTATCTTCACCTTTTCCTTCTTCATTTATTCTATCAACTACACCAACTCCGGGAATACAAAAGATCTTTTTTTATCTGCCCTTTTCCTCCTGCTGGCATTCTTTACCAAGGAAACCGCAGTTTTTGCAATCCCGGTGGCAATTGTAATGCTGGTGTTTGTGTTGCAAAAAAAATGGCTGGACAAAAGCAACCTTACCCTTTATGTTTTTTGGGCAGGGTGCTTTCTTATCTGGTTCACTGCAAGGTCCTTATCCACCACACAATCAGGTGTGAGGCCGGACCAGCTACTTTCTGAAGCAGTTCACAGGCTGCCTATTATTGTGCAATACCTCGGCAAGATCTTCCTGCCTTTCAATTTAAGTGTCTTTCCTATCCAGAAAGACATAACCATCTGGTATGGCATTGCCACTATAGTTTTGCTTGCTGTCGCAGTACTGCTGGCAAAAGAAAAAAACTACAAGATCATCTTCAGCGGATTGGCTATTTTTATCTTATTTCTGTTGCCCGCCCTTTTAGTACCCAGCAATCTGAACAAGCAGGTTTTCGAACATCGTTTATACCTGCCTGTTATCGGAATATTACTGATATTGCCACAAACTATTTTATTACGCAATAAGCTAACCGATATTCAATTACTATACGGAGGCATAGCTGTATCTGCTATATTTGCTATAATAAATTTTATCCACCAGGAAAATTTTCAGGACAGGTTGGCTTTCTGGACCAACGCTGTTGAAACATCTCCCCACTCCGGTTATGCCAAAATGATGCTTGCAGCAAGGTTAGATGACACAAAGGAATCGTATGCACTATTCCGTGAGGCATACCGGCTCGACCCTAATGAAAAATACATCAATTATTACTATGGCGTTATGCTCCAGAAAGAAGATTCAGTAATGGCCTCTGAGAAGTACCTGCTGACTGAAAGAAATACCAGTGGCTATTTTGAAAGCCACTTCTACCTGGCACGTGTTGATATGGAAAAGAAAGATTTTTCCGGCGCTATCAGCCAACTGGATTCATTCCTGGTCTTTACCCCTGATAACGAAATGGCCAACAACAATCTGTTGCTGCTCTACCTGCAAACCCAGCAAACTGCCAAAGCGAAAGAACAGGTAAAACACATGCGGCAGTTCGGACTAAAAGTACCACCGCAGATTTTACAGCAATTAGGTATGTGAGCTGATCATTATTTTACTAAATTTGATTAAACAGTTTTATTCCAATTGGACACAAATCGTGTACCTTCCTGAAAATAGTTGCCCAGACATTTGGTCAAAATAGTTCAGTAAAGGGATGTTGCCAGGTTTATACACAGTATCCGGATTTAAAATAAAAGAGGTAACTTTATTAAATAGTTCATACTTCATAAAATGAATAAAATTAAAAAACCGGATATTTCAGCCAAAGCTTTCTGGGATGTAGATTTTGAGTCAATTGATTATGAAAAGAATAGTCTTTTTGTAATGGAGAAAGTTTTGAATTTCGGTTTGTGGAAGGATGTAGTTGCTTTATTTTCATATTATGGAAAAGAAAGGATAAAAAAAGAAGTAGTGCAAATAGCCGACCTTAGAAAAGATACCATTAGTTTTTTAAGTTTACTCCTCCATCTGAAGCCTTCTGATTTTACATGCTACAATCGCAGACAGATAGGCGGACGACACATACACGATAGCAACCGTAATGAAAACCTTTTTCAAAATTATTTTTAGCATCTCAATTTTCTTACTCTGCTTTTGGATAGGAGCCGCAATCCTCGGGCATTTTATACCTTTGGAATTTGCTGATAAAAACGCGCAATACATTTTCTACAAAATTAGATTTTTCGGTATACCCGTAATAGTGTTCGTAGCTTTACTTAGATTCATTAATCCTAAGGAACCTGCAAATGCAATCATTGGAAAATCAATTTTGATAATATTTGCTGCCGGATTTGCCTTCCTCATTATGGTCGTTTCATTGTTTGGCGGAATGTGCGAATGGACAACCGATCGAATTTATTTTGAAAACAAGAAAAATCCATCAATTAAAATTGTCCGGCGTAATTATGGTTGCGGAGCCTATGACAGCGGCTTACCTCAATATAAAATATGTAAGGCAAGAAATATAACAGGGTACCTTGTTTGGATGCCTGAGATTGATACAAATACTATTGACAAAAACTTTTGGAAGCGGATTGATGTTAACACAAAATAATTCACCTACCTATACCCACCTTCCCTTCCATCCTGTTACAAAATTCCATACTCCCCAGCCTGAAAGTAACCGGCACATGCACCTTCTGCATCTTTATCTCCTGCCTGCAGAAAAACCCCAGGTTTGCAGCGTAGAAATTCCGTGGAATAATTTCCTCCTTTTTATCATTGTTATTACTCAACTGAAAATTTTTTATTGCAGTAAAGCCGGTATTATACTTATGCTTAACCACCTGGGAATTACCAGACAGACACAATAATTGCAACGACATTACAATAATCAGAACCTTCATCAGCGAGTTGTACATTACAAATTTAACACAATAATACTTGGATCCACTTATTTACACATGAACCAATTTACCGGTTCATCTGGCATGGTTTTTAAATTGTAAAAGTTGAAACAACAGATTGGTAAAAAAATAAAAAGATCGGTTATGCTTAGAAAACAAATTGAACAATTCACAGTAGTAAGTCTTAAATTCTTTTTCGATTTAGATTATGCTCTTTTCCATCATATATTTCTAGTAGTTCTTATCATAGCAGGATTAAGCAGATTATTCCTCACTAAACTGATTATCGCCTTTCAGGAAGGAGCCACAACAGTGAAACAGGATTACCAGAACTTCAGAGAAGTAATTATAAATTATAAAACAAGGTGGATGAAAAGCAATGCCTGCGACTTTTTAATGATGCATACCCGTCAGGTAAAAGAGAATATTTCAGGTTTCGGACTACGCAAATAGCGAATAAAATAAACAGCTTGAAATCCGGCTTTTGATTATTCTTTAAAACTTATGCTGTAGCCACAAACTCTCCCAAATGCCCCACCGCATAGTCCAGCATCATTTTTTCAGTTGATACTTTAAATTTATTATACCGCTCCTCTATTTCTTCAAACTCAATCAGTTCATCATACAGACGGGCAAATTCTTCCACCGTCCTTGGTTGTATCAGCATTTCCCGGTTAAGTACATACACCTTAAGCACATCATCAAGTACCTTAGCCATATCCTTTGCGTCTAAATTTACCAGTTGCTCAATCATTGAAGGCAGCAAACCTATATAACCATTCTCAATAAACTGGATAAATCCACCCTGCCCAACCTGCATGCGTACATAATCAAATGCAATCAATAACTGTTGCCCGTCCGAAAGGTCATCCAGGAAATCAAATGTTTTTCGCTGATACAATTCCTCATGCAACGGCTGTGTCAGAAGATCATATAAAACATCATAATCACCCGAGCCACTCGCCTCATTGATTGCATCAATACTTACTTTTGGCAAAAAATTACTATTCATAACTCAATTACTCTTTTCCCTGAATTTTTAATAAATATCGTGCAATTAACAATTCAGCAAAGGTAAAAATAGTAAGGAGACGGAAAGTTCAATTTTTCAAAATTAAAGCGGTAATTTTCGCCCATGGAAAAAAAGGAACGCAAACCGGTTTATTACAGCGAATACCTGCAGCTTGAAAAACTGCTTAACGCCCAGCAACCTGAAAGTACAAAAGAAGGTATAAGAGCCGATGATGAAATGCTGTTTATAATTATTCACCAGAGTTATGAACTTTGGTTCAAACAAATAATTCATGAATTAGGTATCGTCCGCAGTATTTTCAAACAGCCGAACATCCACAACAACACCCCCGATATTTATAACAGCGTTCACCGCCTGAAACGGATCTGTGCCATTCTGGAAGTGGCCGTACAGCAAATGGGCATACTCGAAACCATGACCCCGCTCGACTTCCTCGACTTCCGCGATCTGCTTCGTCCGGCGTCCGGCTTTCAAAGCATTCAGTTCAAAATCATCGAGGCCTCCCTCGGCCTCAATTACGAACAACGCCACGGCAAAGCATACTATTTATACCAACTAACACCTGCTGATATGGAAAGAGTAAAACAGGCAGAGCATGAGAAATCTTTATTGGTATTAATAAACCATTGGCTGGAACGTATGCCATTTATAAAAGACGAGGCCTACTGGCAGGGTAATGATAACTCCTTCTGGAAACAATATCGCATTGCATACGCCGGAAGCCTTTCCGAAACCGAGCAGCCAAATCTGGTCGCTTTTGAGAACATATTCATCGAAGATGCTAAATACCCTGCATACCGGTCTTTCAGCGCCGACGCCAGCAGGAACGCACTCTTCATCATGCTCTACCGCGACCACCCGCTCCTGCAGCTCCCCTACGAATTACTCAATATTCTGCTCGAAATAGACGAGTTGCTGTCCATGTGGCGTCACCGGCACATCCACATGGTGCAGCGCACCATCGGCAAACGTGTGGGTACAGGTGGTAGTTCAGGAGCCGAATACCTCCGTGGTGCAGCCGACAGCCATTACATTTTCAAAGAACTGGCCGAGCTTACTTCGTTCCTGTTACCACGTCACCTGCTACCACAGTTGCCCGAAAAACTGGTAAAGGACCTTAGCTACCAAAAGTAGAGGAGCTTGTACCAACCCAATAACAAGTAAATGAGATAGTTTTTTATGCATAAAATACGGGCTTTGCGAGCTTGAAAATTGTATAATGTATTTGTTTAGACACAACTTTTAATTCTTCTTTGCGCCTTTGCGAGAAACCTCTTTCTTGCTTGGTTTGACGGACTGCTACTCGATATTATGTCTATTGCAATTGAAATAAAGGATATACGCAAAAACTATAAAGACGCCTGGTCTCCGGCGCTCGATGGCTTTTCATTTTATGTTAAACCAAATCAGGTAGCAGGTCTGCTCGGCCCTAACGGCGCCGGTAAAACCACCTGTATCAATATTCTTTGCGGCCTTATAAAACCAGACAGCGGCACTGCGGCTATCGGGGGTAAAGATTGTATCAAAGATAAGGCAGCCATACGCTCTATGATAGGCATGGTGCCGCAGCAGATTGCTCTTTTCGGTGAACTGACGGCAATGGAAAATTTCAGGTACATAGGTAAACTATACGGCCTTGAAAATTACAAGATCAAAACCCATACCCAATACCTGCTCGGGCGACTTGGTCTCGAAAAACATGCAAACAAAAGAATAAACGCCTACAGCGGCGGAATGAAGCGCAGGGCAAATATTATCGCTTCCCTCCTTCACGAACCCGAACTGCTGATCCTTGATGAACCCACTGCCGGTGTTGATGTTCAGTCTCGTGCTATGATACTCGAATTCCTGAAGGAATACCGGCTACAGGGCAAGACCATACTTTATACTTCTCACCTCATGGATGAAGCTGAGCAGATTTGTGACGAGGTAGTGATCATTGATGAAGGCCGCTTTATTATAAGTGGCACACCTGGCGACCTTATTAAAAACACTACAGATTGCAAAAGACTGGAGGATGTATTTTTACACTTCACGGGCCGGTCAGTAAGAGACTAAATATTAATAGTAACCAATGAAAAAAATAACAGCAACGATCATTAAGGAGTGGCAACTGATGCGGCGCGATATATCGGGCCTGTTATTGCTGCTGGTGATGCCTGCCGCATTGATCATTGTTATGGCCCTCATCCAGGATGCCCCTTTCAAAGACTACCAGGAACTCAGATTCGACCTCCTCCTTGCCGATAACGACCATGGCCGCCTTGCCCGCCAGATAACAGACGGACTCAAACAAAGCAAAAACTTCCGCATTGTTGATAGTATTGATGGCAAGCCGGTTACAGAACAGGTTGTAACTAAACTACTCGGTGATGGCAAGTACAAAATAGGCATAGTAATCCCATCCGGTGTCACTGCAGAGATCGTCAACTCTGCCAATATTGTGGTAAACGATATCTCCCGGAAAACAGGTATGGATGCCCGCCTCCCTATCCGTGGCATGCGCGAACAAATATACATCCACCTCTATTTCGACCCCGTCTCAAAACCCGCATTCCGCACTGCCATCAGTTCAGCACTTGATAAATACATTGCTTATTCCTGCTCCAATATCCTCATGCAGCGCCTTGCTATGCTCAGCAATGACTCAAACCCCGCCAGCGACACCGGCAACCAGGAAAACCTCAGGAAGGTGATGCAGGGAATATGCGTTAAAGAAGAACCCCTCAGCGACAAAGCCAAATACACACAGCACCTCAGCTCTGTTCAGCACAATGTACCGGCATGGGCTATCTTCGGCATGTTCTTTATTATTATCCCAATTGCCGGTCACATGATCCGCGAACGGGAAGACGGCAGCGCCCTGCGCATAAGTCTGATACCCAGTGCTGCCAGTTATGTAGCTATGGGAAAAATCATTTTTTACACATTTATTTGCGCCCTCCAGTTCATGCTCATGTTGTGCATCGGGCTGTGGGCAATGCCTTTGTTCGGTCTGCCTGCTCTTTTCCCGGGCCTTCATTCATGGCTGTTGCTGCCCATAGCTATTTCTATCGGTTTTGCAGCCACCGCATATGGATTCTTAGTTGGCACCCTCTTCAAAACTATAAACCAGGCATTGCCATTCGGCTCAGTTTCTATTGTTATTCTCTCTGCAATCGGTGGTATTTGGGTACCTGTCGGGATTTTGCCGCACACTATGCAGCTAATGGCAATGGCTTCACCGCTGCATTGGTCATTGGAGGCTGTTAACCAGGTCATTCTGCGTAATGGCGATTTATCTTCCGTCATGCCTGCTATATCAATACTCCTTATTTCAGGTGCAGCATTCTGGCTGGCAAGTATTCTTATTAATAACCGTCGTGGTAACATCGCATAAAAAAAGCGTCCCGATAAAATCAGGGCGCTTAAAATATTATTGCACTTAAGGGCTTGTCAGGAAATAAGTCGTGCAAAAGTGGCGAAGTTATTTTTCTTTTTTTTAAGGCGTAAAACCTGCGAATATCTGGAATATTTAAAGATTTTACAACGCAGAAAAAATGGAAAAGAACAAGTCAATATGAACAAGTTATTTTCTGACAAGCCCTAGTATTAATGTGTTGGTTGTGCATTTCCCTGGGGAGTCATGCCCGGAGCCGCTACAGCCCTGCTTTTATCGTACTTCGCATACTGGTCAGCAGTCAGTGCAGCCTTGAACTTCTGATCATGAGTCATCATCATCTGGTAGGCTGGTCCGGGAGGAACATCCTGTCCATTTACCCTGAAGCTCTGGTCAGCCTTGATGTATTCCAGCTCAGCTTCATAAACAGCTTTCTTCTGATCTTCATTAAGAGCAAGTTGTTTTACATACTGTTTTGTACGTGTGGTAGCAGCCTGCTCAGCAGATGGTGCGGTGCGGTTGGTGGCTACAGTATTTTCAGATCCATTTTTCAGAGCCTGGCCATAAGAAAACATCGTTACGGATGTAAGTAAGGCACAAGTGAGTATCAGCTTTTTCATAATCTATGAATTTTTCCGGTTTTAAATTGAACTACTAAATTAAGTTATTTATTTCAGAAAAATGCAAAAGTAATTATAATTTTTATTATCCATCCAGACAAATCCCCACAAAACCTGCACCAATACTGCGTTTCACCCCTTCGTACCCGGCATTCCCCAAAAAACCAATTTTCAATTAAGAGTTAATATTTTTTGTATGTAATTGGGAATTTGTAATTAGGAATTGGGATAGCTTCTTTTGTGGAAGTGGGAATTTGGAATTTGGATTGCGGTTGGTTTGAAATTGGTAACTCATTGTCATATTACATGTGATATCGGTAGCCAATCCAAATTACAAATCCCACAACTACTAATTCCCGAATTCCACAACTACTAATTCCCAAAACAAGCCCTGATTCCCAATTACTAAATCATCCAAATTCCAAATCCCCAATTACAAATTCCAATCATCAAGCCCCTACTCCGAATAAAGAAGGTACTTCTTCCTCACCACCTTAAACGCCTCAATATCCTTCCGCCAGCTCTTTCTTATTTCTTCTTCGGTAGCGCCACTCTTTATCATCTCCTGCACCTTGGTAGTGCCGCATAACTGCACAAAAAAAGGCGTGAAAAAATGCTCCTTATCCTTGTCTGCATTGTAAGCTTTTATTAGCCAATCCAGGTGCATCCGGTTGTCAATTTTTTTCAGTACTTCCGCGGCAGTCTTGCCTACCAACTCTCCATAGCACTCCACCGTCTCATAAGGAGGATGCTTTGCTCCCTCCCTGCTCATAGGTATAAAACTATGATCAAATTTTCCAAGATACTCCGGACTACCCCACTGCTGAAAAGGCATATCCGTGCCCCTGCCAACACTCACCGGCGTACCTTCAAACAGGCACAAACTTGGGTAGGCATACACTGCAGCCATGTTGCGCAGGTTAGGACTGGGCGCCACCGGCAATTCATACTTTTTCTGATGGTCATAATTCAGGCAAGTGATCACCTTCAGGTCCAGGGAGCCCATAACCGTCAACAACTTTTTGTGGGTCAACACCGTGTCAGTTAACACCTCCCTCTCCTTCGGAGAGGGCCGGGGAGAGGTCGTCTCCCCTTTTATCATCTTCGCATACTCCCCCGCTGTCATACCATACACTACCGGCACCCGCTGCATACCCACAAAGCTCTTGTGCTCGTCCTCTAGCACCGGCCCGTCTATATAGAATCCGTTTGGGTCCGGCCGGTCCAGCACCACAAGTTGTTTAAGGTATACAGCGCAGGCCTCCATCACATACTCCAGCGTACTGATATAGGTATAAAAACGCACCCCCACATCCTGCAAGTCATACACCACCACATCCACATCTGCCAGGTCCTCCGCAGTAGGCTTTTTATGCTTGCCATACAGACTCACCACCGGCAACCCGGTAGCGCTGTCAACCGAATTGTCCACATGCGCGCCTGCATCCTCCTTACCCCTGAATCCGTGTTCGGGCGATAATATCCGCTTCACATCCACATGCCGTGCCAGAAGCATGTCCACCAGCAGCGAATCCCCCACCTTCGATGTCTGGTTCATCACCAGCGCAACCCGCTTATGCACCAGCAGCGGCATATACCGCGCCGGAACAGCATCTGCCGGCATAGCTGGCGGTGGGTTTCCACCCTGTGCAGAGCACCATCCGCAACCAAACACCAGCATTAATAATAAAAGAAATTTCATTCCTAAATTTTTATAAAGATACCATTGTGATGTATGCGAACGAAACAATTACAACACCACAGAGAAAATATTTTTGGTCCAAACATCTGCCGCTTCGACCTGGTTGATGATCCTGATTAACAACTTGCATGAGTACACAACTATGAATTGTATTGATGAAGATAAATAGATATTTGTCATGGTGAGTAACCTTTTGTTGCACACAATCTATTTGAAAATGACATGTTTTAACCAATATGTTCTATTAATAAATGAGGGTCATTGCGAGGAACGAATCAACCTCACATAATAAGGGCGTAACAAAACGTGTAAATTGTAAAGTATTTATTTTCATTAATTTACCATACATGTCATTGGAAGCAGCGACAACTGCGTCCGCAGTTGCGGAACCATGACTTTTGCGCTCATATTCCTAGATTGATCATTGCTATGAAGTCACAAATTGATCCCTTGAGGACTATATCTCTTTTTAACCTTTCATTTTACACTATAAAAAGTATATTTGAGTTAAATATTACTGCCTGCCTGCTAAGCAGGATATTATGACGAGATCCAACTTACTGTTCCTCATCTTATTGCTACTTAGAAATTGTGTTTTGGGGCAGCAGCATGTTGCGCCACATCCGCCTCCGGTGCATGTGCCAAAGCCTCCGCCGCCGCCTCATGTGAACCCCTATAAGAAAAAAGACACCACCAAACCCAACCCCTACAAGATAGATACCCTCTTTAAGCCCATACCTATGGGCCGCGTGATCTGGCATGATAAAATAAATAATGAACAACAAAAAGCCGACATGGCTGACGGAAGAAAAGATTCCGTTGTCCGGTACGGTAGAGACACGGCGCTGACTGCTATATTAAGCACAGCGCTGATAAAAAAGGTGGACAGTATTCAGGTGATGATTGAGAACATGCCCGCCAACAGCCGCGACCCGAATACTGACGACCAGCATAAGAAACGTTGCCTGCGGGCAGTGTGGGAAATGATGCGGCGATATAACGGCGATGTGAGGCCCAACCCAATGTATTACAAAGAGCTGGTAGCCAATATGTATGGTATGCTGATAGCCGCCAACGAAAATAAACTGATGGCATTCACGGTTACCAACCCCAGCATCTACACCCTTGACAACAGCCAGGTGCTGATGGATAACCACCCCGATGTGCGGGCATACATATATACGCAGGTAGGCAAGGCCGACCCGCTGATGATGATAAAAAGGCTGACGGAATTTGCCAAAGACACCTTCGCCTATCATATAATAATTGATGCTGCTCACCTGGCGCCCGATCTTGTTTTCAGGTACGCAACCTCCACCAATAACCTGCTGCGCGATGCAGTCTTTAATACAAATGATCCTTTTGTGCAGGCAATTGTAAAAATTGCCTCCTGGTCCAAGTCACCACCCAAAGCTTTCCCGTTCCTCAGCGATGTATATTACGGACGAAAGACAATTGCAGAAATAGATACTATAGCCGCACATCCGGCTGTCTATTTCCAGAACCTGGTACGGCTGAAACTGGAGGGCGACAGTATTGGAAGAAAAGCTTACCTGGATGAACTGGAATACCGGGCGCTCAACAACTATGTGCGACCGCTGAATGAACTGCATGAAGAAAAAGACGATGTCCGTTTCAGGTGCATAGACAGTCTGCCACCCACTTCATTATATTATGTGCTTGTTTACGGACAGAACGAAATATACACCAGCAGCTTCCTGGGCACATTCAGGCGAATGATGGACAGGATGAAACCAATGAAAGGCGACCAGTTGCTCGACAGCCTTGGTTACGATCACTTCCGTACATTCATCCGTATGTGTGCGGGATACAATACACTGTCCGCCTTCCTGAATACAATGGACGACACCGTAAGAACAACGGTCATGAATGATTTCATAAGCGGACTGGAGCATGGCAGGGATGATGACCTGGAAGACGCAGTGGATGTAGCCGATGCCTTCGGCAGCATCGCGGACTCTGCCCTTTCTGAATACTTAGAGAAAAAAGTAAAGGAAAACTATGAGCTTTCCTACAAAGAAAGAAGCAAGAAGGGCATGATCGTTTACAGCCTGCTGGCTATGCTGATAGAGGGTAATAAGATATCGAACATAGATACGGGCGCTGTAGTTGAATCTTCGAGGCTGCGCTTGCCTCCTATCAATAAGGTACCTTTCAGAGACCTCGTCAATGACTCGGGCATTGTTTACCAACAGGTATTCTTTTACGGCGATAAAGACGGTCAGGACTCCTACGAAAGCTTTATGGAGACCTTCCGTAAAGACAAAAACTGGAAAGTGATGAACGAACAATACTGGACCACAATATCATCTGTAACCGGCAAGCGTATAGTGATATACGCCAACCTGCCTCTTAAGGAACCGGAAGATGAAGAAGCACAGAACAAGCTGGCTAAATTCCTCGATGACAGCAATATACATCCCGCTATAGTCATACATCGCGGGCATAGTTATCATCTGCCAGTAACGCTTGCACGGCTCACCCCGCTGGTCAAAATAGTGATACTTGGTTCATGTGGCGGGTACCACAACCTCGCGCTTGTGCTGGACCATGCGCCCAATGCACATATTATTTCGTCAAAACAAACCGGGGTAATGGTGGTAAACGAGCCCATCATTAAAACCCTGAACACAAAGTTGCTGGAAGGCACTGACGTGAACTGGATCACCATGTGGCGCGAACTGGATGAATACTTCAAAAAGCGACCGGATGCACTGGAGAAATTCTCGGACTATGTGCCGCCCTATAAGAACCTGGGAGCGATATTTATTAAAGCTTACAGGAAGATGATGGAGACGCCCGTGAATCCTTAAAACCCCTGAACCCCTAGAAGTGCAATGTCATTGACTTAACGAGAGGTGACCCCGACAGGGTCATACGTTTATAGTAAAATGAATCTAAAATGAGTTCGATGCCGAAGGTATCGCACTGCACGACAAAGGACAAAACTCTTGAGTCAATGACATTACCCAAAAGAGGAACCTAACATTTAGCGCCAAGATAAGATTTCAAACTTTGTCGTTTTATTGAGCAAATTTATTTCTACATAAACGATATAAGTCGGCGAAAAACGCATTGTTTTGGCTCGGATTATTTGAAGGAAATCCTTCATCTGTCCGTTACTAAAGCCACATTCTTACTTTTCCTTTAAATACAATTGCATATATTCATTGTGATCGAGCACTTTAATCGCCCTCCTGCCGATATAAGCATTGATTTCGCCTTTACAATTCAAGTTACCTGCTTCTACCCCTTTGGTTAAAAAGGATAGGGCAAGATATTTCTCTTTAACTGGTAATTCATCGACTGCTGCAAACCCGGAGCAATTCGTCAGTATGAAATAAACTTCAAAGCACGCTTCAGGAAAATTTTTACTGTTTGCCATATGGAGAGCATATGGCAGAAACTCATTTTCATTTCTATACTCAAGAAAAAGTGATAATAGCGCAGTATAAGCCAACGTATCATTATAAGACATAACTCTAAAAACTAGTGAGTCTTTGTTTGTTCCCGATAGCATTCTTCTTTCATAGATTCTTTGATACACAGTATCATGAACCACCTTTACATTGTCATATGAAGATGAGGATTTACATCCTATTAACAGCGCAATAGAAATTATTGCTAAATGTGCGTATTTCATGTATGCAATATTATGAATTTTTTCCGCCGTTGTTGGTGTCCCCACCAACAACCTCGCTCAGGACATTCGCGTATACGTAACATCCCCCTCTCCTTTGGAGTGAACGCAAGTGAAGGAGCGAAGCTCATGGGGTGAGGCCTTTCCGCACTGGCTCAGTTTTCAGCAATAGCCATGCCCCGTAGCCAACTCCGGAACAACCTAAACCGCCACACACAATTGTCAAAAAACCTGAAAATAAACCCATATTTATTTATCTTTGAAAAAAATACCTTATGAAACTTCTTTCATTCCTGCTCATCTTGTTGCTGTTCATAAGCTGCCATAAAAACCAGGGCAATTCCGACAAAATGGTTTATACAGTAAATGGCCTTAGCGACGTTACAGTTCCTCAATACAAGGATACCAATGTGTATATCGCTTACAATGTCTTATTTGTATCTGGCGTTCAGGATGCAGCCACCATTACGCTCAGGGATCTGCCGGCAGGCGTGACGATTACAACACCCTCTGTTACAGGCACACCCACTTTCGGCCCCCAGTTTGTACTTGACATGCATATGATGACCGCGGGTAAGTTCCAGATAACTGTGGAGGCCACGTCGGCATCAGCACAGAAAAAGACATTACACTTCAATGTTATTGTTACACCGCAGCAGGCCAGCCAGTATAATTTAGTTGCTTCCGACGTCAACTGCACCTATACAAATGCACCGCAAACCTTAAACCTGCCTGTGTCAATAAATTATGTGGCTGGACCAGTTGAACTGGTAACACTTTCTGTAGATGGATTGCCTTCCGGCGTGACCGCAGCTACTACCAACGATACAGGAAGAGGCTCTTTTAGTACCTCCTGCACGCTGAACGTACCAGCTACCCTAACCGCCGGCACCTACCCAATCAATATACACGCTTCGTCAGCATCTGCAGGTACCCAAACCACGACAATCAATCTGGTAATGCAGAATTCCTGCGCGCTCGGCATCAGCGGCAGCAACTATACGACTACCACAACATGCACCAGCTATAGCGGCCCCGAAACAGGCGTACATACAAGTGGTACCATCACCGCAGGTCTGCCCTATTCCGATAACAAGGTGGGTTTGTATACACCATTTTCATCAGTCTATAATGCATCCCTGAACTGTGCCGCAGGCCAGATTACCAATCTGGGGGGCTCCGGCCCATCTGGTACGTTTGTTCATTATCCTGCGCACGATACAGTAATCTACACCTATTCTCCTACGGGCATATCCGGCACCTGCACCACTACGTTTAGGAGGTAAAAGCCGGTAGCCTTTCGCTAAAATCAGCCATTACTAACGCAGGAACTTCCGCCGTTGTTGATGTCCATCACAAACAACCTCACGCAGGACTCACGAATTAAGTAGCATCTCCCTTAGGGATTTAGGGTTGTTTCACCATCTTCCCTGCTATCCCATCACCCTGTGATGTGCGTATTAGATACAGATATTCACCTGCGGGTAAACCAGCGGTATTTATGGGAATAATATGTTCACCAGTAGAAAGTCCTGTTTGTGTTATGGTATTCAATACTATTCCGGCCATATCCATAAGTTGTATGGTTACATTTGCTCCGGCGGCGAGAGAGAACTTAATGTTGGTACTGTTCACAGCGGGGTTAGGGTAATTGCCATAGAAAGTGAAATTATTCCTGGTGATCCCTTTGGTGCCTGTAGGGAAACCTGCAACAACTATTGGATAAATGATCAGGTTATTGAGCAGCGAATCATTCTGTGAATAATTGTCGTACCATATATTATCCGATCCTTGTGTTGCATTCTGAACATTGAAAACATAATCCTCCGTGGTATCTCCGAAGTCTGAAATATTAATTTTCAGGGTGTACATGGTTGTTGGTTTTCTGTACCCGTTCCAGGTACTCTGCAGCCCCAGCGTGTCGCCGTTGAGCGAAGTGAAATTGTAATCAATACTGTAACCAACAAAGAAGGAGGTGGAAATATCTCCGGTTCCCGTTGAAAATAAGTAGGTTTTCAGTGTATCGGATGTTACGCCTATCCCTATTTGTGTCACAGGTACATTAACGGCATTTAATACAATGTCAGGAAACCCGTTATAAAATTGAGTCCCGTTGATTGGTTGCCATCCGCCCTGGTCCCACACCTTAAAGTTAACCGAGTGAGCAGATGCCGGGTTTACCCTGCCTGCAAATTGCGCCATCACACCTATCACCTGCATATTCCTGGCGCTGTCAGTAATATCATAACGCTCAGCAAAAGCTTTATCGCCCCAATAATTGGTGCCGGTAACATATCCGCTGTCGCGGCTGCCTACTAAGTAAATGGTTTTTGCTGCTGTATCAGGCCTGTTTTTCAAAGTGTAAGTGCTTCCTGCGCCGGTAGTTTTGGCGCTATTCCTTCCATTTTGATCAAAGCTCATTACCGGAACAGGCCGGGCAGAAACCCTGGTGATACGCTGGGCAAAACAAGTGACATTAAACAGTATGGCAAGAATAAGAATAAAAGAACGCTTCATTTCCGGAATTTAAATTTGGCTTAAAATTACGTTTCCTGACTTAGTATCCGATAGATTTATTTATAAAACTGCGTTAATAGTGGGGTTTCTGTGGAGTTTGTAATTGGGAATTTGTACTTTGGATTGTAGTTTATTGAATATAAGCGGATTCTTGTAAAAAGATTTTTGTTGCATCCTATGAAGAAAACGGTAGTCTTTGGTGAAATACTTATTACCGGCATGCTACTCGCTGGCATCTATGGCATTTTGCACGACCAGGTGACCTACACCATCGCTCCCGAATATTATACAAAGTTCAAGTTCATCCAATTCCGCCTCAACCCCGAACAATTTAGCAACATCAGATCAGCAGTTGCGGTGGTAGGTTTCCTCGCTACTTACTGGACAGGTATTATCATCGGGATAGTTTTAGGATTAACCGGCTTCATCTTCAAAGACCACAAAAAAATGCGTACTTCTGTACGAAAAGCATTCCTTGTAACATTCTGCGTTGCCATTGTCACTGGCTTTGTGGGTTATCTTTATGGTACGTTTATACTGGCTGATATAGGCGTGAACTGGTGGCTGCCTTCAAACCTTGTTGATAAACGCTCATTTATTGTAGTTGGCTCCATACATAATTTCAGCTACCTGGGTGGTCTGCTGGGAATGATAGCGGGCATTGTATATCTGGTGTGGAAGAAGAAAGCAATGCCAATAAGGGACAACTTACCAAGTGAGCAATTGTAAAAATCACTTTATTGCTTTACCACTCATCACCAAATCTGCCAACGCAATAGCCGTAACTGCCTCCAACACAACTGGCACCCTAATAGCTATGCACAGATCATGCCTGCCCTTTACAGTAAATGGCTCAACCGATTGAGTTGTGGTGTTCCAGGTATTTTGTTGTTGAGGGGTACTGCTGGTGGGCTTTACCGCCACCCTGAAGTAAAGTTCATTGCCATTACTTATGCCGCCGTTGATGCCGCCTGCGTTATTGGTTTTTGTAGCACCATTCACATCTATGATAGCATCATTATGTTCGCTTCCCTTCATACCCGCTGCTGCAAATCCGCTGCCAAACTCAATCCCCTTTATGGCAGGGATCGAAAAAACCGCATGGCTGATAACCGACTCAACCGAATTGAAAAACGGTTCCCCTACCCCTACTGGCAAACCCCTTATGGAGCACGCAACTATTCCGCCTATGCTATCCTGGTCTTCCACAGCTTTTTTTATTGCGGCTTCAATATCCTTATTTCCGCCAGCTTCAATGAGTGTTGCGTCAATGGTGATGCTGTCCAGTATTTTCTTTGCTACCACACCCGCAGCCACCAGCGCCACCGTCAGCCTGCCTGATGAGTGTCCGCCACCCCGGTAGTCGTTATAGCCATTAAATTTTTTATTAAGCACAAAATCAGCATGACCGGGGCGGGGCGTCTCCTTAATAGCATCGTAATCACCGGAACGTGTGTTGTTGTTTTCAAAAACGATAGTAAGTGGCGCCCCTGTAGTTTTATTATTGAATATCCCGCTCACGAATATGGGAATATCGTCTTCCTTTCTCGGAGTAGTACCTGTCGCTCCGGCCTTTCTCCTTGCAAGGTCAGGAAGCAGGTCATCCTCGCACAGGGCCATACCTGCCGGGCAGCCATCAATCGCCACCCCCACCCATTTGCCATGGGATTCACCGAAAATACTAACGCGAAATACTGTGCCGAATGTGTTCATGATTAGATTGTGACGGATAATTATTTACGCTAATTTACAATTTCCTCCGCACAACGATAAATCTGCAAAAAAGCCCGGATAGGATTTATTCACCGACTCCGCATTTAAAATATCAACACGGCTGCCTGCCCTCAATGCCCCGATTGCTGCGGCCATCACTATTCTGTGGTCATGAAACGAATCAATGACTGTACCTTGCAATTTCCGCACACCCCTAATACAAAGGGCATCATCTTCAATGGAATAAGGCACATCAAAACTCATCAGCATTTCAGAGATGCTTTCAGCCCGGTTGCTTTCTTTATTAAAGAGGCGGTGAACACCTGTTATAGTACTATCCCCATTACAGCATGCAGCCAATATAGAAAGCACAGGAAACAAGTCGGGACAATGAGTGGCATCAAAATCAAAACTCCGCAAAGGCGATCTCTTCACTGACACACTATCCCCTTCAATGACAACTACTGCGCCTGCCGTTTCGAGTACATCCAGAATAGCTCTGTCGGCCTGTTTTGAATTAATATTTAAATTTTGAATAGTCACCTGCCCCGCAACTGCGCCTGCTACCAGCATGGCTGCTGCGCTGCTCCAATCCCCCTCAATGGTAATCTCAATATTTTCGTTGTGGCTAAATGTTGCCGGGTTGATGCGAAATTCTTTGTAATCCGTATGTTCCACGGGCCTGCCGAAAACTTTCAGCACATCCAGTGTCATATCTATATACGGGCTGCTTTTAAGTCCCGATACTTTTATGGTAACCGGCTTTATGGCACAACTGCTCAATGCAAACAATAACCCGCTTAGTAACTGAGAACCATCTTCCGCATTGATTTGCAGATTTCCCGGCACTATCGGTCCATTTACCGTAAGAGGAAGATGGCCGTTAAACCCTTGAATTGATACTGTTAGCTGCCCAAGGGCATCCTCTATACCTGTCATCTGCCGTTGCAGCAGGCTGCCGGTTCCTTCTATTGTTATTGCCTCATTGCTTAAAGCCGCTATAGGCGTAAACAGGCGCGCCGCCAAACCACTTTCTCCGCAATTAATGGTTTTGGATACCGGGTACACTCCATTACTTGTCACTGAAAGTATAGCTCCTGATTCAAGAATGGGTAAATCTGTATCCAATAGTTTGGCGCCCAATTGCTGAATAATATGCAGGGCAGCATTTTCATCTTCAGATGACCCCGCATGGTAAATGATGGTCTTACCCTTATGCAGTAAAGCAGCCGCATAAGCCCGCTGAGTCATGCTCTTCGATGGCGTAGCTTTTATGGCGCCATTGATATTTCCGGGCTCAATTGTTGCCTTCATAGACGGTCAGGGCTTTTTCAATAATGGTAAAAGGCAATGAGTGAATTGCAGCCTGCCCTATCCTTTCCAGCACTATGAAATCTATCATGCCGTCCATGCGTTTTTTATCCATTCTTAGTATGTCCATTGCCTTCTGGGCGTCAATATTCAGCCGCACAGGAAGGTGGTATTGCTGCAATAATGTTTTAAGCCTCCTGCTCACTTCAGGATTCAGTCCTGCAACATGCTCAGATAACATGCAGGCAATTACCATACCAATGGCCACGGCCTTGCCATGCGGCAGTTCATACACATTCTCAATGGCATGTGCGGCTGTATGGCCGAAATTGAGCAGTTTGCGGCGCGACCTTTCATGTTCATCACCGGTTACCACGCTATTCTTCCATGCCACACACTTCTCTATAAGCGCAATAAGAGCTGCTTTGTTTTGTTTGTAGTGCGAAATGGTATTGCTGCTCAGTTCCTCAAAAAGGGCTGGGTCGAAAATAAGAGCGTATTTTATGATTTCGGCAAAACCATTACTCCATTCATTATTAGGTAACGTTTGCAGAAACCGTGTATCATACAGAATAAATTCAGGTTGCTTTATGGTTCCGAGAATATTCTTGTTCAGTCCCATATTCACTCCATTCTTTCCGCCCACTGCGGCATCCACCATCCCCAACAGTGTTGTAGGAACAAACCCGAAAGAAACCCCACGCATATATATCGCCCCCAGGAACCCCACTATATCGGTCACCACTCCGCCGCCTACGCCTATTAGTGTTGTTTTGCGGGTTGCTTCCAGCTGCATCAGTTCTTTTGCCAGGGTTTCAATGGTACGCATGTCCTTACTGCTTTCCACTGGTGGTATCACCAGTGTTTTATGTGCCTTGAACAGGTGGGCATACTGCCGGGCTATATGATCGTTGGTAATAATGACAGTATGCTGCTTGTCATACGTCTTCCATAATTCTTCAAAATTGCTTTGAAATATATATTTTACTGTACCTGATGGAAATTTAACTGATTGTTGCATATAATAATAAAGGCTCAAAAATACTGTTTATTCATACAAGTCGGAATGATGGGAATCATTTACTAAAGCCCCTGCCAGACCTTATTTACATTAATTATTAATATTTCTTTTGTTCTATCAACTCACCCTTGCGGTTATATTTTATCCATGTACCATCCTTTTTTTCACTCGAGTGTATTATGATTTTAATCGTCTCTGTGCCACCGTCAAAACTCTGCAACGTATCCACAACTCCGCCGCTCTTATATTTCCCCTGCCATTTGTATTGGTATAGCGAGTCCCATTCCATCGCGACAGCATCACCGGTATTCCAATTCTCCATCCGATAGCTTTTTATTGCGCCGTTCTTAAAGTAATCAACCCCCAGGTGCAACGAATCACTGAAGGTATAGCTCTTTGCTTCGCACATCCGGGTATTCGATACGTACATTGACCGCCCCCCATCATACTTATTTTCATCGGTATACCTGGTGATCAGTTTTCCGCCCTCCTTCCTGTAGCTATAAGTTGAAATCTGCTTTTCCACTCCCGATATGAAAAAATGCTCCATATAGATATACTCGATCGGATGGTTCTTCCACGGACTACGTTTTACGTAATCCCTTTCTTTATAAGCAGGTTTGATCCTGCAATCCCGCACTACGTAGGTAGTGGTATCCTCGCAAAAAGGGTAGATGTATAACTTCCATGTCTTATCCTTTTGCTCCTCCAGTTTATCACAAATAGTAAAGCTACAGCAAAGCACCAGAACACTTGCAAATACAATATACTTTGTCATGGCATTTCCTTTCAGGTGCCAAAGATACCATTTGCTCCCGTCTATACCCCTATAATCACCGCCAAACACCCATTCTTTTACTAATCCGTATCTTTGCCTTTTATTTAAAAACACCTCCCGGCACAATGTCCCGAAATTTCAGGAGGGTCGGGGTGAATAGTTCTTATGAGCAAAAAAGGCAAGGTATTGGTTGCAATGAGCGGCGGTATAGACAGTACCGTAAGCGCCCTCATGCTCCACGACCAGGGTTATGATGTGGTGGGCATTACCATGAAAACATGGGATTATGCCTCAGCAGGCGGAAGTAAAAAGGAAACAGGTTGCTGCAACCTCGATTCTTTCAACGATGCACGCATGGCGGCAGTAGAACATGGCTTTCCGCATTATATACTGGATATACGCGAAGAATTCGGCGACCATGTGGTCAATAACTTTGTGGAAGAATACATTGCCGGCCGCACACCCAATCCATGCGTCCTCTGCAATACACATATCAAATGGGCCGCGCTCCTCAAACGTGCTAATGCCCTTAACTGTGATTTCATAGCCACAGGCCATTACGTAAAGGTGCGGGAAGAAAATAACCGTTTTGTATTATCAAAAGCCCGCGACATTACCAAAGACCAGAGTTATGTGCTCTGGGGTCTTGGCCAGGATTGCCTTTCCCGGAGCATTTACCCGCTGGGCGATATGCTGAAGTCTGAAGTGAGGCAGTTAGCCACTGATATGGGTTATAAAGAACTGGCCACTAAGGCCGAGAGCTACGAAATATGTTTTGTGCCCGATAACGACTACCGTGGTTTTCTGAAAAGGAATGTTGAAGGCCTCGAAGCCAGGGTGGATGGCGGTGATTTTGTACTCGCAGGTGGACAGGTGGTAGGCAAGCATCATGGCTACCCCTTCTATACCATAGGCCAGCGCAAAGGGCTTGATGTAGCGTTCGGAAAACCCATGTTTGTGACAAACATACTCCCCGAAACAAATACCGTGGTACTGGGCGAAGCCCACGAATTGCAGCAAAACCAAATGACCGTATTCGGTCTCAACATGGTAAAGTACGACCATATACCCGATGGTATGGAAGCCATAACCAGGATCCGTTACCGTGACCCCGGCATGGACAGCATACTCACCAATGTGCCCGGCGGTATCAATGTGAATTTCCGCCACTCCGTCAGCAGCATAGCACCCGGCCAGAGCGCCGTGATCTATGAAGGCGAGGATGTGGTGGCTGGTGGGGTGATACAGAGAGGATATACAATTTAATGGTTTATTTTCCGGGCACAGGTGCTGCAATGCGGCAATCACGGCAACGCCTGTCCTGAGGTATCGAAGGGGCACCGTTAATCGTCCTGATTGCAATTGAGTAAAAATGTGAGTACTACTCGCGCAAGTGAAATCCGCCCAGATTCCCCGAATTAACTTTTCCTTTATTTTTATTGATTATTTTAGTTGTACTAAAAACAGTAAAAATGAAAACCAGACTATCCATTTTAACCTTGTTGGCGGTGTGCCTGTTCTATCAATCTCAGGCCAAAGGCGGACCTTCGAAAGAAAACGCAAAAAATCAAATCGGACAAACCATATACCGGGAGCTTTCTGAAATGTTCTCACTCAATAAACTGGTTGACGACCGTGCAATACCCGAAAACGTAGCTGCTTTAAAGAAAACGGGGTTTATTGCGTTGAGCCGGCCTGCCAGAACAAATTCCCAAAAAGATGATAAACACAATTTTGTAATCAAGGTGCTGAAAAAAGGAGAACCATATTTCGTTAAAGAAGAAAATAACTATTTGTATTTCAAAGGTGATATTATGCCGATTGAAATCAGTTCCATTTCGGAACCAAAGTCAGACGGAAAGGGGAACCAGGTATGTACAGTAAAGTACACGCAAAAAATAGTCTATAGCGATTTCTTAAGAGCCTGGAAGCCCCATTGCTATAAAGAAGGCACAATGACTGACATTGCAACATTTGTAAAAAAGGCTGACGGATGGAAATGTGAAACGCCTTGGCAGGAATAATTTTGCCATCATCTGTCTTCTGTTGTGTCTGTATATTCAGAGTTATGTCCCTGTTGTCAAAAAATGACCTTCCGTCTCAGCCGGGTTTTCCCTTCAGAACCCTGCGGCAACCTGTCTCGCCGTGGCGGATCAGGGTATTGAAAACTGAAATGCAGCAGCCGGCAAGAACAAAATCAACATAGCCGCCCCGATAGACGGAAAGCAGCAGGGGCGTTTTTGCTTTTACTAATTCCTGAGTTTTCCCTAACTTTGCAGTTATTAATAATACCAGTATGAAAACGCTAAATGTTTCTATTTCAGATGTAGATTACAAAAAATTTGGCCTGAAAAAGGACGCGCTTTCCTTTCATGATTTCATTGATATCGTTAACAGGAAAATGGCGCAGCAAACCCTTAAAGAATGTGTAAAGCAAGCAAAAAAGTATGGGCTCGACAAAATGACAATGGATGAAATAGACGCAGAAGTTAAAGCCGTAAGAGAAAATGCAAAGGCTCGTCATTGATACCAATGTTTTAGTATCCGCGCTCATACAGGAGTCATTTCCCTTCCGTATCATTTTCGAAGTATTCCCCGATAAAAATAAAGTTTGGTGTATATCTGATGAGGTTTTCAGCGAATACGACGAAGTACTAAACCGGGCTAAGTTTTCTAAATACCCCGGATTTAGTTTTAGAGCAGAAGATTGCTGACCTTCGTTGACAAAATTGCGACAATGTATATCCCACAAATAACATTGAAAATTATCAAAGACCTTAGCGACAATAAATTCCTCGAACTTGCATCAACCTGCAAAGCCGATTTTCTGATCACCGGCAATACCAAACATTTTAACATGAGCAGTTTTGGACAAACCAGAATTGTCACGCCAAAAGAATATTGGGAAATTTATCGTTGAAGTATTACCGACGGTACACCTCTACCCTCCCGATAGCTATCGCGACGAACAGACCTGCCTGTCGCGTGCCTGTCGGCAAGTGTCGACAGGTCTCTACTACACACAAGGTCTGCGATGGCAGACCCGCCAAGGACATAGGGCAGATGTGGGTAGTGCCACTACGAGTTACCAACAATCTTTTCAAAATCATCACCCAATTTTTACATTTTTTTGTGGATTGCTCCTCCATATCTGATTGATAATCAATAAAACCTGGGAAAAACATCACCCCATCCGCCACGACGGGATAAGCTTTTTACGGGAGTAATTTATGTGGATATTACCGGTTCTGGCATTTATAGATTTAGTTTATAGGTTGCCGGGGGGCTCTTTCACTTTTTTATTTGCCTAAAAATACGTGAATGTTGGGGTTCTCCCCGAAATTTTATTTTCTATTTTCCTGCACCGTCCTCCCGATGAATCCCGATAGCTATCGGGAGGGACACGGTGAATCTATTTTACGACTTAATAACCGGTAGCAGATGGCAGTTTAGTCTGCAACAAAATGGCAGAGCAACGGCGCACAACATCATCCAACACGTAAGGCCGCAATTTGTGTGCCGGTTTTTTGGTGAGTTACCCACATTTTTTGCGGAAAAGTGCGGTTAAATTATTGAGGGAATTGTGGTTGTGGTGTTGTGAAAATTGTGGGTATCTTTTGGGGGGTGAAATATTGGCAGCATGGTGTGACAATTGAAATTTGACTAAATTTGCTAAACAAGGTTAATACTTCATGGACAGCATACACCTAAATGTCAATCTGAATTTTCAGCAGCTTGTTGACACTATTAAGCAACTTTCTCCAAAAGAAAAGTTGAAAATCAGTGATGCAATTTGGGAAAGCAATATGGATATTCCCGGCGAACACCAAACGCTGGTACTCGACCGCGTTAAAAAGGCGAGGCAAAACCCAGCCAGACTTTTAGATTGGGACGAAGCTTCTAAAACGCTGAAGCCATAAATGAAAGCTTATAAATTGGTAATTGATGTTGGCGCGTTGCAGGATATCCAGGATACTACCGATTGGTACAATGAGCAATCGCACGGGCTGGGCGGCCGTTTTCAAAAACAGGCGAAATCACAAATCAACACACTGAAGGAACATCCTCTTGCCTACTCGATTCGTTACACCGATGTGCAGTGCATGCTCATTAAAAAATTCCCTTTTCTTGTTCATTTTATTGTTGATGACACCAAACTGACAGTAGAGGTTTTTGCAGTAATCCATACAAGCAGAAACCCGAAAATATGGGAAGAGAAAAGAGAAGGCAATAATCAAGGTTCATCAGGATAACATTGCCTCTGTCAGGCGATCCGGGAGAACCGAGAAGTCCCGTTACAAACAGTGCTCCATTTCCACTTCCGGATGCCCTTCGGAACATCTGGAAGAACAGGGATAGAATTTCAATTGCCTATAGATTTATACGTTCAAAGAAGATATCCTCATGCCTGTCTGTGTAAAATACATTATAGAATATCCAAGGCAGGCCATCCGCGGCGAAATAGTAGTGGCCGAGTAAACGGACGCTGAATATGCCTGAATTACTGGTCCTTTCCCATTTTCTTAATAGTTTGTTTTCACCTGTCGAAGGGTAAAGTACAAGCTTTATAGAATCATGTTCTGGAACCGTTTCTGTTTTAATTATAAAGCTCCAACCAGAATCAGTATAGGAGTTATAATATTGGGGGATATCAGCAAAATAAGTATCAGCCTCTGAGCTTTTTTTTTGTCTTGGATGATTCTCGGTACTTACTGACACGACACAATTCAGACTTCCATTGCAATACAATCTTTCTATGGGTGAATCCCATTTGTTCGGACGCATCATTTTAAAGCGTTGGCGGCTAAAAAACAGGCTATCTCCGGAAACCCGCAGATCACTCAGATGGGTCGTATCATAAAAAAGTGTTGCTTCCTCCGAGCCATCAGGTGAAAATTTCAATAGCGAGTTGCTATTTTTGGGTTGCTTCCAACCTTTGTAAGGATGAGTCAGGAAGAAAATAGTACCGTCTTTTCGCACATCGAATTCCTGAATGCCATCTTGATGAGCAGGTAGTTCAATTTCCAGGAATTGCGCGAGCTGCCAGGACGAATCATAGACATACAGGTAACTCATCCCATAATGGTGATCACCCAGCAGATAATATTTGCCCCCTCTAATTTTAATTTTCGGCTTGTAGGCATATTGATTTAGGTGCGCAACAAAGGAGATGCTGTCAGGTTCTTCAATCTTGCTTACCAGTAATTCCCCTTTTTTTCTTTTATGCCAGTATTTGTCTTTTTCATGTCTGGTAACAACATAGTAAATTGAATCAGGCCCTTTAAAAATCTCAATGAAGTCCTGGAAAAACAAATAGTTCAATCTGTACGCTCCAGTATTCATCTTTACCCATTCCTGTGCATTGCAATTATCAGTTATGACCAGCAGTGGAACAAAAAGGGCAAAAGCCAGCCTATAAAACATTATGGTTAGATTTTCGGATCAATAATTGCTCATAGATGTGAGCGGTTACCAAATATACTTCATTCATGATAAATGTGAAGTATTTCCGCCCTTGTTGGTGTTCTTCACCAACAAGCTCGCGCAGGAAAATCGCGCATACGTAACATCTCCTCTCCCTTGGAAGTCTATCCCGATTTTTCATCGTCAAGGCTGGGAAAGGTCTCCCCCTGCTATTTGTGCTTCCAGCAACCCTGCACCTGACAACATCCACATTTCCTCCCATCTTGTCACAACCATTTTGTCAGTTGGCAGATAGCAAGACGCACTCCAAAAAGATATACACAAAATTCCGCTCACCCTAACGCTTTGAATCTTAAAACCCATGCCCGCAAATCACTAAAAAATGTTGGTAACTCTTTGTACTTCCGGCATGAAAATTGCGGAATAATTATTGCTGTAAAATCGTCATCAAACATGAAAACAAAAAATGAAAATCAAATAGTCGCTGGAAGAACACAACACCTCCCTCTCCTTTTGGAGAGGGCCGGGAAGAGGTCAAACATTCCCGGCTTGCCTGCCGATAATCATGGTGATTTAGGCAAAATAAAAAGTGAATTTTTAGGGAGAGCCACAACATTCCCAATGATTTCGACAAAATAAAAAGTGAATTTTTGGGAGAGTCACAACATTCCCAATGATTTCGACAAAATAAAAAGTGAATTTTTAGGGAGAGTCACAACATTCCCAATGATTTCGACAAAATAAAAAGTGAATTTTTGGGAGAGTCACAACATTCCCGGTGATTTAGGCAAATATTTTTTCCAATAAAAGAACACCATGAACCCCTATAGTTAAAATCTATTTTCTGGAACCCATAGTAATATTCCAAATGATTAAGATAAAGTCCCACTGGTTTAAGTTTTTAAAACTTAAATCACCAATAAAATGAAGGTCTGCGACCGGCAGCATATTTTCTGTTGCCAAATCGAAGATCAAATCCCGGACAATAATTAATCACAGGTTAGTGTTTGTCATATTCTTGCCGTCTGACTCACTTTTTTTTAGCTATTTTGATTTCTTTACTTATATTTACGTTAAATAAGGCAGAAAGAATCTCATGACAAAAAGGATACTACCCGTTTTTTTGCTGGTGATCATGTGTATGATCACTATGTATTCATGCAAAAAGCGTACTGTAAGTACGCTCGATGCTACCCGCAATTATTTTCCGCTCAACTATGGAAAGTATATTACCTATGACGTGGATTCGATATATTATTTTGGTTCTACAGGCACAAAATATGAATCCAAATGCCAGTTGAAATACATGGTTTCAGATACCTTCACCGATACCAGGAACAGGCTTTCCTATATCCTTGATATTTATTACCGCCCATACGATGGGTCTGACTGGACGCCAAGCAGGGTTGTTCTGCTTACACCTACCGCCAACAGCTTACTTTATTCACAGGATGGCACACAGTATATCAAACTGATGTTCCCTATTTCTGAAGGCTTTACATGGCCGGGCAACCAATATGCTGAAGTGCAGGATAGCCTTTACGCTTACCTGAATAACTGGAATTATACCTACCAGAATTATCACCTTTCTTATTTCAACGGCCGCGTTAATTTCGACAATACGGTTACCTGCCTGGAGAATGATGAAAACGTGAATTACCAGAATGTTGATTCCATTGTTGCCGGTTACAGAACCTATGCCAAAGAAGTATACGCCTGCAATGTGGGTATGATCTACAAAGAATGGACACACTATACCTGGGGCAAGCCTGATACCACTCAAAACAGGAATGGCTACAGTGTAATAATGCGTGCTATAGACCACAATTAATTTTATGTGCAGGAAAGTCCTTGGGGCCGTTTTGGTCATTGTGTTTTTGGTATGTGATACGGCATCAGCTGTCCAGTATGCCTTCCAGGTCAATTTTA
Source organism: uncultured Bacteroidota bacterium (assembly GCA_903839875.1). Taxonomy (GTDB): domain Bacteria; phylum Bacteroidota; class Bacteroidia; order Chitinophagales; family Chitinophagaceae; genus Nemorincola. Next base: position 89,920 of record CAIMDZ010000113.1, read on the forward strand.
CAGACAAAAACAATACCCCTTACAGCATCAGCAGCCCGATTGTATATTTATCTTCCAGGGCATTGGCACGCAGAACCTTACAGGGGATACCTGTTGACAGTACCGACCTGCCGGTAAACCCTGCCTATATAGATAGCGTTCTGAATCTTACCGGGGGCATCTTACATGAATCGAGCCGTTGGCTGAACCTCTGTGTAATACTGCTTTCAGACTCCACACAAATTCATGCGCTTAACGGCAAGCCGTTTATCAGGAGCACAAAATACCTCGCCTATTATAGTTCCGACCTCCATCATAAATCTGCGTCAGGCTCAGCAATTGTAGCGAAAAAAACGACTTCCGACAACTCTTATTACTACTACACGTGGGATCAGACCAATATGGTAAGCGGTTACTTCCTGCACGACAACGGATTTAAAGGCGCCGGCAAGCTTATAGCCGTGCTGGATGCCGGTTTTATTGGAACAGATACCCATCCCGGCTTCGATAGCCTCAGGTCTTCTGGCCGCTTGCTCGATGTGCACAATTTCACCCTCGCCATCAGCAACGTTTACAATTCAGATACGCATGGCACAGAGGTGTTGTCCACAATGGCTGGCTATGTACCCGGCACTTATGTAGGCAGCGCACCGCTTGCTTCTTACGCGCTTTATATTACCGAGGATAGCGGAGGAGAAAACGTTGTGGAACTGGTAAATATGCTTTGCGGAGCAGAACGTGCCGACAGCCTCGGCGCCGATATTATAACCACATCACTGGGTTATAATACATTCGACGATCCCGCTTTTAATTTTAATTTCCCAACAGATTTCAATGGCATAACAACTGTTGCTGCACAGGCCGCGAATATAGCCACCAAAAAAGGCATACTGTTTGTAGCTACAGCAGGTAATGAAGGCGGCGGCGGCTGGAATATGATACTAACCCCCGGCGATGCCGATAGCGCACTGACTATAGGCTCTGTGGATGCTACAGGCGCCGTTTGGCCTGCCAGCGGTTATGGTCCTAATGCAGCAGGACAGGTAAAACCTGATGTATGCGGAATGGGGCATGGCGGATGGACAATTAATCCTTCTGGCGGGTATAATCCATTAGATGGCACATCTATTTCTACCCCTCAGATTGCAGGCTGGGCTGCATGTTTATGGCAGGCTAACCCCAATGCAACAACTTACCAGATACGACAGGGGATAATAAGATGTGCAAGTGCTTACAGCGCCCCCACAAACCATATTGGCTACGGTATACCTGACTTTACCTGTACCGAACAACTCGTAAATGTAAAAGATACACCTGCCCCTTTTACACCTTCAAATTGGGTGATCGCCAGCCCAAATCCTTTCAATAATGAACTGAGGCTGGAAGTCGCACCTGATGCAACACAGAATGTTGATTTCAGTCTGGCAGATATGACCGGAAGAAAGGTTTATTCCACCCGGTTATATCTCTGCAAAGGATTTAACCCACCGGTTACTCTTTCCCTGCCCGGGCTTCCCGCTGGTGTTTATGTTCTTAAAGCTGTTTCTGCTGCACAACAGCAGGTATTAAGACTGGAGAAAAATTAAATAATATTATCGGTGGTTATTTTGTCAGGCTAAGCAGGAAGCCCAATAGCCTGGATGGTTATTCCCCTTTTGGCTCGGGGTTGTGCATTAGCGAAAGTCTATCCCGATTTTTCATCGGGTGGGGTGAAGAGGATGCCTTTTTTATGCAGAGTTGAAAACGATTTATTATTGGATTTCATAAACAACAATGCAGTAAAAACAGCATAAAATATAACACCCCGTTGCATGGATAAAACAGTTTCTGTAAAGAACGTAGCACAGAGAATAATGAGCAGGTATAAGTAAACATGGTCCTTATCCATGATCGCCTTCCGGAACTGAACAATAAGGACTACTCCACTCACAACGATCCCCGCAATACCGAAGGACACCCATTGGAAGAAGTACTCGCTGTGTGTATCATAATATTCAACCTGCAGATTATTAGTGAGAGAATAAGCAAGGTATCTTTCCTGCAGCACCTGGTACAGCCGGCCTGGCCCAACGCCTTTGAGCCAATACTCCTTAAGCAGCGAGATATCCATATTCCAGATCAATTTGCGCATGGAAATGGAATTATCTGTATTGCCGCTGCCCGAGCTCAGGCCCTGTATAGTCTCCTTGACACGCTGGCTGAAAAAAGGAACAAAAAACCATGCAGCGGCAAGAGTGGCCACCAATCCGGCAAGCAGCGCTTTATACTTATACAGGGTGGCCCTGTTAAATAGTGCGTAGTGAATAAGAATAACAACCAATGCGAGCAGCGGCGTCTTGGGGCTCAACGCCAGCAGAAATGCAAGCAGGCAGCAGAGAAGCATATTCTTAAAAATGATCGCTGCCCGCGAAATATGGCCAGGCAACAGCAATAGTATGCTGATAGAAAAACACAGGTACATCCCCATGTAAGTAGGATGTATGTCGGTGAAATGATGAAACAATGTCCGGTAGGCAACGTGAGATAATGTGTAACCGGGGACAGCATGCAGGTACTGGTAAATGTAACCCACGTTGGCAGCAAAACATGCAACGGTACATGCATACACAAAATACAGTAACTCGCCTGCTATCAAAGAACCAAAACCGGGGGAGATGATGGCAAATATAAAAGGCATCAGCAATAGCGAAACCCTGTGCTGGCAAAGAGATGAAAGCTGTTTAAGATATTCGTGAGGGGTAAATGGAATGGCTATCAGCAGCAAGAGAAAAGGGCTGCCAATCATTAGTGCCCTTAGGTATTGCTTAGCGGGCGCCCCCTGATTCATGCTGAACGTGCGGACAATAAAGTACAGGCATGCGGCCATTAGCGCCCACACCTGCAGTTTCATGGGCAGGAAGAAGGAAACCATCAGCACCCTTGCGGCATATTTGTCTATCTGGGTTGGCTGGTTCATTTTTTGTTCCCGTAAAATTCTTTCATAGCATTATTTACAAAATCAGTGAACTCCCTGTGAAACCGGTCTGCTGAGAACCTTAGAGCATTTTGCCTGATCAGCGGATGATTGGTCAATGGTTGCGTTTCAAATTTCTTTACTGCTTCTATAATACTTTCTTCTGTCTGCTCCTGGAAAAAATAACCGGTTTCACCATCAATCACAGTTTCCTTATATCCGCCGTAATCAAGCGCAAGAACCGGTGTGCCACACGCCTGCACCTCCACACACATGATCCCGAAGTCTTCCTTGGCGGCAAAAATACATGCTTTTGCCTGCTGAATGTAACTGATCATTTCTTCATCTGGCCGGTAGCCGAGCCAGGTAATATTCGGAGCGTCATTCAGTATTCCGGCGAACTCCTTGGCACCCCACCCCTCACCAATCAACTGTAGTTTTTTATCCGGCATTTGCCTGAATGCGTTAATGACCAGGTCCATCTTTTTGTAAGGTACCACCCGGCCCACGCACAAATAATAGTCTTTACGCTGCGCCTCACAGAGCATAAACTTATCAACTCTTACAGGTGGGTAAATAACAGTGGATGTTCTTTGATAACTATTGGCAATCCGCTTCTGTATATGCACAGAGTTGGCAATAAAGTAATGAACCCGTTTGGATGAAACCACATCCCATTTTCGCAGATAGCTTACAAACCTCCGGTAAATAAACGACCTGCCCATGGAATGGCCTGCAGCATAATCATCATACATATCCCAGATAGGGCGCAATGGGGTATGGCAATAACAGATATTCAAAATTCCCGGATCGCTCCGGAATCCCTTAGCTACTGCGTGAGATGTGGAAATGATCAAATCATAACCATTCAGGTTAAACCGTTTCATCAGCCAGGGCATAAAAGGCAAAAAGTACCTGTAGGTTTTCCGGATAAAGGGCACATGTTGAAGGATAGATGTCCTTACCGGCCTGTTGTTCAGTATTTCTTTCCTGGCAGATAAAGGGAACTTATCGAATAAGGCATAAATGGTTACGTCTTCCTGTTGATAAGCATCCAGTATAGCACTGGCTACCTTTTCAGCGCCTCCATTAGCATTAAACCAGTCTTGTACAAACGCCAGTTTCATTTCAGGGCACAATTTAGCAGTTTTATTGCGTTTTGCGTCAATACCCTGCAGACTGCATAGCACAGGCAAATAACCCTCCTATCTGAATCTTACGCTTAATTCTTTTTTTACCAACTATAAATAAGTGCATCAAACGAAAAATGGTTGTGATTGACTTTTCTGGTGCTAAATGCACGGAAATGTTCCCACGACTTTTCAACGTATTAACTTATCAACCAATCACAACACATCTTTCTCTTTCATCTGCTCCACCGCTGTATAAAGGTTGTAATAAGCCCCCCTGTCATTTATAAGCGAAGCATGATCTCCACGCTCAATGATCTCCCCATGATCCATTACTATGATCTCATTCGCCTTGCGTATGGTGGATAGCCGGTGTGCTATTACAATGGATGTGCGCCCGGTGATAAGCGTATCTATGGCGTGTTGTATCAGTTGCTCGCTTTCACTGTCTACCGAGGAGGTAGCTTCATCAAGAATGAGGATGGATGGATCGTAAAGCAAAGCCCGTGCAAATGACAGCAATTGCCGCTGCCCTTGCGATAAAGTATTTCCACGTTCCATAACATCAAAATCATAGCCCCCCGGCAGACGCATGATGAAGTCGTGCATACCCAGCATTTTACAAACTTCTATTACTTTCTCACGGGAAATATCCGGGTTGCGAAGCGTTATATTATCTGAAATGGTTCCTGAAAAAAGAAAAACATCCTGCAGCACTATACCAATATGCTTTCTGAGGCTGTATATATCATACTCTTTAATTTCGTGACCATCTATAAGAATTTTGCCGCTCTCTGTCTCATAGAGCCTGTTAAGGATGCTGATCAATGAGGTTTTACCAGCGCCGGTATGCCCCACCACTGCCATTGTTTTTCCCGCACTTATACTAAAGGTAACCCCTTTCAATACCGGCACTCCGGGCTTATAACTGAAATGAACATCTGTGAACTCCACATCACCTTTGATTTTCTCTGCTACAAGGGTTCCATTATAATCCAAATGCTCGTCGCTGTCCAGAACAGTAAAAACACGTTCCCCTGCAATTATGCCCATCTGCAGCACATTAAACTTATCCGCCATCATCCTCAATGGGCGGAATAAAAGGTTCAGGTACATCACGAAAGCAATGATAACACCCGCGGTAGCGCCATAATTAAGTATTCGTGACGCGCCATACCATACCAGCAGCCCAAGGGACATGGCCAGTATTATTTCAACAATAGGAAAGAACACCGAATACGCAAATATGCCTTTAATGTTCGCATTACGGTGTTCTTTATTGATTGATTTAAATTGCTCCATTTCCCGTTGTTCCGCTGCAAATGCCTGCACTATATACATCCCTGTAAGATGCTCCTGTACAAAAGCGTTGAGCGCAGCAACAGCATTGCGCACGCGTTGAAACGATTTATTGACCGCTTCCTTGAACCACCATGTGGCAATTATCAGAAGCGGAAATGTTGACAGGCAAACAAGGGTAAGCCGCCAGTCGGTAACTGACATCACAATTATAATTGAGATAATAGTCAGGATATCCGCTACGATTGAAATTATACCTTCAGAAAAAACATCGTTTATAGATTCTATATCATTTATGGTGCGTGTGGTCAGCGTTCCTATTGGCATACGGTCGAAATAAGAAATGTTTTGAAAAAGTATCTTTTTGAAAACTGTATTCCGAAGGTCGTTTACAACGGTTTGCCCCAGCCAGTTGGTACGGTAGGTAAACCAGAAACGCAATAAACTCTCTATCATCAGCATACCAAACTGAAAAACGCTGATCCACATCAACCCCTCGAACAGGTTATTGCCAATATATTTATCAACAGAAACTTTTATCAGGAAGGGTCTTAATGGTGATAACACAGCCAGGATGACAGCAAGGGAAATAGTCAGGAAAAGGGTTTTCCGGTACGGTGCAGTAAATGAAAAAATGCGCCGTAATAAACGAAGATCAAAAACTTTTTTTGTACCTGTAGTCATAAAAACCCTAAATCCCTAAAGGGACTTTGCCGGATCAACTAATTTAAGCTGTTCGTTAATAATGTTGCCAAATTGTATTCCCGCGGTGAAAAATAGAAACAGATTAATTGTAGCCCCCCGGCACCTGTCCCGATCTTTCATCGGTAGAGGGCAGGGGCTTTACTCAGTCTCCTGACCCATCAGATACGCCTTAATAAAATCATCCAACTCACCATCCATCACCGGCTGCACATTACCTACTTCATACCCGGTGCGATGGTCCTTGATCATCTTATAGGGATGAAAAACATAGGAGCGTATCTGCGAACCCCATTCTATCTTTTTCTTGCTTGAGTTGGTGGCATTGAGCACCTCCTGCCGTTTGCGCAGCTCCTCCTCATACAACCTGCTTTTCAGCATGGTCATTGCTTTCTCCCTGTTCTCACCCTGAGTCCTGGCAATCTGGCACTCAACTATTATCCCTGACGGAATGTGCTTAATCCGTACTGCTGTTTCCACCTTGTTCACATTCTGTCCGCCCGAACCACCTGATCTGAAGAACGCCCATTCTATATCAGCCGGGCTAACCTGTATATCTATCGTATCATCAATAAGCGGATATACAAACACCGAAGCAAAAGAAGTATGCCTGCGTGCATTTGAATCAAACGGTGAAATACGTACCAGGCGATGCACACCACTTTCAGCTTTTAGCAGCCCATAAGCAAATTCCCCGTCAAACTCCAGCGTTGCCTGCTTTATACCAGCGCCATCGCCATATTGCACATCTATTTCACTGACTTTCCATCCCTGTTTTTCACCGTACATGCGATACATACGTAACAGCATTTCCGCCCAATCCTGGCTTTCTGTTCCGCCTGCCCCGCTGTTAATAACCACCATTGCCGGCAACTCATCTTCTGGTGCATTCAGTGTGGATTTAAACTCCAGTTCATCAATTTCCCTGATGGTTGTATCATACAGGTCTTTTACTTCTTCTTCACTCGCCTCGCCCTCTTTCCAGAAATCAAACAGTACAGCCAGGTCTTCTACCGAAGATCTGACTTTGTTATAAAATTCAGTCCAGTATTTATTGATCTTAATTTCTTTCAATATACCTGTGGCACGGGCATTATCATCCCAGAAACCGGGAGACAGGGTAAGCTGCCGGTCGTTTTCCAGTTTAGCCAGTTTATCATCAATATTCAGAAAGCGGTGCAGGTGTAGTATCCGCTCCCGCATTTCTTTCAGGTTCTCCTGTGTCATAAGTTTGCAAAGGTAAGAAATACCACCCCAAACCCCTAACCTGCCTGCCGGTAGGCAGGAGGGGCTTCCCCACAATTTCCATGAATGTAATCGAAAGTGCAAAGGTTAACACCAGGAAATTCCAGTTTATTAAACTTTTTTATTCTCCAGGCTAATTGCTGGGATGAGGCCACTACTGTGACCCTGAATAGAAACATGGATAAGATGTAAATCTGCATGAAGTAAATTAATTTATTATATTTTTAGAATATTACCAGATATGATTTCTTTAATGGGATGTTGATAATTCATTATAAAAATAACACAACCCGGAACTCATTTAATCTAAAAACACTAAATTGTACCCTTATTTACATGTACCTGTAAAACTATGCGCGAAGGACAATTTATTAAACAAAACCTGGAACGCTGGGAAGATTACCAGCAAACCACTGACGACCCCGACGAGGTTGCCAAAAGGTTTACCTATCTTGTTGATGACTTGTCGTATGCCAAGACCTTTTATCCCAACAGTAATACCATCAGGTACATTAACGGAATAGCAGCCAACATTTACCTCTCCATCTATAAAAACAAGAAAGAAAAAAAACACAGGCTTATTACCTTCTGGACTACTGAATTACCTCTGGTAATCAGGAGACGCCACCGTTTGCTTTTGTTTTCTTTTTTGTTCTTTATTTCGTTTGTTATCCTGGGCGCATTTTCTGCCTATGTTGACCAAACTTTCGTACGTGCAGTATTAGGCGACGGCTATGTTGACATGACCGAACAGAATATTGCCAATGGAGACCCATTCGGTGTTTATAAAGACGGGAATTCAATGGCCATGTTTGTGAAGATCGCATTTAATAACATCAAAGTATCCTTCCTCTGTTATAGCATGGGCATTTTCCTTGGGGTTGGTACATTATGGTTCCTGTTCGAAAATGGCCTTATGGTTGGCGTGTTTGAATACATGTTCTTTCATCATAACATGGGGTTCAAATCTATTCTTGTCATATTCATTCATGGCACACTGGAGTTATCTGCAATTGTGATCGCTGGCGCTGCAGGCTTAATGATCGGGAATTCCATGCTTTTTCCGGGCACCTTTACCAGGGGCCAGTCGCTGAGACATGCTGCCAAAGACAGCATTAAAATTATAGTATCCCTGGTGCCGATTTTCCTGGTAGCTGCCTTTTTCGAAAGCTTTGTTACCCGTCATACAGGTATGCCAATATGGCTGAGCCTTTCCATATTGATAATGTCGGCAAGTTTCATAATATGGTACTTCATTATTTATCCCAAAAGGGTAAGCAGAAGGACATTAAACAATCAGAATGGTTAAACAATTAATTTGTCAATAGTTTTACATGCACCTATTTATAAACAGAACCATTATTTTCCTGTTTTGCGTGCTGTGTTTATCGGTACGGCCAGCCAGTTGCTTAGCAGATACCGACAGAACTATTACGCAGGCACAGTGGAAACAGTTAACCACTGACAAGGCATTCAGTTATAAAGATGAGCATCAGAAGTTACGCCCCACAATAAAAAAAGAATCCAAACCGAATCCGTTTTTGAAATTCTTCACTGCTATAGGCGCTTTTTTTAGCGCAATAGGCGGTTTCGCCATGTGGCTGCTCATCATTGGCATAGTGGCCTTTGTCATTTACGTAATAGTAGTGAACAGTGAAAGCGGTTTTATATTTGGCAAAGGAAAAAGGAAAATGAAGGAGTCTGGGTTACCCGACCAAACTGATGAGGATATATCGGGAACTAACTGGGAGCAATTGCTGCAGCATGCCTTAAATCATAATGATATGCGCCTTGCAGTAAGATACAGCTATATGTGGCTGCTGCAAATCCTGCAGCAACACGAGCTTATCAGTTACCGTATAGACAAAACCAATTTTGAATATTACAGTGAACTGGATGGCACTGCGTTTAAAGGGCCATTTAAACAATTATCCCGGCAATATGAATATACGTGGTATGGCCATTATAATCAGACCCGTTCAGGATATGATGAATTCAGCACCCTCTTTCATAACATTAAAAATGAGCTTGGGGCATGAAAAGTCTTGTATTAACCTCTTTACTGTTTATACTGATTATCGCCGTAACCGGATGTTTTAATAACGAGGCCACCCGTGAACTCAGGAAATGGCAAGTAACACTTAGCAAGGAAGATAAACAACCATACGGCACTTATCTTGCCTACCAATCGCTGAAATACTATTTCCCGGATGCAAAAATAGAACCGCTGTCAAAAAGCTTCAGGTTTACTAACATGGGGGATAACATGAAGTATAATGATGCAGGTCACTCCCTTCTGATACTACAAGGTCTTTCATTTCATATTGGTGATTATGAATGGGAACAGATAAAACAATTTATGGATAACGGGAATGAAGTGATCCTGTTTTCAAGTCTGCTTGATGATAAGATAGAGGCGGAACTGAATTGTTACAAAGTATCGGGCGGAGAAGAAAATTATTTTTTCTACAGCGATACCGCAGAACTCGATAACAGGAACTTATTAACAATAGGAAATGATACAAAAAGGCGATATGGTTATACAGGCAGGTCGTTAAGGGGTTTTTATTCCTTCAGGGAAGAATCGCTGGAAAAGAAAAAAAAGGATAAATTATATGCATCAGCTGAGGTGGATACTGCTACTTCTTCTGAGCGCAGTTCATCTTCTGCCGATAGAAACACTTCTTCAACTGAAAGTAATTCTACTACCACAGACAATAATTCTAATTCTTCCGGAACCACTATTAATATTGTCCCCGACACCCTTGGGCACATGTATAATAATCCAGACTTTGTGCGCTTCCAGGTAGGAGAAGGGCATCTTACCTTGCATGCCGCACCACTTGTATTGAGCAACTACTTTCTGCTGCAGAACGGCAACCTTGACTACCTTACCGCTATGTGGCAAACCTTGCCTAAAAACATCAACCGGATTTATTGGTGCGATTACTATAAACGAACAGTTGAAGTATCCAGTTTTGGTATTTTATGGCGCTACCCTGCAACCCGGTATGCTTTGATACTCGGCATCTCTTTACTATTAATTTATATTTTATTCGAAGGAAAAAGAAAACAACGGGTGATACCGGTCATACAGCCCTTAAAGAACGAATCAGTATCTTTTGTGGAAACCATAGGGAGATTGTATTATAACAAGGGCAACCATAACAACCTGGCTGAAAAAATGAGCATGCAGTTCCTCGACTGGGTGCGATCTCATTATTTCCTGAATACAAATGTGATAGATGAAAACTTCATGCGGCAGCTAACCATTAAATCTGGTTTGCCTGAAGCAACCGTTATGGAACTGGTAGGCATGATTGCAGAAATAAAACGAAACGAGATCAACCCAAATGACGCTTACCTTTACGAGTTATACCGGACAATTCAATTATTTTATAAAAATAACCGTTCATAATGGAAGATATACAACAGGATAATTTCCCCGAAACAGAACATCCGTCAGCTAATCAGCAAGACAAACAACAGGATGATCTACCGCATGCTGTACCACCTCCATTTATTCCTGAAGAGCATCAAAAGGAACATCTGCCTGTGGAACACCCGCTTACCAACCTGCTAGACCTGGTACAGGAACGTATCGGGGAAGTAATAGTGGGGCAGCACAGCATGGTAGAACAATTACTTGCCGGCCTGCTTGCGGACGGACACCTGCTCATTGAAGGTGTGCCCGGAGTTGCCAAAACGCTTACCGCTAAACTGCTGGCCAAAATTATTGATACCCGGTTTTCGCGCATTCAGTTCACGCCCGACCTCATGCCCAGCGATGTGTTGGGTACCAGTGTTTTCAACCCGCAGACTTCTACCTTCCAGTTTAAGGCAGGGCCGGTATTCAGCAACATAATCCTGATTGATGAAATTAACCGTGCACCGGCAAAAACACAAGCTGCTTTGTTTGAGGTAATGGAAGAACGCCAGGTTACTGTGGATGGGCTTACCCATAAAATGCAATCGCCTTTTATGGTCATAGCCACTCAAAATCCCATTGAGCACGAGGGCACTTACAGGCTCCCCGAAGCGCAACTCGACCGCTTTCTTATGAAAATAACGGTAGGGTACCCCACCCTGGAAGAAGAAATAAAGATACTGGGACGTCATAATCAGCAAGCCATCACCGACCTTCTGGATACTATGGAACCGGTAATAACACCTGAGGTGCTTACTAACGCCCGGTTACAGGTAAGGCAAACACATATAGAACCCAAACTTCTGGAATTCATAGCCAAAATAATATGGGAAACCAGGAACGATCGTTCTTTATACCTCGGAGCATCACCCAGGGCCTCAATAGCGTTGCTGCAGATAGCAAAGGCATTCAGTGTTTTACGAGGCAGGAATTTTGTTATTCCTGAAGACATTCTGCAGGCTGCACCTGCCGTATTAAGGCACAGAATAGGCCTTACCCCGGAACGGGAAATGGAAGGATCCACTACTGATGATGTGATTAAAGAAATAATTGCCAGGATGGAGATACCGAGGTAGGGAATCAGGAATTTGTAATTGGGAATTAGGATTGGGATTTGCTTATCTTTCAAGGAGGAATTATAGCACTAGAATATGTTTAGACATATTAAAAGAAACAAACAGTTTTAAAAAACAGTGGAAACCCCGGAACAAGGTCCCGATCATTCATCGGGAGGGGTTCCGGGGCATTAAGTTTTATGATCAGAAAATACATAGGCGATCTGTTCATCAGCAAAAGGTGGTACCTGGCGTTGGGTGGCTGTGTTATTTTATTATTTCTATCCTTCTTTGTGCATTTTTTATACCTGCCTGTGGCTGGTATCACCGGCGCTATTTTACTGCTGACTTTAATTGATTACATGCTGCTTTTCATAGTCCGGGGTGAGGTTAAAGCCACACGCCTCATGCCGCAGCGATTCAGTATAGGCGATGAAAATAAAGTTACACTTGCGCTTTCCAATTCTTACCCCTTCCAGGTAATTTCCTTACTCATTGATGAGTTGCCTTTCCAGTTCCAGGTGCGCAATTTTATGCAGTATATCAAGATAGGTTTCAGGTCCCGTGAATCGGTTACTTATTCTTTGCGCCCCTTGTCAAGAGGTGAATTCAAATTTGGGTACCTGGTTTGTTATACTGCAACCCCAATAGGCTTTTTAAGGAGAAGATTTAAAATAGCCGAACCCTCTGTGATAAAAGTTTACCCGGCCTACCAGCAATTAAGAAAATTTCAGTTGCTTGCTATCAGCGGCAGTAGCCTTAACGGCGTTAAAAAGATACGCAGGCTGGGACATAGCCTTGAATTTGAAAAGATAAAGGATTATGTGCAGGGTGATGATGTGCGAACCATTAACTGGAAAGCCACCGCAAGGAGCAACAACCTGATGGTAAACACATTTACTGATGCAAGGCAGCAGCAGGTTTACTGCCTGATTGATAAAGGCAGGAATATGAAGATGCCATTTGAAGGTTTGACACTGCTCGATCATTCCATCAATGCATGCCTCGCCATTCTGAATGTGGCATTATTGAAACAGGATAAAGCCGGCCTGATTACTTTTTCCTCAAGGGTAAATGATATTATTGTTGCAGACAGACGCACAGACCAGTTGCATAGAATTCTTGAAACGTTGTATAAACAGCAAACCCTATTTAAGGAAAGTGATTACGAAGCAGTGTGGAGCACAGTACATCGTGGTATAACTCAACGAAGCTTCATTTTGCTCTTTACCAATTTCGAAACATTTTCTTCATTGCAGCGGCAACTGCCGTTTCTGAAAAAGATAGCACAGCGGCACCTGGTATGTGTAGTATTTTTTCAAAATACCCTCCTCAAAGAAATACATGAATCCAACCCTGATGATATAGAAGGTATCTATGTTAAAACAATTGCTGACCAGTTCGATCTGGAAAAACGGCTGATAGTAAAAGAACTAAGACGTCATGGCGTTCTTTCAATTCTTACCTCACCGCAAAATCTTTCTATTGACGTGATCAACAAATACCTGGAACTTAAAGCCAGGCAGATGGTGTAGGAATGTGAAAATGTGGAAATGTGAAAATGTGGAAATGTGGGAATGTGAAAATGACCATAATTTGAAATAATTTTTCAATTACCCAAGATTTATACCAGATTTTACGTCTATCTAGTCATGAGGTATTTATTTACCTGCATTCATTTATTGAATTAAACACTCAGCTTTATGAAAAGAATACTCCTAATATGTCTCGTTGCCAGTGCAATCGGGGCAAACGCGCAACTCCCTTTCCCAACAATTGATTCTGTTTATGTAAACAAGATCAATGCATCTGTTTTGGTGCACGGAGACATGTGGTGGAATCCAACCAATCAGACGGCGCATTGCTATTTTCCTGCCAATTCACGCAAATCAATAAATTTTGCCTCTGCGATTTGGATGAGTGGTTATGATGCCGGGAACAATCTGCATGTGGCGGCGCAAACCTACCGGCAGAGCGGCAATGATTACTGGCCTGGTCCGCTCGATGCAAGCGATACGCTTACCTATGCCACATCGCACGATTGGGCTAAGATATGGAAAGTGAACCGCTCTGAAATTCAGTATTTTCAAACGCTCACAGCGCCCACCACAACGAGTACCCCTCAGTCGATCTTAACCTGGCCAGGCAAGGGAAATATGTACGCGCTCGGGAATGCAGGTATACCGCTCACCATTACGGATGATATGGCCCCATTCGTTGACCTCAACAGCAATGGCATTTATGAGCCGCTTTTGGGAGAATACCCGGATGTGAAAGGAGAACAGGCCCTTTGGTGGGTATTCAGCGACAATGGGCCTTCACATTCTGTAACAAATGGCAAGCCATTAGGCGTTGAAATACATGCAATGGCATACGGGTACAGCAGGGGAACACTGATTGACAATGTTATTTATTACGATTATTCCATTATTAATAAATCTGCCAACGATTATCACAATTTCAGGGTAGGACTATGGGATGATACTGAAATAGGATATTACTTAGACAATGATATTGGGTTTGACTCCACCTGGCGTATGGGCATTACCTATAAAGCCACAAATGATGATGGTGGTTCAGCCGGACATCCGCCAAATTCTTATGGCCTTAATCCACCGCAATCGGCAATTACAATGATCGTTTTACCAGGCGATGTTGGCGCCAGCTATGTGCCTGTTGGGAGTTTTGATTATTACAATAATGACTTTTCGGTAATCGGAAACCCAAGTAACGACACACAATGCAACAATTACATGCGCTCCAAGATGAGAAACGGAACACATTTTACGAATACCTTTACCGGGCCAGGTACTCCGTGTTTAACCCAGGGATCGGGACCTAACACCAATTATGTTTTTACAGGTGACCCTTCAGATTCTGACGGGTGGAGTGAATGCAGATGCCTGGACAATCCCGGTGATCGCAGGTGGCTCCTTTCAAGCAACGATTTTACCTTTAATTCAGGGACAACACAAAAAGTAGTTTTCGCACTAATTGTTGCAGATTCTGCGGGTGGTTGCAGTAAAGCCAGCTTTGATACAATAAGGATAGTAGCAGATACTGCCTGGAAGATCTATCACAATCCGCTGCCGCCACGGCCCGCATCTGTTCCGGTCAATAAAGAAAGCTGCCTGATTTCAATTTACCCTAACCCTGCGCATGATAAATTATTTATAGAAAATTCAGGCATTATTATCAACGAAGAATCTATAAACGTGTACAATACACTGGGCCAGCAGTTACACCTGAATGCAAACAAAAACGGACCAAAAACAGAACTTGATATAAACTTATTACCAGATGGCCTTTATCTTGTGCGCTATAGGAATGGCATGGCGGAAACTACAATGAAATTTATGAAGGAGTAATAGCCCTGTTCTCTTTAAAATACAAGGTAATTTTAAAAACCGAACCCTATTCCAAATTCACCTAATTCGGCTACTGTTTTATGGGTTTTTAACATTGCAGAAAGAAAGAATTCTTTTATTGGGCCATGCTCTTTTTGCACTAAGTAATAATGTCCGCCTATTTTCTCATAATAGGGGTCTTGCTTCAGGTAGGCTTGCTTTACATACACACCAACCTGCAGTATTAAACCTACCCTGCCCAATAAGAATTCATTTCCAAAGAATATGGCGCTCTTCCAGGAATGCTGTTTCTCCTGGCCGGGGTCTATTTCATTATTCCTAAGGAATGCGTAAATATCATTATGGTACGAATAGTCTATCCCGGCAAACATCTTATTCTTGCCTTTCCAGCGCCTGCTTACGTATCCAGATGCAAGGTAAACAGGATACAAAGGCCCTCCGGGTGCTTCACTCGATACAAACGCCATACTTAGGCGTGTTTGAACCAGCCACCTGTTTCTTAATGGTTCAAATTTTCGTCTGATGCAAACCGGCCTCGAAGTAACCGGGAAATAACTGAGCCCTAAATGCCCGCCGTACAAATTTACACCCAGGTTAGGTTTATCAAAAGATGCATCTGATATATGCGTAAAATGAGCGCCCAATTGCACATCCCAGTGCTTATCAATATGCCAGTGCAGGTCGGTGGAAAAAAAAGCAAAATCATTAACATGGCTGCCAATAGCCCCGTTTATGGTATCAACGGGAGCTACTCTCTGAAAATGCCTTGAAACATACCCAAGGCCATCCCCGATGCGTAATACCCATTCCAGGTTTTTACCCTTTACAAGTGGCAATTCAATATTTGGATAAATGCCGACGCAGCGGCCATAGACCGCATCATTCCCATAATCTGTATAGGTGATCCCTAATCCTATCGTGGGATACTTGCGGCACTGTTCCCAAGCTTTTTTGCCGTAGGAATGTAATATAAAATCTACATCTAACCCTGTTGAAATCGCCGGTATCGGCAGGCGGAATTTAGCCTCATGCTTGAAAACTTTGCCGGCAAAAGGACTCACTTCTATACCAAATCCCGACCACGGTGGTATTGTTGGTATATCTTCCTGGGCATTACAGGTTACAGATAACACCAGGCAATAAGCAAAAGATAAAAGTTTTAAACTCCGCAGCGTCATAAATATCAGGTGAACAAATGTAATTAAAAATCCTTAATCAGGCATTAGTGAATGATGAGTGTCCATTACAAATCCATTACGCCCGATTCCGATATTTAAATTCCGTAATGGTAATTTTTTTTATGACTCCACTAGAAATAAATGGAGAGATGATATACAGTCATAAATGGCTATTCTTATAGTTTCCGGGAACACTCAGGTTAAGTGCCTACTTATTTGTAAATTTCGGCCGGGCCGGCAATTTTGTGTGTTTATTTTATTGATCGTTATATTGCAGGCTGATAACACCGTTCTGAATAATTATGCATAGACTACATTATTTTCTTTTTTTTATTGTTGTAATACTTTTCAGTACTTGTAAGAAAGACCTGCTCCATCTCCAAAGTGTTCGGCAGATCAGTAGTTATTCAGACAGCGACCAGCTAAATAAGATCTTGTTTCTCAATGATAGTATAGGTTTTATTGTTGGCGGCCAACGTTTTTACGAATCTGTTATCCTTACCACACACGACGGTGGTTATACATGGCAAAGAAAGTCTTACCCCATGGCAGGCAAAGCCCTGCATGATATAGTACAATCTCCATCCGGCGCTTTATACACATGCGGGTTTGACGGCAAACTGCTGCACTCGTATAATACGGGTAAAACATGGGACTTCAATCAAATAGAATATTTCGCTTTTACCGGTCTTGCTTTTACTGATGCATCACATGCAATTGTGGTTGGAGGTGTCAGTTTCGGCAGCGGTATCAGGGAATATATTGATACTTTCGGACATCTGCTCAAACGGGATTCACTTCCATACCAACTTAACAGAATTGTGATGACATCAGATCAAACCGGCTACATGTGCGGGTATGGCGTAATGATGAAAACAACTGATGGTGGCAAAAATTGGTTTTTCCTGAACCTGCAAAAAGATGACTTTACCGCTATGGACATTCATGGTGATGAAATATGGGTATGTGGATATAATGGGAGGATTTTTCACACTGCCAATGGTGGCGATACATGGACCAGGTTACGTAATGGCAACGATATAACAATACCACGTTACCACCTGAATAGTATTGTTTTTAAAGACAGTCAGCATGGTTGGGCAGCAGGTGAGAATGGCAAATTGATCTATACAGATGATGCCGGACATCATTGGGCGGAATATGATAAATTCACTAATAACACCCTACGCAGTATGGCATTTTGCCCTAACGGTGACTTACTTGTAGCTGGTGATAACGGCACTCTTTTCCGAATTGCTCCTTAACCGGATATTCAATGAATCCTGTCTCCTCTCGGAGTCAGCAGTTGCAGCACCTCCGCCTCAATTTTCAGCCATTGAGCCCAGGCGGATCGCACTTGTTCAACCGGAAAATATTGTTCTGCCAGCTCAATAAAAAGCCGGTAATGGCCTGCCTCCGATACCATGAATTTATAATAGAAATTACGCAACTCCTCTTCTTCTAATTGTTCCGAAAGTAACCGGAAACGCTCACAACTGCGGGCCTCAATCATTGCGCAGATCATCAGTTTATGCAACAGCTTTTCATTGCCGGGAATATTTTTTGGTCCATGCTGCAGCAGCAGGTTTACATAGTCATCTTTCCGCTGCCGGCCCAGGGGGTATCCTCTTTTCTTCATTTCCGACCAAACCATTCTGAAGTGTCCCCACTCTTCTGTTACTATGGGAGAAAGCGCGTTTACAATCGCTTCTTTATCCGGGTAGAGCTGGATAAGCGATATACATTGGGTGGCAGCTTTCTGCTCACAAAAAGCGTGGTCGGTAAGTATCTCCTGCAGCGAAACTGATGCAAGATCTGCCCATCTCGGATCAGTGGGCATTATTAAACCAAGGATGCTGTTATCTGAGGTACTCATACTGGAAACTTATTTGGGGAACCCGAAAATTATTCTACCACAAATTTGCGAATCGTTTTATTTTTTTTATCATCAACGAGTTTAAGGATATAAACACCGCGGGGCCACAAATTAACGGCTACATCATATATGTTATCTACTTTGCCCCGGTACATCACTTGTCCCACAGAATTGAATATAACGAACTGTTGCACAGCTTTGGTACCAGCGGAAATACGCAACGTACTATGAGCCGGCACTGGGTAAATTGAGATTGTTGTATCCGCTCCTTCGGAGTGGATAACGGTAAAATTATACCTGTTCACGTTAAAGAATACGTTACCGGAACCCTTCACCTTAATTCGGCACCTGGTTTCATCTGCAGCTGGATTAGGCAAAGGCACGGAAGTAATGCCATTATTCGGAAAAGTACCAATTGTATACGGCCAGGTATATCCACCATCTACCGACATAAATATGTCTACGTAAGGTGTGTTTACCGCGCCGGCGTTTGTACCCACTACATCCCATGTCACTTCATGCAGGCTGTTGCCATAATATTTGCCGAGCGAATCACCCTGGCTCGTAACTTTGAAACCTTCCCCGGTATTAATAACATTCAGCAATATGCTGTCATCCGGAATAAGAAAACAACCCATGCCCTGGTAAATATCCCTCATGGTTAGCCTGAAGGTAAGAATCCGTGCAACGTCGGGGGCTTTTTCACCCTGGTGAGCTTCAATACCTGCATTACTTAGATTCCAGGCCAGTACCATTGTATCCTTTGGGAATATTCTTGTCTGGGATTTTTTAGGTTGGTAAGAACGGAAGATCGGGCCACGTTCATGAGCATTTACAAACTCAACACCAAAATCTCCCAGGTCCCATTGTTCCCAGCAATAAGTAGTTAAAGTATCAGCTACAGAATCAATGGCTGCCGGGGCAGTTAACTCAAAAGGAGTAAGAAAAGGAATATTATACAACGTGCTGAAGGAAGGCAGATAAACAAGTTTATTTGATGTTGGTGATTTAACAGAGCACGCATCTCCTGCATGGGTAATATACCACTGAATCTCTTGCAGACTGATTGCGTGAAAGTAATCACTGCTGTGCGTGGTCACGTCATCAGGGTCACATATGCCCGCATAAGCCATGATTGTGCTTCCGCTACCTGGCTCGTAGGCGCTTTCAGGTACAGCGTTATTTATGCAACTACCGTCTTTATTATTATTAAATGTATGGTCTGATCCGAATGCATGGCCCATTTCGTGCGCCACATAATCTATATCAAATCCATCGCCTGTGGGATTTGGTTGTCCGGTTGCACTTTGTGCTTTCAGTCCGTCCTGGCATATCATGCCGATCTGAGAAACCCCCGCTGGGGTGGTTATAAACACATGGCCTATATCATAGTTTGCTGATCCTATTTTAGTATCGCAAATAGTTTGATTGGTGGATATACAAGCGTATTGGTTATCGTTGATTGGCCCGAAAGGGTCATCAGTAGCCGACGTATCTATCAGCAAATATTCATTGGCAGCAAATACCATAGTCACCGATAACTCCCGCTCATAAACACCATTGATCCTATTCATGGTCGTCGTCATTTTACTGAATACCTGTGATACTAAAGGGGTAGTAATGCTTGTAGCAGCAATTGCATACTGATGAGAACAGGAAAGTGCAAGCCGGTAGGTGCGTAGCTGGTGGCCATTGAAAGTTCTGTAAGCTTTGCCCGTAGTAAGGTCCATGCTTTTGTCTTTACTTATTGGTTCATTGCTGTGCACAAGGCATTTCGTAGATTCCGCTACTTTATGGAGTTCGTCTCTTTTATAATGGACTAAATAATATCCGCTGTTCGAGTTATCATAAGGATCAATAAAAGAGGAATTACCACCATCAAAGATCATTGCATGAAATCCATACAACGTAAAATCAAGTTTTGCGGTAATGGTTGGATCTTCAACAAGCGCTCCTGTAAATGTTTTGATCATTGAATACTTAGCTGCCAGCTCTCCGGGCATCATAGGCGTTTGCCATACCCTGAAATTGCTCATCCTGCCATCTGGCATGGGTAATGAGAGGATCATTGCCTTTTCATAATCGTTGGCAAGATTAAAAAGCTGTGTCTTCAAAGCATTTTCATCAACTGAATAAATTAAATACTTTGTTGCACTGATTGCCGGCGTCAGGTTTGCCACTTGTTTTATATCTGCCGGTTTCCAAAGGTTAACCGCTGAAACAATATTTGAAAAGAATAAGAATAACAGGGTGTTGAATAAGATGATCCGTTTGTTCATATGGTAATAACGTGATTTGTAAAATAAAAAAACAAAATTACTTTTAAGTGAAGATGATGTGATAAAGTTAGTAAAATATAAATTGGCAGATTTGGTTCTCTCTGTTTAACGTACAATCTGGATTTTTGTTGCAAACCTTATAATATATTATCCTATATGAATTTTGAAAAAATCATCAGGAATTATTTTGTCACCGTACCTTATATGTAACTTAGCGCCCGGATGAATAAAGATTTGCTCACACTTTATTATACACTCGATAACATTGATGAATCCGCCCGGCAGTTTTGGGAGGCATTACACAATTACTCCGTATTTGCATTTAGCGGAGATATGGGTGCAGGTAAAACTACCTTCATACATCATCTGTGCGACTATTTGAAGGTCCAGGATGTAGTTAGCAGCCCTACGTTCGCCCTCATAAATGAATACCACTTCACAGGTCCTGACAGCACCGACAAAACGATCTATCACCTCGACTGGTACAGGCTGAAAGACGGTGCAGAAGCAATTAGTGCAGGCATGGAAGATTGTTTAGACATGGCAGGCAAAGGAACCGCTTTTTGTTTTATTGAATGGCCTGAAAAGGCGATATATCTGTTAAACCCACCTTATTTATGGATAAATATCGAGCCTGTCAGTATTACCCAAAGAATCATGACCATTAAAGAAGTGAGGTGAACCCCATAGAAATTAAATATACTTTTTCCCATAACCATTGTTTCATGTGAATTAGGCTTCATTTGCAGGTAAACAAAATTCGTGGCAGAAGTCGTATAAAAAACTTCATAAATTCTGATATAATTCTTACTTTGCAGTCTGTATATCTAACCGATAAATATTTAGTATATGTATTTTAATGGTACAAAGTGCTGTTCCCTAGTATTGTGTTGCTTGCTGTCTTTATCGCTTTATGCAAAAGATGCAAAATCAACCTCAGGATCACCAGGTTTGCATAAACCCGTATGTTTTGTTGAAAACAAAGGCCAGGTTGTAGATCAGGATAATCATCCGCGCAATGATATACAATACAGGCTGTCAACTCCCGGCTTGAACCTATATGTTGGAAACAACGGGTTGCATTACCAGTTTAAAGAAGTCAAGGGAACCCCTGGCGCTGAATCAAGTGTGTCTGCATACAGGGTTGATGTAACGCTTCTCGGGGCGAATCCGGAGGCCACAGTATCAGCCACTGAACAACAGCCTTATTATGAAAATTATTACCTGGGGCAATATGGCGGTGATGGCTTTACGGCACACGCATGGAACAAGATTATTTACAAAGACGTTTATCCTGATATTGACTGGGTGCTGTATGTAAAGGACAACAAAATTGAATATGATTTTAATGTCCGGCCAGGTGGAAATATCGCTGATATTAAACTGCAATATGGCGGAGCTACTTCATTGCGCCTTACCAGCGACGGCAGCCTTGCCGCTGAAACACCCATGGGCCGGGTGACTGAAAAAAGTCCCTATGC
Source organism: uncultured Bacteroidota bacterium (assembly GCA_903839875.1). GTDB lineage: Bacteria > Bacteroidota > Bacteroidia > Chitinophagales > Chitinophagaceae > Nemorincola. The sequence continues at coordinate 111,892 of CAIMDZ010000113.1, forward strand.
CTATGAACAATCAACAGGTATTGCTGTTACATCCCGCTTTAAACTGGATGGAAATGTGTTGAGTTTTGAAACAGGTAAATACACTGGTGCACTCGTTATTGATCCTTATTTACTGTGGAGCACTTATTTAGGCGGAACCCTGGAAGATGTGGTTACTTCCGTTGCTGTTAGCCCTGCGCAGGAAACCTATGTTGGCGGTTACACCTCCAGCAATGGCCTTGCTACCGCCTTAGCTTTCAAAAACACATTCCAGGGTGGCGCTTACGATGCCTTCCTCGCAAAATACAATAATGCAGGCGTCCTCCAGTGGTGTACCTATATGGGTGGTACCGGCACTGACAAGGGTACATCCGTTGCACTTGAAAGCAGCGGCGCCAATGTTTACCTCGCAGGCGTTACCGGTTCTCCTGCTACGGGCCTTACAACAGGCGGTGCATACCACGGCGCCAATAACGGTTTGAATGACGGCTTCCTGATCAAATTCAACGGGGCTGGAATACGGCAGTGGTGCACTTTCTATGGCGGCGCCAATAACGACAATATTAACGCAGTGGCTGTTGATGGTTTAAATAATGTTTATGTAGCCGGTCAAACTGCAAGCGTTGCAACAATCTCTTCACCTGGTGCGTATCAAACCATCATCAGCGGAGTTAACGATGCTTTTATTGCCAAGTTCAATGCTGCAGGCACTAATCTTTGGTCTACCTACTATGGCGGCACTGCACAGGACCAGATTTTTGGGCTGGCTTGCGATGCTGCCGGAAATGTGTTCGTAGCGGGGCAAACCAGCAGTGTAACAAATATGGCTACTGCAACCTCATTCCAACCCGCAATCAGCGGCAGCAATGACGCCTTTATTGCCATGTTCAATACCCTTGGCACCAGGGTATGGGGCACTTACTATGGCGGCGCCGGTACCGATCTGGCAAATGGCATTGCTTATGACCCGGTAAACAATAAAATTGCCATCATTGGTAATACAAACAGTCCGGCCTCAATTGCTTCTGCCAATGGATTCCAGACTGCATTCGGAGGACTCCAGGATGCTTTCATTACCTATTTCGATGTAACAGGCAATCGTTTATGGGGTACTTATTATGGTGGTCTTTCTGTTGATTACGGACAAGCAATTTGTTTCGATATTTATGGTAACCTTATTGTTGCGGGCGGCACTTTCAGCGTAAACGGTATTGCCAACACCAATAGTTTCCAGCCTGCTATCGGCGGCGACTACGATGCTTTTGTTGCCAAGATCAATCCACAGGGCCAAACAATCTGGAATACCTATTTCGGTGGTACATTTTATGATTTTGCCAATGGTGTTGCCTGCGACCTGACCAACCAAATCAGCGTTGGCGGCTATACTACCAGCCTTGGCAACTACGGTAGCGGAGGACTATCAACGGCCGGCGCGCAACAAATTGCAAATGCAGGCGGCCCTTACGATGGTTTCATAACAAAATTCAAAACCGATACTTTCGTTCTTATCAATCAGCCGTTTACCGACACCCTTGTTTGCCAGGGTGGGCCATTCAATGTATCCTATACAGTTTATTCAGCAGGAGCCACCTTCCAGCCCGGCAATACATTTACCGTCCAATTGTCGAATGCAGCAGGTAGTTTTGCTGTCCCGGTAACTATCGGATCAGTTGCTGCCACAGGTTCAGGCACCATTGCATGTACCATTCCGGCGCTAACCCCGCTGGGCGCTGGTTATCGTATCAGGATAATAGCCTCTAATCCTGCTTTTACTTCTCCTGATGACCATCTGAATATCGTTGTTCAGTCTGCCACTTTACCGGGCACTACCGCCGGCAGCAACTCTCCTGTTTGCGTCGGAGGTGACCTTCATCTTTATGACAACGCACCTTACTCGATATCCACTTATAGCTGGACAGGCCCTGCCGGTTTCTTGTCAGCAAGCGCAAACCCCACACTTACTTTAATAACTTTGGCAAACGCCGGTACTTATTCTGTTACTACTGTGCACAATGGCTGTCCTTCTTCTTCTGCTACCGTAACTGTCGTGGTAAATAGTTTTATTCCGCCAACTCCTGTCGCAACATCATCGGCGGGCTGCGCAGGTGGCACGTTATCTTTATTTGCAAATCCTGACACAACGGCATTTGTTACTTACCACTGGTCGGGCCCGCTGGCTTTTTCTTCAACCGCGCAAAACCCAAGCATAACCAGCACCACTGTTTCTAATGCAGGCTATTATTTTGTTCAGGATACCTTGCAGGGGTGCCCTTCCGCCCAGGCTTTTACATTGGTTACTATCAATCCGGTGCTTCCTGTATCTGTTTCCATTTCAGCCAACACTCCTTATTATGTTGGCGCACCGGGCGATACCATTTGTGCAGGCACTATGGTCAACTTCACCGCCCACCCCGTCAATGGCGGACCGGCACCAACATACCAGTGGATGACAGGTCCCGCATCTCCAGTTATAGGAGCAGTTTCCAGCACTTGGTCATCACCCACCCTCACAGATGGCCAGCAGGTTTTTGTAGTCATCCACAGCAGTGTTGATTGTCCGTCAGCTCTTTACACGCCAAGCAATAAAATTGCTATGAATGTGATATCCAATTCACCGCTGGTTTATATCTTCGCTGTTCCGGGTATTCATGTTGCACCGGGTTCCAGCATTACTTTCCTGTCATCAGTTTATAATGCCGGTATCGGACCGGTTTACCAATGGAAGAAAAATGGTGTTGCCATTCCGGGGGCCAACGGAAACTCTTTTACATTAACCGGGGTAACGCATATGGATACCATCAGCCTTGAAGTTACCAGTACCATGTTATGTGCAAGTCCTGATTCTTCTTCAAGCAACCTGCTCTTTATTGGCACAAATGTAGGCGTGGCAAATATTTCTGCCGGATTCTCCAATATCGGTTTATTCCCAAATCCCAACAGCGGCACATTTACCATTAAGGGACAGCTTGAATCAACTGATCAGGTAACATTCGAAATCACCAACCTGCTTGGCCAGTTAATGTTCAGAGACGAGACTTCGGTTACTGACAATGAATTAAATAAAACAATTGACCTGCAGCATATTCCTAACGGCATTTACCTCCTCCGCCTCTATCAGAACGGAGCCAGCAAAATATTCCGCTTCTCAGTACAATATTAATATCTCAGATCAACACCATTACAATGCCCCGGAAATCCGGGGCTTTTTTTTTGCTCATAAACCTGTTTCTCACTCATCAGGTATCAAAAACAGCAGGCATCGCCTGCCAACATCCTGCTTATCACAATCTATTTGAGAGGCAGGCAGAAACCTGTTCACAACCCGAACATAACCCCTACACTCAGGTCTGCCTCAGGTAACGTATCATTGTCATCAACAGTGGTTGCATTTGCACCTTGGCCTTTTGATCCACTCAAAAATCCCAGATCCAGTTTTATAGCCGTATGTTCCGACAATCCTATATTGAAACTCCCATCCCCTTCAGCTGCATTATTTATTTTTGCTAACTCAGGAGATTGATTAATAGGTATGGAACTCCTGAAACTGATTTTGGAAAACAGCCCCTCGTTTAATCTTAAACCTGTTAAATAACAGGAGCAGGTTACCGGTTGCAGCTTTGAGTATTTTTCAAATAGTGTAGGTATACATCCTTGCGGTATGCTAAGTAATGGCGCAAAAAATCTTTTTCTTTTAGTGGTTTTCTCTGCGGTATTTCCCTGCATTTTCATTCCTTTCTGCATCATTCTTATACCGGCATCATTAACTGAACCTGCTGAATGCTTTACTACGTTTGAAGTGAACGGATGACCGGAATGATTGTACTTTACCGTTGTTTTTATTGTACAACCCGGATCTTTATCCGCACATGAAAAAATACATGATTTTATCATCGTCTGCTTATCTTCCTGTGCCATAGAGTGACTAATCATCATCAGTCCGATACCTATTGTAAATAATGCCTTTTTCATCCTCAAGCCCGTTAATTCCACCTAGTCCCAGTAAATACCGTGCCTGCAATTATTCCATCTGTTTCATTTCACCATATTTTAACGCACCATTTGTCATCATGAGCCTGTCGAATGGCAACCTGTCATCGTGAGCCCCGCCGAACGACAACCAATCAACTTATCAACCTATCAACATATCAACCTATCAACTAATCAACCTATCACCTAACTTTGCATCATGAAAGAAATGGATACCGTAACAGAAGTAATCAATCATCTGCGAAAGGAAGGATATGTAGAAGACTTCAACCTGCAGCAGAACTGTCTGCAATGCCGCGACGGGCATTACAGCGTATTCCACAATGAATTTGTGATAGATAAAGTGTACCGCTTTGAAGGCAACACCGATCCCGCCGATGAAGCCACGGTCTATACCATATCCTGCCCCAAGTACGATATAAAGGGTGTCCTTGTTAATGGCGCCGGCATATACACAGACGCAATGACCGATGAAATGCTGGAGTCACTGAAGATAAGAAGGTAGATAAATATCGCCGTAATTGATGCCCCACCAACAACCACCTGCAGAACAACTCGCGCGTAAATAACCTCTCGTTTGGAAACCTATACATCATTGTCGCATTTTTCTATTTTTTTGCACACCTTACATTTGATAATCAATCGTTTATCATAAATCATTGTCGCATTGATGTCGTATCTTGTTATATTCCTTTTTTTGACCCAGGTTGCAGTGTTTGCGAGGATAGATGTGCCAGAGACATCAAATTAGTTGAATTATAATTCATAACTGTTCTAGTTGTGTAAAAATTTCCGGATAAAAAAAAGTGGGTTCAATAACTTTTCATTGATTTTCAATAAGTTGTATCTCAAGCAATTTCCGGTTTCTTTCCGGTTTCTTCCGGGAGCGGAAGTGCGACCGGAAGTATTATGTATACCGTAAATAAACATGTTGGTGCTTGTTTGTCCGGCGCGAGAGAGGCGGCCGCAAGGGCGCGCCCCTACATGACCATTGTTATCTGTCCTGTGCGAGTGGGGCGTATACATGGGTACCGCGCCCCTATATTATCTGTGCCGGGCCGACGAAAATATCAAATTATGTTATTTATAATTCATAACTATGGTGGTTTTGTAAAAATTTCCGGATAAAAAAAAGTTTGTGGGTTCAGTAACTTTTCATTGATTTTCAATCAATTGTATCTCAGACAATTTCCGGTTTCTTTCCGGTTTCTTCCGGAAGCGGAAGTGCGACCGGAAGTTCATTTATATATATCATTAATTAATAATTCTATTTCACAAAAGAATAAATCTTCAACGCCATCCTTATGAATCAGGCTTTTTTTGTTCGTGGGTGAACAAATGTAAGACACAAATTTTAAATTACCAAATATATCTTACATGATAGTGCGGTTTTCTGGCTATGATAAAAAGTTGTTTTGGTGATAAGTTATTGAGGGGTATTTGTTTAGATACTATGAAGTGGGGGGAAAAGCGGAAGTACTTTTGTCTGAACCGCTGATTAAGTTGATTTAATTGATTTCGCTGGATGTGTTTAACAGTAAATAACATGTCATCACCCTCCCGATAGCCATCGGGATTGGGTGAAAGGTTTGTCCCAGGGGGATCGGATAGTGTTTGAGTATTTCTCACCACACGCACCCTCCCGAAAAAAATCGGGACAGGCTGTCAGGTGGTGCAACTTACCCGCGAGTGCAACCTGTTATGGAGACATAGCACTTAACGAAACACCCGTCTGACACCCTTGAAGGTGTGCTGACGGGGTTTCTACCAGCTCATTCCTTTATTATTCTGCCGGTGGAAATAGCACCACCATTCTGAACTACTTTATACAAATACACTCCCTGCGAAAGGCTACTTATATTTAATGTCATCGTGAGCTTGCCGAACGGTTGTTTTTGACTGCTTAGATTTTTTGTAATTACCAGCCTGCCCATAATATCTATTATTTGCATTATAGCTTCTTCGTTATTGGGGAGCTTGTATTCAATTGTTAGTACATTTGTTGCAGGGTTGGGGTATACCCTGACTTGAGATGTTGAGACATTTTGTGACGGCACATCAAGTTGTGGGTTGTATACAATTCGGATTCTATTGTTTTCGTAGTCTGCAATATAGACAGAACCGAAAGTATCAAGGAAAACATCTGCACATCTAAGCTTAGCGGCAGTGGCAGGCCCTCCATCTCCGGAAAACCCCCTTGTGCCTGTGCCTGCGATAAGTGATATAATGCCTGAAACGGCATCAATTTTCCTAATAGTACCGTTGCCATATTCCGCGAGGAAAATATTGCCGTGCTTGTCAAAACAAATTCCCGACGGCTGATTTATTTTGGCGTTTGTTGCTGCACTATCATTTCCAGAATAACCTGATACACCGTTGCCTGCAATAGTGGTTATTATTCCGGTGTTTTTATTAACCTTTCGAACCCTATGATTCCACTGGTCACAAATAAAAACATTTCCTGAATCATCAGCAGCTACCTGTATTGCGCCATTTATTTCAGCACTAATAGCAGGTATACCATCGCCATTGTACGCGGCAGTTCCATTTCCCGCTATAGTAGAGATAATTCCGCTTACTATATCAATTTTTCTTACCTTATTGTTGTCATAATCGGCAATATAGATATTGCCTGTATTGTCTAAACAAACGCCTACTGGTCCGCTCAATTCCGCGTTTGTAGCCATGCCGCCATCACCACTGCTGCCGATTACTCCGGTACCAGCTACCGTGGTAATCAATCCCGACGAAGTTGTTATCTTTCGTATTCTGTTATTTAATCCATCAGCAATGTAAACATTACCGGAAGTATCTGTGTAAACATCGCAGGGAGCATTTAGCTTTGCATCCGTCGCCGGTATATTATCTCCGTTATACCCCGCAATGCCATTTCCTGCGACGGTTGTTATAATACCTGTTGCCCCGTCGATTCTCCTAATTCGCTGGTTAACCCCATCGGCTAAAAAAATATTGCCATCCCTGTCAAGGCAGACACTGGTCGGATAGTATAGCTTTGCATTTGTCGCCGGCCCACCATCTCCACCAAAGCTTCCGGCACCCGTACCTGCAATGGTTGTAATAATAGCTACCTGCGCCTGCGAACAAACGCAGGCACAGGTAAATAATAATAGTATGATTGTCCTCTTTATCATCGGCTTATTACAAATTTAAACCTAAATATCCGGTTTTTTCTGTCCGTTATCTCTAATGAGTATATGCCTGACGGATAATTTGCTACACTCAAATTGGCATATGCACTGAAGAATAATAACTGATCGCGGTAGATGCTTCAGCCAGGTATTATTCGCCCCATAAAAATGAAAAAAATGATTGCTTATGCCCAGTGAAGCCCCAATGTCATTAACTTAAGACATCTAACACCCCCCTATGTCCCCCTTCAAAGCAGGGCTGTTGCATTCTCTAAGGCCATCTCACTCGTCAAGGGCGATTCGAGTTGTCCGGCGCGTGTTTACATCCCCCTGCCCCCTTCGCCAACGCACAAGGCCAACGCTAAAAGGGGGATTAAGTCCGAATATGCCATTTAAATTTGACGCTTTATTCAACTTTGCTGCCATTACTATGGTATCCTTTTCGTGTTTTTCTTATGTTGACCATAGAATGCAACAGCCCTGCTTCAAAAGGGGATTACATCCGGTTCAACCATTTAGCTAAATAGCTTGACTTAGCTTTTTATCCTTAAGTTAATGACATTTGGTGATGCGCCTGCATGAGGCACTGATTATCATCAGTCGGGGTTTGGCACCATTTTTATAATTTTATTTTCCCATATACTTCTGCAACACATTTACCGTTATTAATGAAATAAACTTCCCAAAAAGGATGGTGCATGAAAACCTTACCCTCATTTCTGCTGAAAAATATTTTCCTGCTGCTGCTGGTCTTGCCCGCTGAGAGGGTATCTGCAACACATATTGTAGGCGGGGAAATTACTTATAAATTCCTGGGCACGGTACCCGCAGGCAATAAGTACCAGATAAGCCTTTCCATTTACGAAGATTGCCTGAACGGCAGCCCCGGCGCCATCGCCAGCGATAACCTTGCATGGCTTACCGTAAATGACGGGTTGGGAAATTTTGTTGCTTTCGACTCTGCCAGGTATACCTCTGTAGTACTTATCCCTGCGAATTTCAGTAATGCATGCGTATCCAATATTCCGCAGACATGCCTGCAACGAAAAGACTTTGTACACGATTTTGTACTGCCGCCTAATGCCTCCGGGTATTTTATCACTTACCAGCGCTGCTGCAGGAATGCCGCCATTGTAAACATAAAGGACCCTGCAAATATAGGCACAGCGCTGTTCTGCAACATCCCACCGGTAGCTGTGGTGGCAAATAACAACAGCGCTGTATTTACCAATTTTCCGCCCCAGATCATTTGTGTGAATAACCCCCTGGTATATAATCACTCTGCCACCGATGCCGATGGAGATTCGCTTACTTATGAACTATGCAACAGTTATATGTGCCTTAATGGCGGCAATATTGATACACAGCCATTCCTACCTCCTTATATGCCTGTATCCTATATCAGCCCTTATACCTTCAGCTTCCCGATGACGGCTTACCCACTCCTGCAGATAGACCCCAGAACAGGAATCATGTCAGGTACGCCAAACCGTACCGGCCGGTACCTGGTTACCGTTTGCTGCAATGAATGGCGAAACGGCATTCTGATATCTACCATAAAAAGGGAATTCCAGTTTGTTGTTACCAGTTGCTCAAAACTGGTAATTGCCGACATACCGGTGCTTACCTCTTATCCCAATACCTTTGAGTTGAATTGCAAGGACCACTCCATCCATTTTATTAACAGCAGCATCGGCGGATATGCCTACCATTGGGATTTCGGAACGCACAACACAAAAGATACTTCCACCGATTTTGAACCCACCTTCGTTTATCCCGACACCGGCACCTATTCGGTAAAATTAGTTGCCAACCCCGGCGGCACCTGCCCGGACAGTATTATCAGGCTGGTGAGGATCTATCCCATACTGCATGCGGCATTTACAACAAATAATATACAGTGCGCGGGCACAACCATAGATTTTACAGATCAATCCATTGACAGCTTTAAATCAGGCGCAAGCTGGATGTGGTATTTTGGAGATGGCGACAGCTCATTGCTGCAAAATCCCTCGCACCTTTATCCTTATAGCGGTATTTATGATGTAGTGCTTGCAACCAAAAACACCAGGGATTGCAGGGATACGGCTCTGCGCCGGGTAGCGGTGGATAATTTCAAACCATTTGCGGGAAATGATACCACTATTGTAAAAGGGGAATATATCAATTTTAATGCCACAGGTGGCACCCAATATGTATGGACCCCGCCTGTCTACCTCGAAAGTACCGATTCATACAACCCCATAGGCTATTTCCCCGATCCGGGACAATATACCTACGAGGTTAATGTTACCAGCCCGTTTGGTTGCGCAGGCACAGATACCATAACGGTAACTGTGGTTAACCAGGCGGCCTTCCTGATGCCAACCGCTTTTACCCCCAATGGCGACGGGCTGAATGATGTGTTCATGCCCCGGTCGGTGGGCTACAGCAAGCTCAACTATTTCCGGATCTTCAACCGCTGGGGAGAAGAGGTATTTTTTACCACCAGCCTCGAAACCGGCTGGGACGGTACCTGCCACAACAAAACCGCCGATATAGGCACCTACTACTGGGATATCAGCTATAAAGACAGATTTGGGAAGGATGGGTCAATGAAAGGGGATGTGACGCTGGTGAGGTAGTTTAGTCATAAGTTGTAAGTTCGCGAGTGGGGACGTCACTGAATTAGATGAATCCGTAACGCCCGGGGGAAACCAAACGTAACACACAGATGCATACGTTACGGATTGTAATGGTCGAAGCTCAACTGCAGTGCTAAAAAAGTTCGGGCAGCCGCGCCGAATAATAGCCTGCTAAATCGTACTTAATTGAACATGTATTGGTTCTCTTGATGGACAACCAGATGCGCGCAACGTGCGCATCCCGACATGTATTATACTTATCTGCAGCTGCAATGATAATAAACAGACATTACATTGACGGCAATCAATCATGTAGCCTGTTCCCTCTGGTAACTTTGGCCTGTAAATTGATCATTAAAAACCATGTAGATTATGAAACAGTCAAAAATTATTGCTAACAACATACACATGAAGACACTGGTCCTCATTTCTTTCTTCACGCTAAGTACCTGTTTGGTTTTTGGACAAAAGAACTACGCAACCCCAAATGGAGGGTCGGCCAATTTTACTTCAGTTCAAACTTTCGACGCCAATGGCAAGGTTACACGCGGGATACTTGCAAATGATGTAAATTTATCTACCCCCAACGGCGGGTCGGCCAATTTCATGAAAGGAACGGCTGTAACTTTTAACGCTAACGGAAAAGTTACAACCGGAACTATGGCAAATGACGTGAACTTATCTACACCCAATGGAGGGTCGGCCAATTTCATGAAAGGGGGAGTTGTAGTATTTGACAACAACGGAAAAGTTACGCACGGTATCCTTGCAAATACTGTAAACTTGTCAACGCCCAACGGCGGCTCGGCCAATTTTATGAAAGGAACAGCTGTAACGTATAATAACAACGGAAAAGTTACAACAGGAACTGTGGCAAATGATGTGAACTTATCTACACCCAATGGCGGATCGGCCAACTTCATGAAAGGAACAGCAGTAACCTATGACAACAATGGTAAAGTTACGACCGGAACTCTTGCCAATGATGTGAATTTGTCTACACCCAATGGAGGCTCATCCAATTTCAGGAAAGGTACTACTGTAACTTTTGACAATAAAGGAAAGGTAGTAAGCAGTCATTAATAATCTGGTACCCATACCCCGAAAAAGAAGGCGAATGAGCTGCGAATATTGTGTGTGTATTAAAGCCAGTGCTCGACTAAAATACTCATAACTCAAAAGTGCCAGTCCTGTTTCCATCTCATGAGTATATAATCCTCCAACAGCGGCATCACATCAACAGGGTGCTCTTTGTTATGCGCCCCATGCAGATAAGAGGCATCGGCTGTTGGGGTCAATAGTTTCCGTTCACGAATGTCATTGCGGCTGCAGTATTGATTTACGGGATTCCAGACGTGCCTCCAGAATGCTTCCGTTATGCCCCTGGTCAGGTAAACGTTTTTTATAGAAGGATGGTTGCGGAGTATCCTGACGATATCAACATAAACGAAATCGTCGAAATTATAGACCAGCGCTTTGTCAGAAAAGCCACCGAGGATTTTGTTGTGCTCAGGATTGTCTGCACAGGCATCATCTACCGAGCTGATGAGATCGGTAAGCGCAATCTTTTTATCATGGCAGAACTGCTTCCATTCAACAGGTGTTGCATTGATCAGCGATTGTCCGCCATAAAGCCGTGGCAATACATCCCAGAAGTAATTGCCGGCAGTCCGCCCATAAAACCATTCGGCAGAATTGGCAGGCCATTCAGGATTGAACGTACCCACGATCAGTGTATTGGGCTCAAAATCTATTCTTTCAAGATCCAGGTAGTTCCGGAATTTGTGGTTGCATGGCATGTGGAGGCGGCTCTGTATTTTTTCAAACCTGAAAATTAAGCAGTTTCCGGTAAGTGACGTGAGATGTGTGCTGTTTCTTTTTGCATTCAGGCAGCTCATTATATCGCAATAGTGCTTTAGCGAACTATGAAATAACCCGACAATCGCCGCTGCATAAAAGTGAAGTTATATCAGTAAAAATCCGGTTTCTGATTGACTCTTAGGGCATGTCAGGAAATAACTTGTACATATTAACTTGTTCTTTTACCTCGTTCATAATAATTTTCATTTGCCTCTGTGAGGGCTTCGCCGTTCCATTTTTTCTGCGTTGTAAAATCTTTAAATATTCCAGATATTCGCAGGTTTTACGCCTTAAAAAAGAGAAAAATAACTGCGCCACTATTGCACGACTTATTTCCTGACAAGCCCTTTTAAAAAACGGACAGGTTCATTCTTTATTATTCCATTTACTTAATCAGGGCACGATTTTTACATCCTGTTATCTGACTAATGTTATGTTTAAAACTATAAAACAGAGATAATATGAGAAAGATAATAATCGCACTTGCGTTAATCGGAATATCCTTTTCCGGAGCAATAGCGCAGACCAAGAGTTCGGAAACTAAAACAACGTGTAAGTGCGCTACAATGAAAAAAGGACATGTTCACAAGCATTCTGGCAGCACAACAACTACAGGGGATGCTTACCAGGTATGCCGGGAAAAGGGTGGTCATTACGAATGCTGCACCCATTATAAAAAAGTGACCAAGGTACTGACAAAGTAGACTAATAAATTTTTTAACCCCTAAAAAAAAAGATATGAAACAAGTATTGATAGCGCTGGCACTAACAGCATTTGTATACACCAGTTCGGAGGCGCAGATGGTATGCAAGCCAGCGCCGGTAAAACATAAAACGTCGGTAAAGCACAAAAGCACCGTGACGTCAACGGCGATTGCTTGCCGGATGATACCGTTCCAGGCGTGTACCATACTGCCCGACAGACGGTCGGTACGTTGTTACGCGACTACTGACTCAGACGAGCAGACTCAAACCGGAGCAGTAACTATGTACGGCCCAACGGGCCCCATGCCAGGCGAGGTGGTGCATTTTAAGGTGCGCACCGTAGTAATAAAGGGCCAGGATAAGGGAAGCTTCTGTAAAAGAAATAAAGCCGGCAACGCAACGGTGTGTTCTCACCAGGGGTACCTACTCAGGGATGAAAACGGCTACTATAGCTACGCCGAGGCAGTGCCAAAAAAATAAACACGACATGTGACTATAAAATAATGCAAGCATGTACTTTTCGGGCGAATCTCCGGTCGGGGATTCGCCCTATGTTATTTTTGATAGCTGCATAGCTCACCTGTCGGCTTACCGGCGCATATTTTATTATAGTTGTCTTTACTAAACAGAAGCAGGGTTTAGGATAGTTATTGGTTACTCCATCTTTAGACCTTAGAAACTATCTTTCAATTGCGGGAGGCGACCAGCCGATAAAGGCTACTACCGGGAAATCAGCTATAAGACAGGTTTGGGAAGGATAGGGCAATGAAAGGGGAAGTGACGCTCATAAAGTGAGCATGGCGCTTTATTTCCTATGCTTACAAACTAAAAATATCTGGCTTGAGAAAAAGAAAAATTTTGCTGTACCGATAAACTGTTTATTTTTGCAGTCCCAAAATAAGACTTGGGTGTAAAAACATTCCTCCTTAGCTCAGTTGGTTAGAGCACATGACTGTTAATCATGGGGTCCCCCGTTCAAGTCGGGGAGGGGGAGCAAGCCAGGAGCGGGTTTCAGACGATTACAGTTTGAGACCCGTTTTCATTTGCACAAGATTTGCACGATTTTTATTTTATTTCGCATAATATATCCAACCAATGACGATTTTTGCCATTATTCCTTCCTGGCAACAACTTTTTTGCTCGCATTAGCTTTCCTTTTTACTTTTGATTTAGGATCAGGTTTTGTTGTCCGCTCACATTGGAAAGCGATAATAATATGGTTACCAGTAAATGTCATTACTGGCTCTGGGAGTGATGCCTTATAACCTTCCGGAATTTCCTTCTTGATTTTCTCATTGTCAAAAGAATTAATGCCAGTTTTAGTTTTTATTTTCTTAATGAATGTTATCATTTTATTAATTTTTTGTTATGATAACAAAAATACAATATACCTTCAAATTTCAATGTTAAGTTTTGAATGACATATAATACATATTATTCAAACGGGATTTAAACTGGGAAATGTTGATTGTGTGTTTATAAGAACAAAACCGGCGCGTGTTATACTTCGCGCGGCATAAATCAGTGCAAGAAAATGTTCACGCAAAGGCGCAGAGGCGCAAAGACACGAGTAATAATTGTTTGCTAATAAACACATTATGTAGTTATCAAGCTCGCAAAATCCATGTTTCGTTAATGCACTATTCTATCCCGTTTGCAGTATAGTTCTGGCTTAAAAAATTAAAATAAAAAAGGCGGGCTGTATAGCAGCCCACCCTTTTTAATCAATCAACAAAATTATTGCTCCACTACGAAATGGAAAACTTTGTTTTCAGTTCCGGAACGAACATTCAACAGGTACATACCGTTGGCCAGAGAACTGTTAAGCAGAACTAGTTCATTAATAATACCATCTTTTATCAATACCTCGTTCCTATAAACGGTTTTGCCAAGCATATCGGTAATGATCAACGTTACATCTTTATCAACTGTAGTACCCAACGAACCTTTAATGGTAAATGTACCTTTGTTAGGATTGGGTATCAACCTGATGTCTGCACCATCAAATACCAGTGGTTGAACACCCACATTAAGGATATTGATAGTTACAGATTTGAAAGAAGTAACACTACCACACGGACCATGTGAAGTAACGAGGCAGGTAACAGAATCATTTTGGTTAAAGGCATTGCTTACATAGGTAGCAGAAGTTGCACCGGCAATATAGGTAAGGTTTACTACCCACTGATAGGCGGCACCAGGGCCCGCATTCGCAGCAGTAGCCTTTAAGGTATCAAAATCACCGTATTTGAAAGCTCCAGCAGGATGTGCGCTAATTGAAACTACAGGAGAATAAAGTGTATCAACAACAACTACTGCGGTACCCACCATGCTACTTGAACAAGTTGTTACCGGGTTGGTTGCAACCACAGTATAATTTCCCGGGATTGTTTGAATACCATAATCCAATGGCAACCCAATACCGGCTAACGGGCTTCCTACAATAGTAGAACCATTTCTGAACAATTGGTAATTGATGCCTGTATCAGAACCGCCAAGTCCAACGTGAACCCCCGGACTACCCACACAATAATGGCCGCCGCCTGTAATTGTATTAATAAAAGGTAATGGGTTAGCAGTTATTACACTGCTGCCATACATATTGTCCATACATCCAGTTGCAGTATTTGTAGCTACAACATGGTAAGTACCGGTAATATTATGTAAACCGAAATCGAGTGAAGTGCCGCTGCCATGAACAGCGCTACCAATAGTTGAACCGCCATTATACAACTGGTAATTGATACCGGTATCGGAGCCGCTTAACAAAATGTGAACGCCTGCACCACCGGCGCAAAAAGTTCCGCCGCCAGTAATAGTGTCTGCAAACGGAAGGGGATAGACGGTAAATGTTGCAGTAGTCATACATCCCGTGGGCAGTGTATAAGTAATAGAAGAAGTACCAGCCATAATACTGGTAACCACACCGGCACCGGAAGTGATGGTGGCTATTGAAGTGCTGCCACTGGTCCAAGTACCGCCTGTGGTAACATCAGCAAGGGTATCGGAAAGTGCCACGCAGGCCTGAGTAGTGCCCGTTATAGCTGCCGGAAGATAATTAACAGTAAAGCTGGTAGTAGCCATACATCCAGTGGTTAAAGTATAACTTATGTTACAGGTACCATTGCTAACGCCGTAAACAACGCCAGTCGAACCGATAGTTGCTGTAGAAATATCATCGCTGCCCCATGTACCGCCTGTTGATGCATCAGCCAGCGGAGTTGTGCTGCCCTGGCAAACATTTGTTGTGCCCGTAATAGGTGATGGAACCGGATTAACCGTCACAACCACTGTTGTGATACAACCTGTTGGCAATGTATAGGTAATAGATGGAGTACCTGAGGCTACACCAGTAACAATCCCAGAACCTGAACCCACGGTTGCAAGCGCTGTATTGCTGCTGGTCCATGTACCGCCAGTGAGCACATCACTCAATGTTGTGGTGGAACCCACACACACCTGCATTGTCCCTGTTACAGGGACAACAGGGTTGACTGTAACGACCGTCGTTGTTAAGCATCCGGTCGGTAATGTATAAGTAATTGCTGAAGTACCGCCTGTAACCCCTGTAACCACACCAGACGATGAGCCAATAGAAGCAACAGACGTGGTGGCGCTCACCCATGATCCGCCAGTTAATACATCGGTCAGAGTTGAGGTAACACCAGGGCAAACCGTAGTTATTCCAAGTATTGCAGCTGGCAATGGATTAACCGTAAGCAGGGCTGTAGAAATACAACTTGTACCTGTAGTATAAGTAATGGTAGTATTTCCTGCCGACACTGCGGTAACTATTCCCGTGCCAAAACCAATTGTCGCAACAGAAGTGTTGCTGCTGTACCAACCGCCGCCACCGGCATCAGTTAGTGTGGTAGTAAAGCCGGCACAAACCTGCATTGTTCCGCTGATAGGTGAAGGAGGAGGATTAACTGTAACTGTCATAGAAGCCGTGCATCCGGTGGGTAAAGTATAGATAATGTTAGTGGTACCAAGAGTAGAACCCAGTATTATACCTGTGCCGGAACCAATGGTTGCAACGGCAGTATTGCTGCTTACCCATGTTCCACCTCCGATGGTTCCGGCCAATGTAGCTGGTAAACCAAGACAAATAGTTGACGGACCTGTGATTGACGGTAATGGATTAATTGTTACCGGTGTAGTGTTGAAACAACCAGTGGGCAATGTGTAAGTGATATTTACGTTACCGGCTACAATACCGGTAACAATACCTGATGATGAACCAACTGTAGCCAGTGCAGGAATGCTGCTTATCCAGGTTCCGCCGCCAGCTTCAGTTAAGGTAGTCGTGGATCCGATACAAACCTGTGGTATGCCACCAGCAGGCAAGGGATTAGGATTAACGGTAACCGGCTTTGTAATAAGGCAGAAAGGAGAAAGCCCGTAAGTGATCAGCGCTGTTCCCGCTGACACTCCGGTAAGTATTCCTGTTCCTGATCCGATTGTTGCAACGGCAGTATTGCTGCTTGACCATGCTCCGAAGGCAGTAACATCACTGAAACTTGTAGTGTTGCTGATACAGGCATTTGGGGTACCTGTAATCGGGGCCGGAGTGGAAGTAATGTTTTCTGTAAGTGTGGTGTAACAACCAGTAGGCAGCATATAAGTAATGATGGCTGTACCTGCTGTGATGCCGGTAACAATACCACTTGAAGAGCCCACCGTAGCTACTGGCAGGTTATTGCTTGTCCAGGTGCCACCCGGTATAAAGTCAGCCAATGCAGCGGTTGATCCGATGCAATACACCGAGGTTGTTCCGCCTATGGGGGCCGGCAAAGGATTTACGGTTAAAACTGTTGTTGCGATACATCCTGAAGCTGCAGTAAATGTGATAACCGGATTGCCTGCGGCAATGCCTGCTACAACACCGGTGCCTGCGTCAATGCTGCCGAGTGCTGGAACACTGCTCGACCATACGCCGCTGCCTGTATTGCTCAAAATGGTAGTGGAAGCTGCGCAAACACTTGCGGTGCCGGTATTGGCAGCCGGTGGCGGGTTAACAGTAACGGTCTTGGTTGTCTGGCAGAAAGATGACAATGAATAGGTAATAGTAGCTGTACCAACCGCAACGCCTGTTACGATACCTGTACCGGAACCAACTGTTGCAATGCCGGTGTTGCTGCTGGTCCATGCACCGAATGCGGTAACATCACTTAAATTGGTTGATGTACCAACACACTGGTTAGAGGGGCCTGTGATTGTAGCAGGAGATGATGTGATATTTTCGGTTAAGGTAGCGATACAACCTGTAGGTAACGCATAAGTGATTATTGCAGTTCCTGCGGTAACACCTGTAATGATACCCGAAGAAGAACCTGCTGTAGCAACAGCCGGGTTACCACTTGTCCATGTGCCGCCTGAAGTAGCATCTGTGAGATTGGCCGTAGATCCGATACAGTAAACTGATGTCGTACCACCTATTGCTGCAGGCAATGGATTAACTGTGATTACCTGGGTAGCCAGACAGCCTGAAGGTAATGTGTACGTTATCGTAGGGCTACCTGCTGCAATGCCGGTAACTATGCCAGTTGATCCAACCGTAGCAAGCGCAGTATTGCTGCTGCTCCAGTATCCGCCCGGTGTGGAATTGGCAAGAGAAGAAGTCGCTCCTGCACAGAATACAAAAGTACCGGTGATTGAGGAAGGCAAAGAATTTATGGTCATAGTCTTAGTTGTGTAACAACCTGTGGAAACTGTATAAGAAATAACAGTTGTACCAACTGACACACCCGTAACCAGGCCGGTTGAAGAACCAATAGTTGCAACACCGGGTGTGGTGCTTGACCATGCTCCGAATCCTGTAAGGTCACTTAATGGAGTGGTTGTGCCAACACATCCGGTAGCGGAACCAGTAATCGCTGAAGGCGTAGGGTTAACAGTTACCGGAGCTGTAGTAAAACAACCAGTTGGCAGTGCATAAGTAATAACAGATGTTCCGCCAGCAAGGCCGCTCACAACGCCTGTTGAACCGACTGTTGCAACTGAGGTGGTGCCGCTTGTCCAGGTACCGCCACCAGCATCAGCAAGTGTAGTTGTCGTACCCTGGCAAAGAACGGTGGTGCCAGTGATGGCAGCCGGCAATGGATTGACTGTAACAGGCCATGTCTGGAAACAACCGCCCGGTAACGTATAAGTTATTGCTGAACTACCAACAGACAAGCCTGAAACAATACCTGATGACGAACCAATAGCAGCAACTGATGTGGTACCGCTAGTCCATGTACCGGTGCCACTTGCATCAGCAAGCGTTGTTGTACCTGAAACGCAGACATTAGATGCGCCGGTGATAACTGCAGCAGTAGGATTAACTGTTATTGACATAATAGAAAAACAGCCTGATCCTACAGAAAACATGATTGTATCAACGCCTGGAGCAACGCCGGTAACAATACCTGTTCCGGAACCTATCGTTGCTAATGCCGGGTTAGTGCTGCTCCATGTGCCGCCGCCTGTTTCAATCAGCGTCGAAGTACCGCCGCCTGCGCAAACTGTAGCGGGGCCGGAAATAGGAGCTGCAACACCCGAAATAGTAATGTCGGAACCGTTATCGGTTCCGAAAATGCCGGGATACGCAGTGACAACACGAATACGGTAAACTATGCCCGGCAAAGTACCTGAAGGTATGGTTGCCGTGATTGGCGAGCCTGTACCAGTACCAATAATATTTGAGGTAAAGTCGGTTGGGAATACGCCATTCACATTAGATAACTGAACAGCGTAGGAACCTGATATTGGCACAGACATGGTAAATGGCACGCTGACTGTTGAAGTAGTGGAGTTACAGAAAGGCCCGTATGCGGCAGGGGTGGTCGTTAAAGTTGGGGCGGGTGTAATTATTGAATCCCCCTGCACTGAAATGTTGTCAAAACGGTTGTTTCCGCTCGTACCATGGTTTCTGCCCTTAAAGGCTATACGAAATACCAGTTTCGAACAGTTGTTAACTGCAGGGTCAGTAAAGGTCACCTGTATCTTCTTAAAAGTAAGCAAAGCAGAATCAGTCAATTTGGATAAGCCGCTGATTCGCCATGTAGCACCGCTGTCTACGCTGTAACTAAACACCTCACATGAGTCACCACTGGTGAAACTGGAGGTCTCTGCCGCCCACGTCAAAACAATATTTTTATAATTGACGGTAGGCATATAGTAATAAAGCCATGCGCTATCCAGCGGGTTACGCGGCCTGATGCCATTGCCACCCGGCACAATACCTAACCCTATGCTCGTCCAGTTGCTCCACACAGTATCATAATCACTTGTGGCCGTTGTAACCACATCGAAAAATGTGGGGTTGGCAAGAGATGTGCCGGGGAATAATCCCATGTGGACTTTAGCTTTCGAGGAATCATGTATGAAATAGTCAGGCGCGAGGTACGGGAAATTCGGATTCGCGTAAGTGCCTGCAAACGTGTTAAAATCCCACAAATAAATGCAGGTGCCACCTGGCATAATCGTATCGCCCTTTACAGTAATGTTGTCAAACCTGTTGTTACCGCTGGTACCGGTATTGCGGCCTTTTGTAGTGATACGGAAAACCAGTTTGGGATTGTTATTTGCCAGCGGATCATTGATAGTTACACTGCCTGGTGCAAAAGCCAGAAAAGGCGAAGAGTTAAGATTAAGAGATGGTACAGATAATCCTGCGGTATTCCATGTCACACCACTGTCAAGGCTATAGGCATAGATCTGTGCTGAATCACCACTTGTCAGGCTCGACGACTCTGTACCATACCGTATGGTAATGTTTTGGTAGTTAGTTGACGGTATATACAACAACAGTTGCATACTGTCTGATGGGTTACGCGCTCTAAAATAATTTCCACCCACAGTGCCAAACTGCGAGTTAACAGTATCATAATCCGCAGTAGCTGAAGCGCCAAAATCGCTGTACCCTAAATAAGCGCCTGAAACTCCTGAAGGCACCGGAGTGTACGCTAACCGGGCCAAAGGACTACTTATAGCAGTGTAATCGGCTGCTAAGCTCGCTGTAGCTGGCAAGTGAATTACGCTGGTAAACGTGTTAAAGTTCCAGTAATGAATCAGCCGGCTCTGGGCCTGAACATCTTTTGATAGCAATTGGAACGCAGTAAAAAGGGTAATTAATGCAAATAACCTTGCATTACCCTGGAGTAATTTTCGCGACATATTATGGAGTGATTTTATTGTGCAAATGTTGCAAAGCAATGTTATCGTAGGATTAACGCTCTGTAAACTGTGTTTAAACAAATTGTTACCACAAACGCAGGCTGACGACAAAATATAAGCATGCAAAATTCCACGAACCAAATCATCATTGATTAAGTGCGGGTAGAAATGCTGTTAAAGAGATTTGGAAATTTTTACACTTAATCTATGTTACCTAATCGCTATTTTTTGTTCGGCAATAATGCTGTGGTGACTAACCAAACTTACATTGTAGGTACCTGTACCAAGTTTGATTTTTACCACCATTTCCGGATGTTTAACTTTGAATTTCTTACTTAATACTAAATAACCGCTTGCATCTGTTATTGTTAATTTTACATCCTGCTCCAGAATGTCTTCCGGAAAATGAAATTCCAGTTTGTTGTTATCATTCAATAGAATACGGACTTCATTTTTGTAGAAAATATTTGAACCTGCCAATTCCCGGAACTTCGCCCGTGTTGCACCGCGGTTTGAATTTACTTCAAAATCTGCCATAACCGGATACTTGTTCGACATCTGGTAAAGCGCTTCAATCACGAAGTCCGGAGCAGAATTATTAACCGACGTATTCCTGTTATTAATCGAAATCCGGAACCGGTTGCCATCGTTGCCGATTGTCCGGTATGAATTCGGTATGTACCGGATATCGTTGGTGTTGTTTACCATGCCAGGGGAAATAAATATGTGATCATACCATCCCTTCGCTCCGCCGCCAGTACCACATTTATTCGGAACCTCGGCAGATTCCCGTGTAGATGTAGTCATAAATGCGGCAAAATCAGCATTGTGATCCCAGTTCGCGGGATAGGACAATTTTTTGTCGGGATAGAACGGAGGATCGTAAAACCTGAAGGTCGTATCATCCGGCGAGGTAAGAAACTTATAGAACGGCTCACCGGAATTTCTTGAGTTAAAGTCTCCGATTTGCAACATATTCGGCATACTGGTGAAGTGCTCTTTCAGGTACGTTATTTCGTCACGAATCTGAATCCCTCTTACCTTTTCGAATTCATCGCCAGATCGGGTGTGAGTCGGAATAACATAAAGATACGTGGTGTCATGCGTAACAGCCAGGTCCGGATCTTTATAGTACAGCTTATATGTTGTGAAGTCAGTGATATTACAATATGAGCAAATAATCCGGTCATAACCCAACTTACGCTGATCATAAAACAGCACATTGGTTCCGGACGATTTTGCTCCGTTTGTAATTGTACAATAATTGTATCTCCCTGGGTATGCTGCATTCAGGGCGTAAGTAAGTATAGAATCGGCAAAGCCAAAAGGAGCAGTACCATATTTATCTTCCTTTGATAACGGAATAGAAGCCATTTTTACCAGGCAAAGTATATCAGGGTTGGTAAAGCCTGCAATTGTTTTTAAATACTCATGGTATTTGCCACTCGGCCCCTGGCAACCGTTACCATAGTAGAGCACATTGTAGCTCATCACCCTCAAAGTATCATTACGTGCAATCAGTGACACTGAAAATATTAGTTCAGCAATAGCGAGCACTACGAAAAATATAACCTTCCACATAAAATTAACTATTTCCTTACTCCTGAAAGTGAAAAGTTGTCCAGACGATCGTTGTTTGCGAAGTTCACTGCGGGGTGTTACCGGATTATTACGCAAATCTTAATAAAAAATGAACTCAAGGTTAAGAAATTGTCCGAGCGATATTCAATTGATTGTGGTTAATGATTACCAAACGTTTACTTAACATTAACGTAATACTCCGGTAATGTTGCCTGCATTCCTTTGCAGCTAAAATCAACTTCGATGAAAAAACAAGTACTATCTATTTTATTCTGCCTGACGATTGCGTTGACCTTTAGTCATGATAGCATTGCGCAAGGCACTTTAATCCATTACTGGAACTTCAACAGTTTTACAGGACCCGTCACTTTACCTGCGATCGCCAGCCTTCCCGCTGATTTCAGCCTGATCAGCTCTCCCGTGGCCACCTGGGTTTACCAGCCATTACCCGGTACATCTCCTGCAACTTACTGTGATGCTTACCCAACCGTCAGTGGTAATAATGATTCAGTAAATATAAGAATGGGCGCACCGGAAGGAAATGCTTTCCGTGCCCGCAATCCCAATGATCAAATGGAAATTCTCATTTACATGCCTACTACCGGTTATGGTAATCTCCAGATAACATACGGCTGCATGACGTCAAGCTACACCAGCGGCGATTCTGTTAATGTATTCTCATACAGTGTAGACAGTGGCGCAACCTGGATTACAGGCGGTGGCGGTTTGTCTGAATGGTCTGATACCGGCAGCTTAACATTCAGGAGGATCAGCCTTCACGTCAATGACCCCGCAGCTTACAATAGCACCAAGTTTGTATTCCGTATTCTGCTCGTTGGGCGTAATACCGGCACCAGCGGCAACAACAGGTTCGACAATGTTACTCTTGATGGTGATGTAGTGAATCCTGTTCTTAATGTTAATCAGGTGAACAATGCTGCAAACTACAAATTGTATCCAAACCCGGTTAATAACGAACTTTCAGTTAACTCAAATATTGACGGCAGTAAAAATGTTGTGATCACTAATATGGTCGGTCAAACAGTTTTCTCAGGAACTGAAGAAGGACTTAATTTCACTTTAAATACTTCGATTCTAGTCAGTGGTGTTTACTGTATCACAATCCGCGAAAACCTTACCGGAAATGTAAGTACTTCGAAATTTATAAAACAATAATCAGGCAACTTTAATTGTTACTAAACCACAAAAATGAAAAAGAACTTTTTGATAGCACTTACAAGCCTGCTTGCACTTGCAATAAGCGGTGAAAACTGCAGGGCACAAGGTACACTAATCTACTACTGGAACTTTAATAATTTCACCTCAGTTATCCATTGGCCTGCTGTAGCCAGTGTTGGCGCCGACTTTGGCGCTCCTGGTCATGATACAGCAAAGGCCAGAGTTGTTTATACCAATCAATATCCAGGTGTCTCGTCAGGATATGCAACCTATGCAGATTTTGTTTCAGGAGACATTAGCGACACGGTAAATGCAAGAATGGGCGCCACGTCCGGCAACGGCTTCCGCGCACGCAACCCCTCGGACAGTATGGAACTGCGATTCTATATGCCTTCTGTTCACTACAAAAATCTCCAGGTAAAGTATGCTTGCGAGGCCTCCAGCTTCACAAGCGGCATGCTTCAGCAATTATATTCATATAGTGTTGATAGTGGTGCAACCTGGAAGACAACAGGTACGGGATTGTCTACATGGTCTGATACAACAACGCTTACGTACTCCCTGCACAGCATCCATATAAATGACACAATCGCTAATAACAATGCGAAATTTGTATTCAGAATTACGTTCAATTTCAATACAACAGGAACATCCGGAAACAACAGGTTTGATAACATAACATTGGAAGGCGACTCCACCAATGTGCTTACCAGTGTAGAACAGTTATCAAATTCTTCGCCCGCTTATTCCCTGTTTCCTAACCCGGTTACAAACAACTTTGAAATCAGTTGTGTCAACGATGGGCCTAAAATGATCCAAATAACCAACATCACCGGGCAGACCGTTTATACCGGGCAGGCAAATGGAACGAATATTTCGTTAAATGCCACATTGTTAACGGGCGGGATGTACATTGTTACCATCCGCGAAGACATATCAGGTATCATAACCAAAATGAAATTCACAAAATTGTAAGCACAATTCCTTTCTGCACCACTAAGAAAGACCCTGTCAACAGGGTCTTTTCTTTTCGGAAAAATGAGTCGGAATTAAGTAGTTGATCCACCAAACGCACATTGCGAATACCATTAGTCACTGAACATGTGGCACCCGAATCTTTGCCTTTACCCGGTTATCTCTGCTCATTTTAACTTCCTAATTGTTGCTGCAAGGTCAAAATAATTCTTGTAAAAATACCAATCAGCACCTCCTTGTGGCCAATACTGTCCCTTTTAGCTTCCGAACTCCTTATAATTCACGAGTTATTATTACTAATTCAATCTGCGGATAGTTAGTCAGAATAAGTGTACGGGTAAGGAGTTCTGAGTTTTGAACATCTACGGTTACTACGCTATAAAACGAATTACAGAATGTTCCCTGGCTTCATTTAATGGTTTCTGAAATCATTAACTTGTACCAAAGTGAAAACCGGTTGCCTTGGACAGGCAACCGGTTTTATTAAAAAACCTGCATTAGAAATATCGCTGCTAAATGGTCAAACTTACAACCTGCGGGAATGCAGCACTAGTTGTTCTGCGCACCTGCATCAATCCATTTCTTCACCTGTGTGATCTTGCAGTCAGAAAGTTTCATGCCGCCTAAAGGCATGTTGTGGAACCCTGTTGAATGCTGCAAATCGCCCATCAGCTTGCCATTCAGCACCTGAGCATGCACTCCATTATAATTATCAAGTACGAAACCACCACCCTGCGTTGGCGCTGAAGATGCGGCATGGCATGAATAGCAGTAAGAGGAAAAGATTGGTACAATTCCATTTGAGTAGGTAAACTTAGTTGTGTCGCATAGAACAGCGCAATTCGTATCGTTCGGCGCCCCTTTTGAAATCCATATAGAGATCATAGCCAGCTGCGAGCTTGTCAGCTTTGGCGTGGGTGATTTGGGCATCTTGCCACTCGTGCATTCCGTATAAAGTCCGCTGCTGCCCGGATGGTATGGAAAAATTCCTTTCGCTGTAATTCCGGCGTATGTACTAAGGTTGTATCCCTTTGCTTTCGTTGCAGCATCATGACATCCGCCAATCGCACAGCTACCCTGAAAGATCGGGAGCACATCCCTTTGGAAACAGACAGACGTGTCCTCAACCTGCTGGGTTGTATCGGTCGTCTTGGTTGAATCTGTTGTCTTTGTTGAATCCGTCGGTGTCACAACAGGTGTTGTCACCTTTGGCACTACAACCGTTTTGTGGGTACACGAATAGAAATAAAGCATGAACACTGATGCTATAAATACTACAACTAACTTTTTCATAGATTGAATATACTGATTTGTAAATTATTTTTAACCAATGCAAAATTAAACTTCTCCGCCTCTTACAAAATTGCCAAATTGTTAAGTCTATGTAACCAAAAATGGCCCTCAAGTAGGGCGTGAATTATCCCAAATTGCGTTAATAGCTAAAATATTATTTTAATACTTAGTTAATATAGTATTACAAAGAACCTTTTGGTTATTGACAATTTTTACAAAATAAATCCCTGGTTTTAAATTGCAGGGCAACTGCATCAGCTCATTATTAACAGTAACAGTTTCATGAATCTGAGAGCGACCTAATAAATCTATACATTCGAAAGAAACAATATGACCGAATAATGTGTTTGTAAAATGCAGTATGATTTGAGCATCCGCGGGGTTAGTTATTGTTACAAGATCCTTTTCTGATGTTTGATTAATCACTGCTGAAGATGTTATCTCAGGATCAACAAGGCTTATACCTGTTGTGTTTGGAGTTACAAGCAGATCAACCATAACCGGGTATTTATTCGACATCTGGAACAATGCATTGACTACCGGTGCTGGCGCGGATGTATTAACCGGAGGGTCGTTAACCGAAATACCTAACCTATGCCCGTCATTACCCATTACTCTGAATGAATGTGGGATGTAGGAAATATAATTTGCATTGTTTACGATCCAGGGAGATAGAAAAACATGGTCATACCAGTCTTTGCCTCCGCCATTGGTACCGCAGGAATTAGGAATTGTTCCGGAAACTCTTGTTGAAGTTGTCAGGCATGAAGTAAAAACACCCGGGCTTCCGTTCCAATTTGCGGGATATGAGAAAGCAGCATCAGGATAAAACGGCGGGTCGAAATACCTGAAATTAGTATCCACCGGATTACTAAGGGTTTGGTACACTTGCTCAGATGAATTCCTGACGTTGAAGTCGCCCATATTGATCATATTGGCAAGGTGTGTGAAATGATTTTTTATTCCTGCCATTTCACCTGCTATCTGTGCGCCGCGCAATGCTTCATTTCCTGAACCGGAAATATCATGGTTTAATGTCACATACAGGAAAGTTGTATCATGGGTTGAAGCCAGGTTAGGGTCTTTGTAAAATAATTTATAAGTATCAAAATCTTCTGTGTTAACATAGGTACAGGTGATTCCGATTTCTCCTAATTTATGCTGATCATAAAATAACAGGCACTCGGTATTGGAAGCAGAATAATTGGTATTCAGGCAATAATTGTACCTGCCGGGATATGCAGCATTTAGCGCATATTGCAATATAGAATCAGGGAACCCGATTGCTGCCGAATAGTTATGATCAGCAGGTGAAGTTTGTATTGATCCCAATTTTTCAAGCCCGATGATGTCAGGATTTGCATATTGAACTATTGCTTCAAGGTAGGCATGATAAATAGCATCAGCTCCCTGGCAAAGCGGATACTGCCCATAACCAAGTACATTATAGGCCATTACCCGTAAAGTATCAGTTTGAGCATTTGTGCTCTCCCATTGGAACATACAAATCATTAATAACAATTTCAGCAAAGTCTTTAATCTGAGTTTATTCATTTGGCTATCTTAAGGATTGTAAGAAACATCCGCTTGCCGGCTTATCTGGTTAAAAGACTTATTATCAACTTGCCCTGCCTTGATAATAATAGTGAATCCCGATATGATAAAAACTATTACCATAAGTAATAACTGGATTTCCCGTTTCATAAAAAATGTTTAAGAGAAATGTCCGCTACCTGATTTCGATAGCGGACATTCGGTAAATAAAACAATTTGGCCTGGATATTAATGCTGATTACCTGAATTATCAGATTGGTAGCAACCTATATCTTTTCCAGGCAAAGTAATAGTTGTAGGGCCATATACAGGGTCTGCAGTAATACCTGCCGGTATATTTGGCGACCAGGTTGTATATCCTTTCCCTATTGCAGGAGAACCTGTCTGCAGATGGAAATCATTGCCACTTGTAAAATCAATTACAGCACCTGAAGGGCATGGAAGCGGATAATTAGCGAACAATGGATTGTTTTTCTGAGTTTGTGAACTTCCGTTGTAAGTTGATCCTAATACATAAGTACTGAAACCTGGAATCAAAGCGGAGGGTGAAGGAATATCAGTGGATTGCGGAACAGTAATATAACCTACAGGATAAAACTGGTCAACAATTGAATCTGCATCTCCATATTGATAGTTATAACCATACCTAAGGTGAGCAGTATCAGCTATAGGATTTCCTACAACACGGTAACCGAATTTACAGTTAACAGCAAGGTTATTATAGCAAAGGCCGAATGCGCCCTGCTCATAGTTAATATCGCCACCGCGTCCAGTTTGCTGCTGGCGGTAACCACCATTTACATAAGTGTTATTATAGTAATCGCACTGCGTTGTTGCAGCTGTGCTGGATCCTTTATCAGATGCCTTTGTACCGTTAGTCGCAGTCCCAACAAAAAGATTAAAAGCAGCAATTCCCACTCCGCCGTGTTTTGGGTTAATGCAGTCACCCCCGATGTATCCTTCTTTTTCAAAAGTACTACGCATGATGCAGAATTTACCATTCGGGCGCATCCCGTCATCTTTTCCCCCATATAACCAGGAATCTTCAAAGACAAATATCCCGTTAGGGTTTGTAAAATATACAGAATAAGCTGTTGCGCCAGCCTTTACAGCCGCTATAGGCGTTGTTGTGCCAAATGTACCGCCGGCAAATTCCAGGTGTGTCCATTTCATTACACAAAGCGGACAACAAGTATCGCATTGAAACCCTAACCAAAGGTTAGAACTGGTGAAGGCAGGGTCATTTGAAGGGTTTTGTGCCGTATTGATATTGTCAAGTTTTGAAATACTTTTAACAGTAATCCAGTTTGCTGAATCTTTGGTACCCAATGAAATAAATACGCCCTGCAACAAAAAATAAGCCGCGGGATTTACCACATTGATCGTGACGCCTCTCTGCATCAGCAGAGTATCGCCAAAATTCACGTTAACGGGGCATGTCATCACGTATGTTTTACCGGAGACCAATGTTCCTTTAAGAGTTCCGCATAGTGTATCGCTGGTAATTAACGCTCCTATCTGAGTTTGTTTTTGTGAGATGCTTGTTGCATCATTCTTCTTTTTACAAGAAGTAAAAAGCGCAAAACCTGCTACAATCGCAAGAAGTCCTAATTTTAGATGTTTCATACTCGTTTTTTATTGTTGGTTTAAAAATGGTTTATTAATCAAATTTGTATCGGATTCCAATAAGATAATTTCTGCCGTAGTAATTGCTTTCCACCAATGTCTTTCCATCCTTCAGATTTTGATATGGCAGGTAAAATTGCGGTGTTCCCGGATTGGTAAACTTGCTATTCGAAACATTCAATTCCACAATACTCGCAGTATTGAGTAAATTATGCACTTTAACATAAACAAATAGGTGCTTCACTATTCTCTTTTCACATGAAAAATCAAGGAATTCTGTTGCCTTTTGCCAATAATCGAGACCCTGGTATTGCGCTGCTAACGCAATATGCCGGCCGGTATATTGCAGCGAAATATGAGCATCCAACCCCATTTTAGGGTTTTTATAAATCAATGCAAGGTTACCAACATGTACGGCTTGCCCTTGCAGCGGCCTTGTAGTTGAAAGTGTATATGACTTTTGCACTCCTGAAGAATCCTTTCCTTCATATAAAACCGGCACCGTTACTGAAGAATGCGTGTAGGTGTAATTTGCAGAAACCCCGAAATAATGG
Source organism: uncultured Bacteroidota bacterium (assembly GCA_903839875.1). GTDB lineage: Bacteria > Bacteroidota > Bacteroidia > Chitinophagales > Chitinophagaceae > Nemorincola. The sequence goes on from CAIMDZ010000113.1 coordinate 141,118, forward strand.
AAGTACCTGGTAATTACAACTTCGGCACCATAATTTATAGCATTATTGGTAATGTTCTGCGGCTGTATTGCCTGCGCAGAAGGCCCTCCATCCCGAACAAGGAAATACTCTATCGGGTTGGAAATATTTTTATAAAATCCACCCAGCAGCACCTGGTCTATACCCTTGGGGAACCATTCATACCTTACATCCAGATTCTGGGCAATGCTGTGATTTAGATTTGGATTGCCTATTTCGGTAAAATCTTCTCCTGGCCTTCTGTAATTCAATAATTCATAGAAACCCGGACGTGATATTGATTCAAAATAAGAGAACCTTATATTCTCCTTCTTACTGAGTTTATATTTTAAGTGAACGCTTGGAAGTACATCATTATAATTGAATTTACCAGCAACGGCTGCAACCAGTTTCGGATCTAATTCTTCGCTGTCATCCACATGGGTATGTTCTATCCTGACACCACCCAATACCTCGAGTTTATCATTCAATAAATGAAGTTTCCCCTGCGCATAGTACCCATAAATATTTTCATTTACTTTGTAGGTAAGGTCATTAGAATGTGCTATACCGGCAGGAGAGGTGGAAAGAGTCATAGTAGTATCGTTAATACTTGCGATATTGGTATAAGGCACCCCATGACCATGCAGGCTGATAGGGCTGATACCATAATCGTTGTAATAATTATCCCTCTGTTTTGCCCTATACATTCCGCCTGCTTTTAATTCCAGATCATTTCCTGCTATAGCAGTGGTATAAGTGAGGTTCAGAAATCCCTGCATATCCTGATCATTGGTTTTCTCCCAGCTTTTACTCACGCTTTTTAGTATCATTCCGCCTTCCTTTACCGCCCCTGTGATCGGGTCCTTTGAGAAATTATCTTCTGTTGTAAATTCCGTATAATCTGGCACCTCCTTCGATGCTTTAGACACAGCTGCGGTCCAGTCTAATTTTAATCCATTAGCAATAATGTGGTCACCGCGAAGAGTAACGTTTTCAATATTTTGTTTAATAAAACTTGTGCGATCTTTATAATCCACCACTCCCAATCCTGGTCCTGGCCTGTTTACCGCAGTTATCACACTATCTATTACATTCCGCTCTTCCCATTGGTTCAATTGCACAAACAATCCATACAACGTAATAGAGTTTTTATCGTTGAACTTATAATCAATGTTTGTATGCAATCCTGTTCTGGTTTCCTGGGTTGAATATTTCCGGAGGTTGAGGTCATCAAATTCATCAACATTTCCATAATCTGGTTGCGATGCAGGCTTAAAGAAAATATTGTTTGTTTCCTTAAATGTATTCTGGTAACTGCCGGAAAACATTACACCAAGCTTTTTACTTTTTAAGAACCTGTTGCCCAGGCTTAAACTGAACATATCATTTGCAGGCGCCTGTATTCTCCTGATGATAGAACTATTTAAAGGGAAGTCTGCAACAGTGGCTTTATAATTAAGGCCATGCAATGTTGTCGGATCATTTTCAACGATAGAACCTTTATAAAACTGGTTATACTTTTCGTCAAACAAATTTTGGTTATACCCGGTAGCAGCGGATGCATAAACCAATAAATGATCAGGGGCTTTCTTCATAACAAGATTTGTAACACCACCAATCGCATCACCTTCCAGGCCGGGAGTAAGGGTCTTGATTACTTCTACCCTGTCGAGTATTTCAGCAGGGAAAATATCTAATGGTAAATACCTTGCCTTATCATCCGGACTCGGTATTTTTATTCCGTTTACTGTAGTATAGTTATACCTTTTGTCCATACCACGAATCAACGCGTACCTGGCTTCTCCGTTTGCATCTCTTTCCACTTGCAAACCTGAAACACGCTGCAATACATTGGCGACAGTAATATCCGGCAGCAACTCAATGGCTCTCGCCGATAAGATATTTAATTGGTTGTCTGAAGTCTTTTCAAGATTTCTTGCCTGTTCATCACTTCCATTTTTAAGTTTTGCTTTAATTTCTACTTCACCAAGTATAGTTGACAAAGATGGAGCGACCATTTTGTTGATTATTATAGTTTGATCTTGTGAAATTGCAATATGTTCCTTATATGTTTCAAAGGCAGTATATAGTATTTCCAGGTCATAAGAACCGGCAGGTATATGTTGGATCAAAAAACTGCCATCAAGCCCGGTAGTAGTGCCGTAAGAGGTTCCGTGCAACATTACTACAGCGCCTATAAGTGGTTCACCGGTAGATTTATCTGTAACGTTACCCTTAATAGTACCTGAGTAACCTTTGATTGACAATATAACAAGAGTGATTACTAAAAATAGTTTAGTAAATGAAGGCATTTTTAGAAAATTTTAGATTTTGCCCAAAAGTATTGGCTTAGTATTAAGCAAAGAGCAAAAAATATATTGGTAACAGAACCATAATTTTTAAGAAACATAAACTTAATGCTACGGTAACAATCCGTTATAACTTCCAAAATATTATGTGTAACATACAGGCTCCTTAAGAATTTGATAATAATTTCTTTACACTGACGCCGTAAGCAGCAAACTATTTTTAATCAGTCTTACTATTCATCCCCGATGTATCTGAAATTCTTCGTCTTTTTACGGCTACTTTATTTTCAAGCCGGTTAGTCAATGCGCAAAGCGGTGTCACAGACCCAACGGCTTCAAATTACAGCCCAACTGCTACCATCAATGATGGTTCGTACATTTATCCGGTTACGCACTACAACCCTTTACCAAGGGCTGTATTCCCTGCAATACTTACGGAGTCTTCGGGCATAGAATGAACCAACGGCAAACTCTGGACGCACAATGACAGTGGAAACCCTCCCGAAATCTACATCGTTGACACTACCACAGGGGCATCAACTGTACACGTGAATGCACAGGCAATTTCATTCTCTTACACCGGCCAGACCAGCTTCACGCCCAGCAGCACACATAACTTCGATTGCAAAGCTCTGATCTCAATTCGCGATTCAATTTACATTTTTACGAAAAACCGTGGCGACCTGAAAACCAGGGTTTACAACATGCAATGCGTGTACTGTTCTGTCGGGAAAAGCAGCTACATAGGAGCTTTTGTTTGCATTGGTAAACAGGTTATACAGCCGCCATAAGTTTATCGAACCATCACTGCTCCTGCACACATTGTTTATCTGCATATCGCCAACAATAATATCCGGTATAGACTACCTTATGTCATCAGGTATATGCCTGAATAGCCTTGCCCTGCCTACCAGTTGTGCAAACTGGGTATCTGTCAGTTCGTAATTGGGCTACTGCATCAACTTGTTTGCGAACCGTACCACCTTCAACTCCCTGAATAGAAAATTGATACCATTCTATAATGCTTCAATGTTCTTAACTTTTAATTAGGCGCCTGCATTTCCCTATAATACATGATTTACACTGCAATAACGTATAAAAATGGCTTTGACAGATATATAAGCAGTATATCCTCCATAAAACGGTTCGATAATAGTCCAGGAAGGGGTGCAGGAAGCCGTAGCGAAAGTTGTGGCTTTTTTGCATTTTAATAAGTTATCTATAAAAGTGCGTGAAATTGAGTAAATGAGTACCTTTAATAGATAAATACCTGCTTTATGAAAAAGTCCATTTTTATATTCTATATTTTGTTCTTCAATTTAGTTAATGCACAGGCACAGCAATGTGTATGGGCAAAACAGTCTCATGGGAATAAAGACAACCTTTCCAACACAGTAGTTACAGATGCATCTGGAAACATTTATGTGGCAGGTTCATTTGACAGTGATTCCGTCACTTTCGGAGCAATAAAATTGGTCAATCCGGATAGTTTTACAACAAAAATATTCCTGGTAAAGTATGATTCGTCAGGAAACGTTATTTGGGCTAAAACCTTTGCTGGCAATATTGATGCGTATCTATATACGTTTTCCATGACAATAGATGGCTCCGGCAATCTTTATTTGTGTGGGAATTTTGAAAGTCCTACAATAACATTCGGTGCAACGACGCTCACCAATATAGGAGGAGACGACATTTTTTTAGTAAAAATGAGCAGTTCAGGTAGCGTAATTTGGGCAAAAAGCGCGCGTTGCAAACCGCTAATGGGAGGTGGGCAATATTCTGATGTGGCGTCGGGTATTGCCGCTGATGCATCAGGCCATATTGTCATCGCAGGATACTTTGACAGTTCGGTTACTTTTGGCAGTACTTATCTCGCAAATGTCAGCAGCTACCCAAATATTTTTGTGGCAAAGTATGATACATCGGGAAATGTTATTTGGGCGAAATGCTCATCAGGGCCCGGAGGAGGGTATTTAACGGCTAAAATTGCTGTTGACGCATCCGGCAATACCTATGTTACAGGGAATTGCGGAAGCGGGCCTACGTCCTTTGGAAGTGTAACGATCACGCCCATATCCGGTTCAAATGAAATGTTTATGCTGAAGTTCAATTCTTCCGGTACTGCTTTGTGGGCAGTAAAGGCGGGCGATACGTGTATCGTAGTACCATATGATGTAGTAACGGACGCTGCGGGTGACATTTCTGTAACCGGAGGATTTGGGTGTACTACTACCTTTGGGACTGTTGCAGTTACTAACTCCAGCACCAGTGGAGGTGATAATATTTTTTTGGCAAAGTACAATTCATCAGGTACGGTGATATGGGCAAAAAGTATGGGCGGCGCGAATAACGATGACGCACATGGTCTCACAACTGATGCATCAGCTAATATTTATTTAACAGGAATGATCTCAAGCCCGTCGGTAGCATTTGGAGCGACGACGTTGGTTAATATCGGAATATTTGTGGCGAAGTATAGCGCTTCAGGCAATCCAATTTGGGCGAAAGGTGGCGCAAGCCTTAACTCCGCTGCAGGCATTTCAATAGCGAGGGATGTTGTGGGTAACTTGTGTGTCACTGGCGGTTTTAATGGAATACCTTTTACAATTGATGGAATTACGCTCACACCAACGACTGGGACAGCTGGGTACTTAGATGTTTTTACAGCAAAATTCAAGGATATATCTGCAGGTGTACCGGTAACAAATGAGGATATAAATATGCTCCTTTTCCCTAACCCGGCACATGCACAACTTACCATACAGTCAGCCAATCAGCCGATAAATGAAATAACAATTACTAACCTCTTAGGGCAGGAAATAAAGGGAGAGCGTAGGGAAGGCATTGGGCAGAGGGAAGTGCGTATTGATGTTTCGGGTTTGCCAGAGGGTATATACTTCGTTAAGATAAACGGCTCAGAGGTGAGGAGGTTTGTAAAACAATAGCAGGCAAATAGCGTCAACTGACCCATCCACATTCCCCAATAACTTTATACTTTTGTCCTAACTATGGAACATATAAAAATTGTAGAAAAAATAGAAGAAGGGGCTCATCACTTCCTGCACTGCATAAAGATAGAATATGAAGGCACTAAGGAGGCTGGCTCGATTGTGGAGAAATACATGAAGGGTGAAAAAATTACCACTGAAGAAGAGCACGTACTGAAAGTTCAACTCGTTGACTCCCTCAAGATGGTTGGGGTGATGGTCCCATTTGTAATGGTACCGGGCGCGTCAATTCTTATGCCCATACTGATCAAAGTTGCCAGCAAACATAACATAGAACTTTTGCCATCAGCCTTTAATGAAAAGACAACCGTAATTACGACAACTGTTATTGAAACAAAGAGTACAGAACAACCGGGCAAATGTTAACCCAAATAATATCTCCTTCCACTTTGTGGCCCAGGTACTATAGAAATTGTTTATCAGGTTCCTTTATTTTTGGCTTCCATGCTCAAAGTGGCATGGGGAACGGCTTTCAGCCTTGCCTTGTCAATTAATTTACCGGTTTCCCTGCAAACGCCATAAGTCTTATTTTTGATCCTGATGAGCGCAAGTTCCAGGTTGTTGATAAACTTTATCTGCCTTGCAGCAAGTTGTCCCAATTGCTCGAGTTCCATAGCAGTGCTGCCATCTTCAAGATTAAACCTGGTACTATCTGCCCCGATATCTTCCTTGCCCTTCATTTGCTGCTGCAGATAATGCAATTCAGTTCTTGCCGTATCAATACGCGAATTGATCAGCACCCTGAATTCTTCCAGCTCCTGGTCACTATATCGGAATATCGTTTGTTTTGTTTCTGGTGGTGTCAAATCCGGAGCTAAAGTATCCTTACTTTTTGATCCGGTTTTAGTCTTGCTCTCTCTCACGTAATTTTTTTTTTGGTTCGCAAAAGTAAGATTTCTATACCAATACACTCCCCGAAAAATAAATATTACATTTGGTTAACAAATTAATTACTAAACCAAGTGTTTTTTAGTTAGCATTAATAAAGTAAATGTGTGCTTTACGATGCAGGATGCCACAATATTTATTATTTTTTTTGCAAAGAATAAACTTGCCTGCCAGATGCTATGCAAAGGAAAAATTCATGTAAACAAAACCTGACAGGCCGCTAGTTTTCTTCCCTAACCATTCGCCGGCTACCTTCATATAATTCAAACTCCAATAAGCGGCAATCAATAATACTGGTATAAAATTCTATCTTTCGTTTGGCTTTCAATCCAATCTTTTTTGCAAGGTCAGGGTTACCGGTAAAAATATAACCCCAGTAACCACCACATTTTTTCTTCATAAAATCACCTATGCGGGAATAGGTTGTTTCAAGTTCAGTTTCATTCCCCAGTCTTTCACCATATTCAGGATTCATGAACATTACCCCCTTGCCCCCTGCAGGTACTTCAGTAGCTTCAAAATCACATACTGAAAATTCAATCAGGTCTGCAACACCTGCTGCTACTGCGTTTTTCCGGGCATTGGCTATGGCCATATCACTGTAATCTGTAGCAATTATCCGAAGGCCCGGCATCTCTTTTACGTGTTTATTCAGGGATTCCATTTCATCCAGGTAAACGTTTTCGTTATAACCTGTAAGATGCATAAAAGCATAGTTCAGCCTGAACAATCCCGGCCTCTGGTTAGTGGCGATCAGGGCGGCTTCAATAGCAACTGTTCCCGAACCACACATGGGATTTACAAAAGGTGAAACCTTGTCCCAGCGGGTAGCCAGTATAGTTGCAGCGGCAAGCGCTTCGAGCATAGGCGCCCTTCCAGGGATTTTCCTGTAACCATGTCTCGCCAGCGAATCTCCGGATGTATCTATAAAAACCTCAGCCGATTCATTCTTCCAGAACAAGTGAATAACTGCACCCGAAAGCTCTGAGCCTGTTGATGGCCGCGCTCCTGTCTTCTCTCTCATCCGGTCTACAATGGCATCCTTAACCCGTAGGTTTGCAAACATATTATTATTGATGGTAGGGTTCAGCACATTGCTTGTAACTGAAAAATAGCCGTTTTCAGGCAGCAACGTTTCCCATGGAAAATTGGCCAGGTTACGATAAATATCATCAGCGTTATTAGCTTCAAATTGTTTCAGGCTATATAGCACCTGGCTGGCACATCTCAGATTCAGGTTTAACCTGATACAATCGTTAATTGTTGCGTTGATGCGCACACCTGTAACAAAGGTTTCTTCCGGCTCAAAACCAAGTTCTTTTATTTCCATTTCCAGGTACAGGGCAAGCCGTTTATTGCAGGTAATTGTAACCGGAGCTTTCGTAGTATATACTGACATGATAGCGTAAAGGTAAATGCTGTTAAGTAATCAGGAGTCTATTTTATGCCCCTTCACGATCAAATGCCGGTAAATTCACTTCATTTTTTTTAAATTGCTCATTAACAGATGACAAATATATTATATAACACTCGCTTCAGGAAATCTTAAATTTTGTTTAAATTTAAAGATGTGATTTAGCCGGCGAAAACGACTTTTAGCTAATAGCGTTGTTGATCATATATACATATCCTATTGCACTGATTATCAGACTTAAAATATTTATTAAGTAATAAGTTTGCAGTTTCTGAAAAAACAATGACAATAATCATATAGTTGTCTCTGATTTTTTTAATAAATTTATATTAGAAAGTGCGGGATTAACTAATATTCGACAAGTAGAGTTACACGCAGGTTTGTCTTCGCACGCATTGTTAACGTCTTAAAAACTTTGTTATGCCGGAATTTGATAGTAACCACGTAAAAAACATTGCACTGCTTGGACACTCGGGCAGTGGAAAAACAACACTTGCGGAAAGCATGCTTTTTGAAGCAGGGCTTATTACCCGCAGGGGAAGCATAGAGGAAAAAAACACGGTAGGCGATTACACGGATCTTGAAAAAGAACGAGGCAATTCAATTTTCTCAAAATTATTACATACACACTGGAGGGGTTACAAAATAAACATACTGGATACGCCCGGTTATGACGATTTCGCAGGCGAAGTGATCAGTGCACTCAGAGTTGCAGATACCGGCGTAATGCTGCTGAATGCCACTGAAGGTGTAGAGGTAGGCACCGACATCATTTGGGAATACACTGAAAAATTCAAAACACCCACCATCTTCCTGGTAAATAAACTCGATGATGAAAAAGCGGATTTTGAGAAAACCTTGCAGGAGGCCAAAAACCATTTCGGCACCAATGTGGTTCTTGTTCAATACCCGTTAAATGCAGGCGCAGGATTTAACGCTATCATAGACGTACTGACCCTGATAATGTATCAATATGATGAGAAGGGAGGTAAGCCTAAAAAGCTTCCTATTCCTGATAGTGAAAAAGCCAAAGCAGAAGCATTGCACAAAGAGTTGATAGAATCCATTGCTTCCAATGATGAAACGCTGATGGAAAAATATTTTGACAGAGGTGAACTTACCGAAGATGAAATGAAAGAAGGCCTGCACCTTTCAATGAGGCGCCACGACCTCTTTCCGGTTTTCTGTGCATCGGCAATACAAAACAGGGGTGTGGCACGCTTAATGGGCTATATTGATAATGTGGTGCCCCCATCATGTGAAATGCCGCCTCAGCCACTTAAGAGCGGTGGTACACTACCATGTGACAGCAACGGACCGGCCTGTATTTTTATTTATAAAACAGTGAATGAACCACATATAGGTGAACTCAGTTACTTTAAAGTTTTTTCAGGCACCATAAGAAGCGGCATGGAACTGGTGAATGAAAACACAGGGGTAACAGAAAGGATCAACCAGCTATATGTAATGGAAGGCAACAAACGCATTAATGTAAATGAGTTGATAGCCGGGGATATAGGTGCAACATTGAAATTGAAAAATACGCACGTAAATAATACACTTCATGAAAAAGGAAAACAATTAGAGTTAATGCCCATAGTTTTCCCTGAACCTGTAATGAGTATTGCCATTGCCAACAGCAAGAAGGGTGAGGAAGAAAAACTGGCCTCCGCCATGCATCAGTTGAGAGAAGAAGACCCGACATTAACAGTTGAGGTTTCAACCGAGCTGGGACAAACACTACTTCATTGCCAGGGTGATATGCACCTTTCCGTTATCAAATGGAAGCTGCAGAATATTTACCATCTTGATGTAGTATATGCAAAACCGAAGATAGCCTACAGGGAAACTATCAGATCTAAAGCGGAAGCAAGCTACCGACACAAAAAACAATCCGGTGGTTCAGGGCAGTTTGGTGAAGTAAGCATTCGGATTGAACCATGGTATGAAGGTATGCCGGAACCTGAAGCACTGAATGTACGCGGCAGGGAAATTATTGACCTGCCCTGGGGTGGCAAACTGGTTTATTACAATTGCATAGTAGGAGGAGTTATTGATGCACGGTTCCTGCCGTCAATAATGAAGGGCCTGATGGAAAAGATGCACAACGGCCCACTGACAGGCTCTTATGTACGCGATGTAAGGGTAAGTGTATTTGATGGAAAGATGCACCCGGTTGACAGTAATGATATATCCTTCAAGATTGCGGGAATGATGGCATTTAAAGACGCTTTTCAAAGGGCTAACCCATTGCTGATGGAACCTATCCTGGCACTGGAAATTTTAGCGCCTGATGAGCTGACCGGCGCTATTCTCGGTGACCTGCAAATGCGCAGAGGAATGATTGAAGGCTTTAATAATGAGGGGCACTTCACTGTTGTCAATGCAAGGGTTCCTACATCTGAGATGTACCAGTATGCATCCGCGTTGAGAAGCCTGACACAGGGCAAAGCAAGGTTTAGAATGAAATTCGACCACTATGCACCTGTATCTCCTGACTTGCAGAAAAAACTGACTGAAACCTATAAGAAAGAGGTTCCTGAGTTGGTGGAAGCTTAATATTCTAAGAGTTCAAACATATAGTATCCCGTCTCCGTTTGTGTTTCATTCACACATTACCGGAGGCGGGATATTTATTTCCTGAATGGCAGAATATTTATGAAAATTTATAAATAAAAACCAACCATGTATAAAAACCCTGCCATTGAATAATCTTTTATCAATTGAAATAATCACTGGTATATTAACAAGAACCTTTACCTTTGTCCTGCTTTAGGGGTGCCGGAAATATGGCTGAGATCATACCCTTTGTACCTGCCCAGGATAATGCCTGCGAAGGAAAAAAGTAGATTAACACCCTTCTTTCTCCTCCCCTTTAGCAATTAACGATTCAATTTTCCTGGTTATGGATACTGGTATCAATGTTTATTTAAACAATAGTCCCCGGCATTTAAATGCTCAAGCAAGCCTGATAGACTTGCTTGATGCTGTCAATATTATTTCCCTGAATGGTGTTGCACTTGCAGTGAATAACAATGTAATTCCGAAAACGGAATGGAGCAACTATATTTTATCGGCAGAAGATAAGGTAACATTGATAAAAGCCACGCAGGGAGGGTAATTGGTTGAGTAGTTGATAAGTTGATTGGTTGAGTAGTTAGATAGGTTGATAAATTGAAAAGAAAAAAAACATTAACAGACTAAAATTATTCGCATGAATAAAAACACACCGCCTTCGGAAAATAAGATCACCTCGGGATCTTTTCCTGCCTCAAAAAAAATATTTGTGCAAGGTAAAATGCACAATATAAAAGTTGCTATGAGGGAAGTAGCTGTAAGCCCTACCAAAACAAGTTCGTTTGGCGTAGAAGAGATCATACCTAATCCTGTGGTAACGCTTTACGATACCAGCGGACCGTATACTGATCCTACTGTAGCAATTGATATTACTAAAGGCTTGCCTCGTCTTCGCGAAGACTGGATAACGGACCGGAAGGATGTGGACCAGCTTGATTCTTTCACTGCCGCTTACAGTAATGAGCGATTAGAAGATAATTCATTGGATGCCCTGCGTTTCGACCATATAAGAAAACCATTGAGGGCTAAGGCGGCACAGAATGTCAGCCAGCTTCATTATGCCCGTAAAGGTATCATCACTGCTGAAATGGAATATATAGCCATTCGTGAAAACCAGCGTATTGATGAACTGATGAATAACAGCGAATTATGGCGCCAGCATCAAGGCCATAGCTTTGGTGCGAATATTGCAAAGAAAGTAATCACCCCTGAATTTGTGAGAGATGAGATTGCCCGCGGCCGTGCCATCATTCCTGCAAACATCAATCATCCTGAAAGTGAGCCAATGATCATAGGGCGAAATTTCCTGGTGAAGATCAATACCAATATCGGTAATTCTGCGGTTACTTCAAGCATTGAGGAGGAGGTAGAAAAAGCAGTCTGGAGTTGCCGCTGGGGTGGCGATACATTAATGGATCTGTCAACCGGTAAGAATATACATGAAACCAGAGAGTGGATCATTCGCAACTGCCCTGTACCGGTAGGTACAGTACCAATATACCAGGCACTTGAAAAGGTAAACGGTAAAGCTGAAGCGCTGACATGGGAAATTTTCAGGGATACACTTATAGAGCAGGCAGAACAAGGCGTGGATTATTTCACCATCCATGCAGGTGTGTTATTACGGTATATACCACTTACAGCTAAGCGGGTTACGGGTATTGTTTCCCGCGGTGGCAGCATTATGGCTAAATGGTGCCTGTCGCACCATAAGGAGAATTTCCTGTATACTCACTTCGAAGATATCTGTGAAATAATGAAGGCATATGATGTCAGCTTCTCCCTTGGCGATGGTTTACGCCCCGGATCTATAGCTGATGCAAATGATGCCGCACAGTTTGCAGAGTTGGAAACACTTGGAGAACTGACCAAAATAGCCTGGGAACATGATGTGCAGGTAATGATTGAAGGTCCGGGGCATGTGCCAATGCACCTCATTAAAGAGAACATGGACAAGCAACTGGAATGCTGTGACGAGGCTCCATTCTATACCCTGGGTCCGTTAACAACAGACATAGCGCCGGGATATGACCATATCACATCAGCAATTGGCGCTGCAATGATAGGCTGGTACGGTACGGCCATGCTCTGTTATGTAACACCTAAAGAGCACCTGGGCTTGCCTGATAAGAAAGATGTAAAGGATGGCGTAATTGCCTATAAGATTGCAGCCCATGCTGCCGACCTTGCAAAAGGCCATCCGGGAGCGCAATACAGGGACAATGCATTAAGCAAGGCAAGATTTGAGTTCCGTTGGGAAGATCAGTTCAACCTGTCTCTTGACCCGGAAACTGCACGCTCCTATCATGATGAAACCTTACCGGCAGATGGCGCCAAGATCGCGCATTTCTGTTCTATGTGCGGACCTCATTTTTGTTCAATGAAGATTACACAGGACATTCGTGATTATTCGGCACAGCAGGAACTGGAAATGGCATTGGAAGAAAAATCAAAGGAGTTTGTGGAGACGGGTGGGGAGATATATCAATAAGATTTAATTATGGCAGATTCGCCATAATTAAAAAAACGGGTTACAAGATTTGACAACTTAAAAAAAGTTGTCAAATCTATTACATGACCGTTTTAATTCGGTCGAATTCGACCGAATTAAAAAGAAAGAAAAACCGAAAACATAAATGCAGCCACCAAAACCATACGCACTTTCAATAGCAGGTTTCGACCCGTCAGCAGGGGCAGGTGTGCTTGCTGACATCAAAACCTTTGAAAACAATGGTGTGTACGGGTTTGGAGTTGTATCTGCACTTACCTGGCAGAATGATGTAGAATTTGAAAAGGCAGAATGGATAGCTGCTGATAAAATAATCTCCCAGATAGGGGTCTTATTAAGACGTTTTGAAATCAGGTACATAAAGATAGGATTGATAGAAAGTATGGAGGTGCTAAAATACATGATTAGCTTTCTTTATCAGCAAATAAAAGATCCGGTGATTATTTTCGATCCTATTTTAAATGCAAGTGCAGGATATACTTTTCACTCTGTTCAGGAAGATTTTATACAATCTATTGAAGGAATTTATTGCATCACCCCAAATATCCCTGAAGCGAACCAGCTTTTCGGTGCAGAAGGCCTTAATGAAAAATTAGAAGAATTGAGTGAAACAATAAACGTTTATCTGAAAGGCGGCCACAGCAATGAAAATATTTCAACAGACCTTCTTTTTGTAAAGGACCATACTTATGCGTTCCCCAACGACCGCATACCTGGCGGCGAAAAACACGGAAGCGGTTGTGTGTTATCATCTGCACTTACCGCCCAACTGGCATTGGGTATGGATCTTGTAACAGCGGCTGAAAATGCAAATGTTTATACCCATCAGTTCCTCGCAAGTAACGAAACATTATTAGGTTACCATAAACCCGTACTTCAATGAAACCAATAAGTAAATTACAATTCATTACAACAAACGCTATGCATGCTGAGCAGGCTTGCAGAGGAGGTGTGGATTGGATTCAACTGAGACTGAAGAATGTATCCTACAATGATCATTACGCAATTGCACGGGAAGTAAAGGCAGTATGCAATAAGTATAATGCAACGTTCATCATAAATGACAATGTTCATCTGGCAATGGATATCCTTGCAGATGGTGTGCATCTTGGAAAAGAGGATATGCCACCCACTGCTGCCAGACAATTACTGGGTGACAGATACATCATAGGATCCACTGCAAATACTTTGGCTGACCTTTATCTTTTGTCTGCCCAACCAATTGATTATATAGGATTAGGGCCATACAAGTTTACAAATACCAAACAAAATTTAAGCCCGATTCTCGGACTGGAAGGATACAACGATATATTTAAAAAGGTCAAAGAGAATGGATTCAACCTTCCCCCAATTATTGGCATAGGCGGCATTGCAGAAAGTGATGTAGCGGAATTATTTTCAACCGGACTTCATGGGGTGGCTGTGTCCGGTGCTTTATCCAATTCAGGAAATGTAACTGATGCCGCACGGAGATTTATGAATTCAATTAACTACCAATTGCAACAATAAGTTATGAGTGATATATTATTAATAGCAGGCAAAGAATTTACTTCACGTTTGTTTACCGGTACCGGTAAATTCGGGAACCACAATTTAATGGAAGAAGCATTACTGGCATCGGGCTCTGAGTTGGTTACGGTTGCTTTGAAGCGGGTAAATATTGATGGAGAAGATGACGATATACTGCAACACCTGCACCACAGGCACATCAACTTATTACCAAACACATCAGGCGTGCGCAATGCTGAAGAGGCTATATTTGCGGCTCATATGGCGAGAGAAGCCCTGCAGACAAACTGGCTGAAACTGGAAATACATCCTGACCCAAAATATCTGATGCCTGATCCGATAGAAACATTGAAAGCTGCAGAACAACTGGTAAAAGACGGCTTCATAGTTCTGCCCTATATTCATGCAGACCCTGTTTTATGTAAACGCCTTGAGGCAGTCGGTGTTGCGGCTGTTATGCCTTTAGGCGCACCTATCGGGAGCAATATGGGACTGAAAACACTGGAGTTTTTACAGATAATCATAGAGCAAAGCAATGTACCTGTGATTATAGATGCCGGCATAGGCGCGCCAAGCCACGCAGCAGCTGCAATGGAAATTGGCGCTGATGCAGTTCTGGTAAATACAGCCATTGCAGTGGCCGGTAACCCCATACAAATGGCTAAAGCCTTTAAAATGGCTATTGAAGCCGGGCGCATGGCTTACCATGCAAAACTTGGAATGGTAAAAGCCTATGCAGAAAGCAGTAGTCCTCTGACGGAGTTTTTAAATTAATTGCATAGATGTGCCACACCTCGGAGGTGTGGCACATCAACTGAAAAAATAAACTTAAATGTTTAAAGAAGTATTCGACAAATATAGTTGGGAAGAAGTATTGGAAAGCATCTATGCAAAGAAAGCAGCAGATGTGGAGCGCGCATTAAATAAAACTAAGCGGACTATCGAAGATTTCAAAGCCCTGATCTCCCCTGCTGCTGCTCCTTTCCTGGAACAGATGGCACAGATGAGCCACCGCATCACTCAAAAGAGATTTGGCAAAACAATACAATTATATGCTCCGCTATATCTATCCAATGAGTGTCAGAATATTTGTAACTATTGCGGTTTCAGTTACGACAATAAATTAAAGCGCAAAACATTATCTGCCATTGAAATTTTGCAGGAAGCAGACTATTTAAAAGCACAGGGTTTTGAACATGTTCTGCTGGTAACAGGTGAGGCGAATAAAACAGTAGGAGTTGAATATCTTCAGAATGCTATCCGTTTACTCAGACCGCATTTTGCAAACATCTCCATTGAAGTACAGCCTCTGGAAGAAGATGAATACAAAATGCTCGCTTCAGAAGGATTGTATGCTGTTTTAGTTTACCAGGAAACTTACGATAAAGAGAATTACAAACTGTACCACCTGAAAGGCAAAAAATCAAACTTCGATTACCGGCTTGATACACCTGACCGCCTTGGCCATGCAGGCATACATAAAATAGGTCTTGGTGTTCTTATTGGCCTTGAGGATTGGCGCGCTGATAATTTTTTCACTGCATTACATGTTGGCTATCTTGAAAAGAATTTCTGGCAAACACGTTACAGTATTTCATTTCCCCGTTTGCGTCCTGCTACCGGACTTATAGAGCCTAAGGTAGTCATCACTGATAAAGAACTTGTTCAGCTTATATGCGCCTGGCGCATATTTAATGAAGAAATAGAACTTTCAATTTCCACCAGGGAAAATGAATTATTCCGTGACCACATCATAAAGCTGGGTGCAACTACCATGAGTGCCGGTTCAAAAACAAATCCCGGCGGTTATTCTGTAGAACCGGAATCGCTGGAGCAGTTTGAGATTGATGATACCAGGAGCGTGGATGAAGTACAGAAAATGATAGAGAGAAATGGATATAAACCGGTGTGGAAGGATTGGGAGCAGTTTACTAACACTGAAATGGAGAACAATGTTATCAGCAAATGAACAATCCCGCTACCAGAAACAACTCATCCTTCCCGAAATTGGCGTTCCGGGACAGGAGAAATTAGCAGCGGCTAAAGTACTTGTTATTGGCGCCGGGGGACTTGGCTGCCCTGTTCTTCAATACCTTGCTGCTGCAGGAGTAGGCACCCTTGGTATTGCCGATGCCGACAACATTGAAATATCGAACCTGCAACGGCAGGTACTCTATACAGAAGAGGAAATAGGACAAAGCAAAGCGCTGACGGCAGCAAAAAAACTGATCTCACTCAATCCTAATATAAAAATACAGACACATATTGTTTACATTGACAGCACAAATGCACTGGAGCTATTGCGTGACTATGATATTATTGTTGACGGCTCAGACAATTTTGCCACACGATACCTGGTGAATGACGCATGTATTATACTCAGCAAGCCCATGGTCTCCGGCGCTGTTTACAAATTTGAAGGGCAGGTATCTGTTTTTAATTATAAAAAAGGGCCTACCTATCGCTGCATTTTCCCCGAACCACCCAATGCAAATGAATCACCTAATTGCGCTGATATAGGAGTTGTTGCTACCCTACCGGGCATTATAGGAACCATCCAGGCAAATGAAGTGATCAAAATTATTATTGGCATTGGTGAAGTGTTATCGGGCAGGCTATTGGTTATTGATACGCTTACCATGAACACTCATATTTTCAACTTTAAACTTATTGAAGCCAACAGGAATATTACGCAATTAAAAGACAGCCCTCAATATTGCACCCCCGTGATTAAGAATATTGATTACGAAGAACTGAAGCAACTGCTCACGCAGGACACGGAAATCCAACTTATTGATGTAAGGGAAATGGAAGAACATGAAATCGGTAATATTGGCGGCATCAATATCCCCTTATCAATATTTGATTCAAGCCTGCATTTATTAGATCCGGGTAATCGCATTATTCTCTATTGCAGTTCCGGCGTGCGTAGTCTGCATGTTGCAAAACTTTTACTGCAAAAAGGATTCATCAATGTGGTTAATCTCAGTAACGGGATCAATCACATCACAGGGATTTAGCGATTTCTTTTATTCTTTTATACTTTTCTACCAGATCATTTGCAGTCCATATCGCGCCCAGCAATGCGACCCCATCAAAACCATACTGATGTAATTCAGTGATGTTTTGTTCATCCACTCCGCCAAGGCCTATTATTGACGGGCAATACTTTTTTTGCCTTGCAAGATTTTGTTTCGTTTCCAGGGCACCCCTCAGATCAATCCCGGCTTTATAACCCGATTTCGAGATACTGTCGAAAACAGGGCTAATGAATACATAGCCATATTGAAATCCATTCTCCTCAATTTCCTGCCATGAATGAAAAGAAGTGGAGATTGCTGCTGGTGGTACATGTTTTACATTTTCTAAAATCGAATCAACATTCCTGATTGCACTATTCAGATGGATACCCGCTAGCTTCAATTCAGCATACAATTCAAAACAGCCGTGAATTACAACAGATGAATGATGCATTGAGTCAATGGCCGCAATATAATTTCTGTAATCCTGTTCAGAAAAGAAAGGCTTTCGTACATGAAGCCTATCAAGGCCATGTGCAAACAGGCTGTTTACAATCTCTGTTTCATTTTCCTGTGTTCTTTCAGGAGTAAGAACGATTACTTGCATGTTAGGTAATACAGTGGCTTTTATCCTGTCAATAATACCACTTTTAAACGCATAAAAAAAGCACCCTGGACAGGATGCTTTTAAGTACGTTTGATTAAGTCTTTATTTTGCAACCACAATTTTCTTTGTAATAACACCTTCCGCCGAAGTCATTTCTACAAAGTACATGCCATCAGCATAATCATTGAGTTGCAAAGTAACGATACCGGCATTTGCAGCAGGCGCAATTTTTTTCATTTCCCTTCCGGCAAGATCAATAACCCTGATCTGCGAACAATTCGTGCCGTGAATGTCAATATTTATCTCCTGCCGTGCAGGATTTGGATAAACGTTCAACGCGGTGCCAAACGCTATTTCATTTACGCCTGCAGCAGCAATGGTGTCCGGCATAATTCCGGTCATTAGGGTGTTGCCGTTGCTGAAATCCGTGCCACCAGGCGTTAGGTTTTCAACAATGTAATATCCGTTACAATAACCTCCCCATCCCCAGTTAAAATGAATGCGGTCTGCATTTGCATAACCGTCCGCTACCCAGCAATGTCCGCCTGAACTTCCGTCGCCGGTATAGATTGCAGGCCTTCCTGCATCAATTTCATATTTAAGCAAATGAACCCATGCTGTATCATCGTACTCTGCGCGAAAAACGCCCTGTAAGGTAGAAGATTTGTACCTGAAATAGGTTTTCAACGCATATTCTGCACAGTTGGTAATAGGGCTGGTATTTTCGTTTACAAACGCCCCACTCTCAACTGTGCTGTAACTCATATTTACACTGATGCCCGCATCAGAATTCAGTTTGGCAACTGCCACATTATTGTAGGCAACAGCATTGGGCATTGAATCCCATTGATAATAAGTAGTACCAAAATTTGCTGAAAGCAGCCCATAACTTGAATTGTAAGAATGGCTGCCAACACCTACCCGGGGCCAGTTCCAGTATTTCATTACCTGGGCCATTGCAGTAGCCACACAGCCGGTAACTGCGTGCTTGCCTGCACCCGCATCATAGGGGCACATATCATTGTAATAAGGATCCTGGTTCCAAAGTGATTTTAGTAAAGGAGCTGCACCTAATGCAGTCTTCGCCGCTGAACGTGTGTTTCCGCGTGCTAATTCACTCCATTTAGCAACTGTGGTTACCGGTGCTGCAATATTGTTTTTAATAACATAGTTGATCTGGGTCTGATAATTTCCCAGCCAGCCAGAAATTCCGGTGGGTATGTAACCGGCATTAAAGGAAGACTCAGTTGAGTAAGCAAGAACGGGGATTATGTTATCATCTCCTGACACTATCACAAAACCAGTAGAAGAAAGGTTGAAAACATAAAAATCGGTCACACTGGTTCCGTTAATAACAGTAGTAGGCACATATGCTAATGTCAGGTCGGAAGGGGTTGCCTGCAACCCTTCACTTTTACAGAAATTATAGCAAATTATTTTAGCGGTATTTTCATCAACAGACTTAGCAAAAGACACCTGAAAAGAAACAATAAAAAACAAAAATGACGCAATAAATTTATTCATATAAAAATTTGTTGCGCGAATATACGGATTATTGCAGATTTAGCCCGTTTGATTTGGGTGAATCTGACTAATTCTGGGGTGAATAATAAGTGATAGAATTATCTTAATAGCTAAACCACACTTCAGTAGCGCCAAAGCCATATTTACCGCTCCATTCATTTTTGAAGCGGCTTACCTCCGGAGTTTGCTTTAACATGGCATGAACATCATCACGCAATTTTCCTTTTCCCAGTCCATGTATTACTACCATTCGCTCCTGTCTGTGCACTATGGCCAGATGCAGGTAATGCTGCAATGTGTCCATTTGTATTTTCACAATTTCCGAATTGGTAAGCCCTTTCTTATTAGCTATAAGCGCCTCAATATGGAGATCTATCTCATCCTTCGGGGATTCGATATTTTTCATAGAAACCGTTTCAATTATTTGTGTTCTGACAACCGGTATGAATTGCTCCATAGATTCCGGTTTCTTCTTTATTGAAAATTCTTCAATGAGGGGGTAACTGAATGTAGGTTCATTCTTCACCATCAGTTGCTGTATGTGTTCAAATAATTTCGATGGTTTTATGCGCAATACTCCTTCTGCAACCGCCATGTCTTTATTTGCCGGATCAGTCAGTTGCCAGTGAAACCGTGGCTGCTCATTCATATCCTGGTAATTGATGCTATGCAGGTACACATTCCCGAAAGCATGCAGTACTCCCTCATGCCTGAATTCACTTTTTTGGTCAATTCGCTCATCATACATGAACTTCACGGGCTGCGCCATTTCATTAAGTAAGTATACCTTCAGCTGGTCTACAACCTCCTCCATCTGTTCTGTTTTATATACCGGCATGAAAGACAGGTATACCCCTTTTGCAAGACGCTTCTGTCGTTCGGCAATTTTCTCTACAGGGAGTTGCTCCGGTGTTGAATACTTTTTCTTTTTATTCTTATCCGTGAACCATTTCAGGTATGGGTGGTCAATTTCATCAAGGTGAACAGGAAATGTAGTGCCTTTCACTTCCACCTCCAGCATTTGCTGGTTGATGTAAGCGGTCACATGGCCTTCCTCGCCGCTGCGCTTCAACAATACCAAATCACCTATCGAAAATTTCATAGCTACCTCTCCCGGCCTCTCCAACGGAGAGGTGATGTTAAATCTTATTTATTTTGCTGACCTAAAAACTCCACCATTTTCTTTACGGCCTTGCCACGGTGACTAATGCCATTCTTCACGTCCAAGGGCAATTCACCAAACGTTTGGTTGTACCCTTCGGGAATAAATACCGGGTCATAGCCAAAGCCACCGGCTCCCCTTTTCTCATCAATTATTGTTCCGTTGCAAATGCCTTCAAAATAATAAACCTCACCTTCCCAAATAAGGCATATAACCGCTTTATAAAATGCATCCCTGTCCTCAGCTCCCTTTAACTCTTTCAATACTTTTTGCAGATTCTGCTCATCATCCCTTACTCCGCAGTAGTGCGCACTATCTACACCCGGCTCACCATTGAGTGCATGTATACACAATCCGCTATCATCAGCAAAAACATTCTTCCCACAGAATTTATTGATTGCTGATGCCTTTGCTAATGCGTTTTCTTCAAAGGAATGATAGTGCTCAGGTATTTCTTCAGTAAACCCAATTTCCTTTAACGACAGAACCTTGCCTACCGGCAGGCAGGGTTCTATTCCCTCTGTCATCTGCCTTATCTCCCTGATCTTACCCTCATTGTTTGATGCAATAACCAATTGCTGCATAATGCAAATTTACATGATCAAATCCCGGGAATGGCCCGAACCTGAATTTTTAGTAAGATTTTACCAAAAGTAAACAGAGCAGGCGAAAAGCCTGCTCTGAATATAAATTACTGATTAAACTACCTTATTTTTTGCCGGAGAACCTTTCGCTTACCACCAGGTCTTTGCTGCCCGGAGTATACTTATAAAACCCTTCGCCCGATTTCACACCCAGGTAACCTGCCTGCACCATGTTGGCAAGTAAGGTAGCCGGTGCGTATTTCTGGTTGCCGAAGCCCATGTGCAATACGTGCATAATGGAATAGCAGGTATCCAGTCCTATGAAGTCGGCAAGTTGTAAGGGTCCCATAGGGTGCGCCATACCCAGTTTCATAACAGAATCTATTTCATTGATCCCGGCAACGCCTTCCTGCAATGCAAGCACTGCTTCATTGATCATAGGCATTAGAATACGGTTACTGATAAAGCCCGGATAGTCATTTACCACACATGGCACCTTGCCCAGCGTTTCTGCAAGTTTGAAAATGATGTCAGTAATTTCCGCCCTTGTACCGTAACCATTGATGATCTCGATCAATTTCATTACAGGTACCGGGTTGAAAAAATGCATGCCAATTACCTGGCCCGGACGCTTGGTATAAGAGCCAATGCGGGTAATGGATATAGAAGAGGTATTTGATGCCAGTATACATTCAGGCTTGCAATGCTCATCTAATTGCTTAAAAATATTGATCTTGAGTTCAATATCCTCCGTAGCCGCTTCCACCACAAGGTCTGCATCCTTTACAGCATCAAACATGTTGGTAAACGTAGATATGTGCGCCATTGCTTCATCCTTTGAAGTCTGTGTAATAGCGCCTTTTGAAACCTGGCGGTCCATATTTTTACCAATAGTAAGCAATGCTTTATCAAGAGCTTCCTGCCTGATGTCCATCATGTGGACATTAAAACCATGCTGTGCGAAAACATGACATATACCATTGCCCATCGTTCCCGAACCAATAACTGTAACGTTTTTAATAGCTGACATAAAGATGTTTATTTTGCTTTTTGCGCGCCAAGGTACGCATTGGTTATTGCAAAGTCAAAAAAGAACAAATGATTTATATCATATGGATGCTGCAAACAGGTGAGCGTTATATATATTCGATGCTTTTAACGGTATCATTTTTATCTTCGCGCAATGAAATTCCTCATCGTCGGACTGGGAAATATAGGGATGGAATATGACTCCACTCGCCACAACATTGGCTTTGAAGTAGCCGATACCTTTGTCCTTAAAAACGGAGGCAATTATTCGTTAGACCGCCATGCTTTCGTTTCAACTGTGAAATGGAAAGGAAAAATATTTGTGGTCATTAAACCTACCACCTATATGAACCTCAGCGGCAAAGCTGTAAAATACTGGCTGGATAAAGAAAAAATACCTATTGAAAACATGCTGGTTGTGGTTGATGACATCGCCTTGCCATTAGGAACCTTACGTTTGCGCGCCGCAGGCAGCGATGCCGGGCATAACGGGTTAAAAGACATCAACCTTGTCTTAATGACCGATAAATACCCCCGTTTGCGCTTCGGTGTAGGCAACGACTTCCCCAAAGGCCGCCAGGTAGAATACGTGCTGGGCAAATGGAAACCAAGTGAAGTGCCCACAGTAAAGGATATGCTGCTGAAAAGTGTGGATGCGATAGAGTGCTATGCTACACAGGGTATTGGCAAGGCTATGACGGAGTTTAATAAGTAAAATACTTACAGAAGGGCATTCAATCCTTAAAGTGTTACTGATTGTTTCGATAAGGGTACCTTGGGAAAAATTATTTATTACTATTATAAACAACCGTTGGCTCCCGGAAAATTTCAAGTTGCCCTTCAGACGTCTTATACGGACGTTTAAGATCAAATTGTAGCACGATATGTTCTGGAATAGTTAACTTACCAAGGTTTCCAGGTTCGACTTTAATTGCCCCTGAGCCATAACTTTTACCTACAAGACTTAAGTTTTCTAAAACGTCAGGATGATTTAATGCACACAATAAATTAGTTATATATTTTTGATCGGTGTAAATTGGATATACACAAAGAAAACCAGTTAATGGTAACACACCGGCTTCGTTTAAAATGAATCTTGTATTGCGTCTTCCTAAATAAGCAAATAATATTGGAGGGACCTCCCTTTTTTCCATTTTATACCAAGGTTTTCTTTGCTTTATTAACGGACGCTCCGGAAGACCCAATTCCACCCCTTTTTTCAAATAATCTGAAACCGATTTTGGAAATGTGTCGTGACCATTTATTGATAAAAGATAAGTTGGTCGGTTCTTCGCTTCTAATTTCAATATATCAGAATTATTAATCGTGCCTCCAATTGCGTCTTTCGTTCTCCCAATTGCCCTTTTTATAAATTCTTCAGGTATTCCAAATTCTTTTACCTGTTCTGCCGTTAAAAAGAAAAATTCATTTGAACCAGTTGCAATTCCTCGCATTACTCTTGCAAAGTCATTCAGATAAAATTTATAGCCACTTTGATTTTGTTCTGGTCTTGTAAGACCTGTATCTATAGCTTCTTTAAGTTTTCTATTTACTACTTCGAGACTATCATACTTTTGTTTTTTAAATTTTGAAGAAACAAATTCTAATAGATCTCCTGAATATGCTTGATTCGATTTAACCCAGTAAAAATTGTCATTTGGTTTTGTATTCTTAATAAGAAAAATAATTGCATTTGTATCAACATTTGGAAAAGGGGTAGCCATTCCATCGAATGTTATTACCGCTTCAATGCAAAATTTTTCGGAAACCCATTTCCATAATTTAGTAGCAAATGCTCCTTCACAAGTATCGGCAGGCATAATAAATGCAAGCCTCCCATTTACTTCTAAATGATTGAGTGCCTGAATAAAAAAATAAATGTGATAACCTGCTCTTCCATCAATTGTTATTCCGGTAATACTTAATGCAAGGTTTTTAAGAATAAGTTTTGTTTTTTCGTCAATACGATGGTGTCTTATGTAGGGAGGGTTACCAACTATTGATGTGAATTTTCTTTGAGGTGGGTTTTTGATAAAATCTCTTTCCTCAACAAAACAATTTTCATTATTGTAAATTTCATCAGCCAAAACATCTCTGTCAATATCCGTACCGAAATATGAAATATTCTTCTTGTTTAACTTTAGTAAAGCCTCAAAAAAAGCTCCTCGTCCTGTCGCTGGATCGAAAATTAAATTTGCTTTTTCAGCCACATATGAAACCATAGCTTCCGCAACCCAGCTTGGTGTCCAAAATTGTCCTTTGTTACGTAGGATTTCTCTTTCATTCCAATCAACAGGTATTTCTTGATGTTTTTGTATTTTGCTCATTAGTATGAATTTAAAACTTCAATGGCATCAGGCATAATTTCTAAAGTACCACCTTCAAACTTTACATAAGGGAGGATGTGCCCATTTTTGTCCTCAATATAAGCAGGAACTAATATTGGCCGTTCATTTGCAATACCTAGCTGATAAGCATAATGATAATAATATTTATAAATGGCTTTCTTTGTTGTTGCACCTCCTGGAGCTTGAAATATTTGTTCGGTAGGTAATATCAATTCCTCGTCAACCAGACGGTTGGCTTCATCAAAAGATATACCGTAAGCCCTCTCGAAAAAAACATGCCATACATGTATAGGAATATTATTGTCTGCCTGCCACTTACCAAGAGGAATTCTGTCTTCCTCTTTAATTATTATCGTGGGCAAAACTGCAGATTTTGAAAATCCCATTTTACCACCAAGTCGTTTTTGTGGTTTCATTGGTGTTGCGTATGCCGGCATTTTCTCAGCAACCCATAGGGAATTTTCGCACTCAATTGCTAAGATAGCTTTTTGAATGAGATCTTGCAACTGATCTTCAGTAATAAAAGGTAGTTCTGATTCGCCACCTATAGCGCTTGTAAATTTATCAACAAATGACTTATCACTACCTTTGAAAACTAAGAGATCAGGTCGTTTGATATTACCAAGTCCAGCATGTTCAAGCCTCTCAAAATAAAGTTCAAAAGCTCTGACATCCTCTGTTGGAGCGGCACCGCTGGGGCCATAAGGAATTGCATAAAACTGGTTAGTTTTATTAACAGCATCAATTAATCTCTTTTCAGCCCATACCCCTTGTGGCCAACGCATTAAAAAATCACTTCCTCTTAATTTTCTGGGGTTTAGTAAAAAGTCCGCCCAGAATATTTCTTTAACCCCTCTTAATTCCAATTCAAAATTTATGCTCGAAACGGATAATACTCGTTCAAATGGGTGCATAATCATTTTTGTTTTACTTTCCAATAATTACTTTCCAAATATAGTTCCTCGATTTAAGAAACCAATTTTTTACCGTTAATAAATTATCTTATCTTCCCCCATGCGCTCCTCCCCCATGGGAGCCCGCTTGCGTCACAACCTTGAAGTGAAAGTTCCCACGGCAAATATACATCTACCCCTTCAAAAAACTTATCCACAATCCCCAAATCCTCTGCCCCCAACAACACGTAACAGCACTTATCATTCCGGTATATTACGTTATGTAGTCTCGACCTGTGGCAAACGAAAAGGTTACACGATCGTGTAACCTTTTTAAAAGCTTATTCAAAAAAAAGTCAAAATTGATTGGGATGCCAAAATATCATCAGTTGCTTAGCACCTATTCTCCTGCTAAGCTCCTTCAGGGGTTTGGGGTATGAAATGGGTACCTGTAATCCACCACCGGAACATAAGTTTCCTTGATGGTCCTTGCACTCAGCCAGCGATACAAATTAAGTATTGACCCTGCCTTATCGTTAGTTCCCGATGCTCTTGCTCCGCCAAAAGGTTGCTGGCCTACTACAGCGCCTGTTGGTTTGTCATTGATATAGAAATTTCCTGCGCTGTTCACCAGTGCCTTGGTCATATATTCAATCGCATGCCTGTCCTGCGCGAATATGGCGCCCGTAAGGGCATAAGGCGACGTATTGTCCAGCACTTCTAATTCCTGTATCCAGTTATCAGCCTCATACACATAGATAGTAAGCACCGGTCCAAAAATCTCTTCACACATGGTTACATACGAAGGGTCCGTAGTTTCAATGATCGTAGGCTCTACAAAGAACCCCTTTGATTTATCGCACTTGCCACCACACAGTATTTTTGCAGAGTGGTTGCTATCTTCCACATTTTTGATATAGGCTGCAATACTGTCGAACGACTTTTCATCTATCACCGCATTTATGAAGTTGGTAAAATCATCCACAATACCCATTTTCATGGTATTGAGTTCTGCTACCAGTTTTGATTTTATTTCAACGGCAAGGTTTGCAGGCAGATAAGCGCGTGAAGCAGCAGAACATTTTTGTCCCTGGTATTCAAAAGCCCCTCTCGCAAGCCCTGCTACCACCGCATCTGCATTTGCAGTAGGATGAACAAACACAAAATCCTTCCCGCCGGTCTCACCTACTATTCGGGGATACGATTTATAACGTGCAATATTATTCCCTATGCTTTTCCACATACTCTGGAACACTGCCGTGGAACCTGTAAAATGTACTCCGGCAAAATAGGGGTGCGCATAGCAAATATCACCTACTACCTGTCCGGGAGGATAAATAAGATTGATTACTCCTTTAGGCAAACCGGCTTCAATAAGTATTTCCATAAAAACACTTGCCGAGTAGGCCTGGGTATTAGCACATTTCCAAACCACCACATTGCCGCACATGGCCGGCGCTGTGGGCAGGTTACCACCTATCGCTGTGAAATTAAACGGAGTTACCGCAAGAACAAATCCTTCCAGCGGACGGTATTCCATCCTGTTGTTCATGCCTGCAGGCGATAGTGGCTGCTGTTTGTAAATCTGGCTGAGGAAATGGACATTGAACCGTAGAAAATCTATCAGCTCGCATGAGGCGTCTATCTCTGCCTGGTAAGCGTTCTTGCTTTGTCCCAGCATGGTAGCCGCATTCATTTTAAAACGGTACTTTGTAGCCAGCAATTCCGCTGCCTTCATAAATATCGAAGCGCGATGCTCCCAGCTTGTTGCTGCCCAGCTTTCACGCGCCGAAAGTGCGGCATCAATGGCATCATGCACATCTTCTTCATTCGATGCATGGTAATACCCCAGCAGATGCCCTTTTTCATGGGGTGGTCTTATTTCATTTTTATTTTCGCTGTACACTTCCTTCCCGTCAATATACATGGGTATTTCTCTCACCTGGCTCTTCAGTTCTCCTAATGCCTTTTTCAACGCCTTGCGTTCAGGGCTTCCGGGGGCATAACCTAATACGGTTTCATTCTTTGGTTCTGCAAAATCGAAATATGCGTTATTCATTTATTATGGAATTTGTAATTAGTAATTTGGAACCTGCCTGCCGGCAGGCAGGTTGGGATTGCAAAGGTAGGAGGTTTAAGCCAACTTGGAGAATGAGTCAGATTGATACTAATCATTGCATTAATGAAGTATATATTTAAGCCGGATCATTAATGAAAATATTATAAAGTTACTATCCCATGTTTCAGCGCAAACATAACCAATCCTGTTTTGGACTTGATTTTGAATTTATCAAATAAAGATTCCCTGTACCCGTCAATGGTCCGGCGATGAACATTCATTCTTTCAGAAATCTGCTCATAGGTAAGTTCTTCTGAATTGCATACATGTTGCAGGAATTCCATTTCCCGTTCCGAAAGATGTGCCAATATCCCATTCCTGTCATACGTCCTAGGCCTTGAATCTTCATTTTTGAGTGCGTTGGAAAGTAATTCGTTATGATAATAACCGGTAAGGATAATATCACAAATAGCTGCCTTTAAGGTTACCGCATCGCACGTTTTAGGAAGGTATCCCCTTACCCCCAGCTTGTACAGATTGATGATTGTTTTGTCCGTTGAATCTAAAGTAAGTATCAGCACACGTAAATCACCGGCATTTTGCTTCATCCACCTCATGGTAGCCTCACCATCCATTACAGGCATAGTAAGATCCAGAATGATAATATCGGGCCTTGCATCCGGTATTTTTGCTATCAGTTCTTTACCATTACCAAATTCAGCGGTTACTTTGAAATTGCCCATTGCTTCTATCAGTCCCTTCAGGCCATTTCTTACAATTATATGGTCCTCAACAAGAAAAACAGAATATGGCTTTCCCATAAAATTCATCAGGCAGGCTTTTTTTTATTTTTGCGCCAATGTAAAAATACTTCCTTTACCTTCTTCTGCAAGTATATTGCAGGTTAATTCTGCAAGGCTTGCTCTTTTTATCATATTTTTCAGTCCTGAGCCCTTACCCTCACGCAATTCCCTTGCAACCTCAAATCCCTTTCCATCATCCTCAATTTCCAGCTCAAAGTTACAGGCGCCCTTAAGGGTTATGTAAATATTATTGGCTTCAGCATGCTTAAGTGAATTATTGAGTATTTCCTGGAAGATCCTGAACGACATCAGCTTTTGATCCTTGTTCAATGCCGGTTCTGTATTGTCATTTACCCAATGCACTATAAAATGGTTGAATTGCTGCAGCCTTGTTACCTCCAGTTGCATCATATTCAGCAAGCCCACCTGGTCCAGCATTTCGCTGTTCATGCTTTTGGCCAGCAGCCCCACCTGCTTAACTGCATTCTTCAGTGTATCATGTATGGGTGTTAAAAACCCGGCAGTTTCGGGGTGCTGCATTTTGTTCTGTTCCAGTTGTATGTGCATTACGGTAAGCAACTGGCCTACATTATCATGCAGTTCTGCAGATATATTGGAGAAAACCTGCTCCTGTACCTCATTTTGCACCGTTCTTAGTTCTTTCTGATAACCAAGCTCCATTTGGGTCATCTTTATTTCCTGTGAAGCATTCCTGCGGTTGGAGATAAAAATGGTTATAATCACACCTGCTATCAACAGCAAGATCAACAGGGTAGTTACAATTATGGTGATCTTGATATCATCAAAGTTCATGGATAAGGCTATGTTTTACGACTTTATTTTTGCGACCAAGAAGGATAAAACTTATACCGATAAGGGGGAATCTGACTATGTCTAAAACATCATTAATATCCATAAGTTGGCCAGCAATAGCTGGCATATTGTCAGACAAATAATTATGTAGTCCCATGTAAGGAATAATACAACTAAAATAAATAATTGTAGATATTGACACCCAAAAAATAGGTTGAATTAAAATATTCTTTTTACTGAACAAGCTGTTTTTGAAAAGAACAATAATATACATGACAGCAAGTATAACTGAGTTACAAACCAATGCAAAATTTGCGAATGTAGAAATGGAATTTGAAATTACGATTGATAACCAAATTATTGATGAAATTACCAACAATAAAAGAAATAATTTTTTAATATTTTTTTTATCAACAAAATAGATAGCTGCGATACCCATAAACCAAATTTCAAATAACATATATAAATTAAATAGCCAAAAATTGGGCTTATGAATATGACTTAAATAATATCCATACATTTCGCAAATTGTCGCAATTATAACCAAACACAATACAAATTTATATGGTCTTAATATTGATTTGAAGAAAACAAAACCAACAATTATAGTAAATAACTTCCCTAATAGAAAATAAAACAATATTAGCATATATGCCAGTATAAAACAGAAATAACATTTAACTTAGCAATATATAAACATTACATCGAGAAGGACACAAAGTTCCATAATCCGCACCCTTCATTTCAAAAGTATCAGTTGGTGTATTATCCAGTAATGCATTACCGGTATCATCGCGGAGGTAAATTACAAGGCTATGCGGGAAATCAATCGGTGTTGCTGCCTGGAAAGAACATGCCCCAAAACAGATACCGGCATTGGCAGGGCTGCTGTTATCCGCATACATCTGCAATATTTCAGCCTTCCATGGGAACACTATATTCTTTGCATATATAGTTGTATCGGCAGCAAGGTTCTGCACAGTAGCGGCTGAACAGGCAGCAGCATTGCAATAATAGAAATAATTGAAATAATCGTCGTCTGAAAGTTGGGTGCTGGTAGTGGATGCAAAGCTGCCGTTTCTTATTTCATACCATGCAGTTGGGCTTGCATTAAGATTATATTGGTTAGGAATAAGGGGATCGGCGGTCATTGTGCATATTTGCAAGCGCAGGTAAAGCTCATTGGTTGTGGCATCGTAACAATAAACAAAACGTAAAGCCACTGTTGCAGCAGGTACATTATTTGAACTGATAAAATCACTAACTGCCGAGGCAATTGAACTCCAGGATACCTGTATATCCTGTCCCCCGAATACAGTATTGCAACCGCTCAAAAAGTACCTTTGTTTGAAATTCTTCCTGCTATTATTAAAACTATCAAGTGTAACTGACATTAGATTACTCATAAAAATTGATTTTTGGTTATTAATTAATGATTTGTTATTTAATCAGCAAGGTATAAACATTCAATTGTATTTACAATGCTACCCGTGTAAAATACCCCCCCTGAAATGACATTTAATACAATGTTATTGTCATTATTTTATTATAAATTATTATTAATTTTTTTATAATGCATGCTATTCTGAAAATTTTCCGGCAGATAAAAAACGAAGGTTTTATACATTGCACTTGGTAAACTGTATATGGGGGAAAATTGAGCATTGATCAATAACTGCTTTGCGAGCTTAAAAACGTTAGGCGAGTGTAGTAAATTGGAATAAAATTTAGCGCCTTGGCATGAAACTCTTTTGCACAGACCTGTGCCATGTGCAGTATAATTTGAAGGATCAATATGGAATTATCTTCTTCGCGCATCTGTAATACAGTTACACATTGTAACTTGCAAACGGATACATATTTACTAAAATTTGCCCGGCCTCAATAATCATACTAACCTCACAGACGAAGAGCTGCTGGTAAACTTCCGCTCGGCAGGAGACACCTTGTGGGTAGGCTACCTCCTGCAGCGATATACCGCGCTTTTATTGGGTGTGGCGCTAAAATACCTCAAAAACAAATCACAGGCCGAGGACGCGGTACAGCAGGTCTTTGAAAAAGTACTGACCCATCTTCCAAAAGAACCGATACTTAATTTCAAAGGATGGTTATACATCTTAATGCGCAATCACTGCCTGCAGCAGCTAAGAGATAAGACTTATAATACTGATGAATCGGCCCTGAAATTTGTACCTGCGTCAGAAACAGACAAAGAGGATTACCTGATGCAGGAACATACCCTGAAACAAATGAATGACGCAATAGAATTACTCAATGAAGAACAACGGAAAACGATTGTACTGTTTTACCTGAAAAAATATTCTTACGAACAAATAATAGCTGAAACAGGTTATACCTTTATGCAGGTGAAGAGTTTTATACAAAACGGCAAAAGAAACCTGAAAACCATTTTATTAAAGAAACTTGGCAATAGCCAGTTATGAGTGACCAAAACAACATATTACCATCCGGGCCTGAAAATGGGAAAAGAGAAAAACTTTCTGAAGAAAAGCTCATGGCTTACCTCGAAGGTATACTCACACCTGCCGAACAGCACGAAGTAGAACAATGGCTTGCTGACGAAGGCATGGAAAGTGATGCCCTGGAAGGATTGCAGGCAATGAAGCCGGAAGAAACCAGGCGTTCGGTAAATAAGCTTAACCATAAACTGCGGCATACCTTACTCAGTAAAAAACGCAGGCGTAAACCATTGAAAACAGACCATTTCGCATGGATCGCAATTGCTGTAATACTATTTTTAATTGTTCTTGCTTATATTGTGATAAGAAAATCCACTTAGTACAAACAATGAAACGACTATTATTCCTTACCATTTTCATAGCAGGCCAACTTACCGTTTTTGCACAGTCAGACAATATACAAGTATCGAATAAATGGTGCTCCAGGAAAGATTCCATGGTGTTATTTGCAGCAGGAAATAATGTCATCCAGGTTTATTGTCCGGGTCTCAAACCTTCAGAGATAAAACTGAAAAGCCTTGATAAAAGTTTACGTATCGGAATCCCTGAAATAAAAGGAGATACAACGAATGTGATAGCCATGCCCTACCCCGACAAAGGAAAAAGTATGCGGCTGGCTATATTGAATAGTAAAACCTCAAAACAAATAAAGGTGGTAGAATTCAGGTGCGATACTATCCCTAAACTGCTGGCTAAAATTGGCAACCTCCCCGGAGGTGATACAAAAAAGAAGGATATCCTGGCACAGTCTGTAATGAAAACTTTTTTCCCCCGGTCTTTATATAATTATCCTTACAGCATTAAACAGTATACATTCAGAGTAAGTACTGCAAAAGGCAGTGCAATAATACCGGTCAGAGGATTTTTCATCACCAACGACGTA
This sequence comes from uncultured Bacteroidota bacterium, assembly GCA_903839875.1. Classification (GTDB taxonomy): domain Bacteria; phylum Bacteroidota; class Bacteroidia; order Chitinophagales; family Chitinophagaceae; genus Nemorincola. Next base: position 173,540 of record CAIMDZ010000113.1, read on the forward strand.
CTGAAGGAAATAAGCGCGGCACCCGAAGGAACCGTCATTGAATTCACCGACATAAAAGCCACCTGTCCCGACTGCGCCCCCCGCAGCCTTGATAATATAAAGATAAGGATAAGGTAAAATGCGTTTCTCAGAAAAGAAAAAAAAAACGTAAAAAACTCGCACATGTAAGATTTGACAACTTTAAAAACGAAGTCAAAAAAACGAAACAGAAGTAATCCCACCCAACTATCCATTAGTAATCAAGCAGTTAGATTAAAACGAATTTAGTCTTAAATAGACCCATTTAGGTCTGTTTATGTGTTTTTTGTTACTCCCTTGTTACCCGGCAATCTTCCAAAGGTTCACGAACATTCAGGAACCAAAGGTAAGTCTTTATGTCGTTCTAATTTTAGTGCGACTAAGGGGATTGTCAAACATCAAAACAAAAATCAATGGGAGTTTATTTAAGAGAAAAGAAGCTGGAGGCAGGACAAGTATCGTTTTATCTTGACATCTACCACAACAAAAAACGCTGGTACGAGTTTCTCGAAATCCGTATCAGCAAGAGCCGTCCATCGCAGCAGGATAAAGAAAAAAAGCGACTGGCACAGGAGATACGGGCCAAACGGGAAAATGAGTTAATAGTTCAGGACAATGGCCTTATGGATAAAGTAAAGCGCAAAGCTGATTTCGTGCAATGGTTTGAGCAATATATGAAAGACAGGAACCTCAATTATAGCCATAACCGTTCTGCTTTGCTATATCTGCAACGGTATCTTAATGGAAAAACTTTACCGTTTAACTCATTAACACCCGAATGGATAAGGGAGTTTACGAAATACCTGCTTACCAAAGTGAGCAATAATACATCGGGGGATTACCTCAGGAATATATCTACAGCCCTTGAAGATGCAGTAAGGCAGGAAATCATTCTTGTAAACCCTTTTCGCAAAATCCCACGTCACGAACGGTTAAGGCACAAGCAGATATTCAGGAACGCCTTCACGCTGGACGATCTCCAACTATTACTGGACACTCCCTGCAAAATGGAACCTCAATTCAAACAAGCCTACCTGTTTTCCTGTTTTACGGGGCTAAGATGGAGTGATGTAAATCCCTTGCGCTGGTCGGAAATAATCAGGAAAACAATAGACGGTAAAGAGGAATGGTTTATGTACTTCGAGCAGGAAAAGACCGAAGACATTGAGTATTTGCCAATATCAGAACAGGCTATTGCCATATTACAAGACCGGGAAAGGGAACAACTTGAAAATAACGAAAGTAGCCAGTATGTTTTTCCACTTGCAAAGGATGACCCGGAGACCCGCAAATTAAGCAAGCTGATAAATTATTACTTGAAAAAGTGGGCAAAGGCGGCAGGGCTTGACCCGAAAAAAATGCACTTTCATAGTTCCCGACACACCTTCGCTACCAATGTGCTTGAAAACTGCCCGGACGGTGATTTGTGGACAGTATCCAAACTGCTTGGACACAAGAGCATCCAGTCCACGCAGATTTACACCCATGTTAGGGACAACAAAAAGAAGGCTGCGGTAAAGGCGTTGCCAATGCTGAAAGCAGCAAGCCCGGAGGCTGCCTGAAAAGGTCAAAGAAGACGATACAATTAAGCGGCAATAAAAAGCGGTGAGCAAAAGTTCACCGTTTTTTTTAAGACAAAAAAAGACGTCACAGCCGTCAAATAGCCGTCAGAACAGCAGCAAATAATGAAGGACTACTTTCTACCTATCAGTTTATTAAACACCAATATCTTTCTTATTTCATTAGCTGATTTTTGCAATGAAATAAATTTTTTTAGTGTACTATTAATATCTAATTCCTTTTTTTGGTCTTTGGTAAAAGTTGAAGGCATTGTCCTAAAACTATTATGATTTTTAATTTTTTCAAGTTCTCCTTTAGCAGGATTTGCATAAGAGTAGTATAGATATTTATCAATTGCCTTTTCAACATACTTAAAACTATCAATCACTTTGATTGAATATTTATTTTTCAATTCATTCCTTTTATCTTCCAAAGTAAGTAGGTCCTTTCCAGACCATGCTGTTTTTAAAACAGCTACTGTACTCTTTCTTACCTGCTTTAATGATTTATAAGTTTTCTTGAAACTTTTTACAACATCTTTTCCGTCATCCCCTTCATTCATATCAGTAAAAGCGCCTTCTAATTCAGCCTGATTATTTAAATTCTGATAAAAGTGCGAATAAAAATTATCTCCAACCTTAACATAAGAACACAGAAAATCGGTAACATCTTCGTGTTTTTTGATTACAGCAGGGAGAAAATCTGCTATATCAGAACTGTTACTTATTCTGTCATCAAGAGAATTCGTTTTTGAAGTTTCAGTTTCAGTTTTTGAATTTTCAGGAGAACTATTACAACTCGAAAACAAAACAAATAAAAAGACTATTGGCAGAATATTTTTTTTATTCTGTATAATTTGGAGAAAAGGAACTTTCCTTAATTGATAAGTTGCCATGCTTATAATGCTATTTTACGGAAGGCTGGCAAGGTAATAACTTATTATTACTTTTTTATTGTCAAAGTTAATTTTTTGAGTAGTTTTACCCCCTATAAATAATGGTTTTAAACGACTTCGTATGCATTTAGACAATCTCATGGTGGGGCAAAACATTGCTAAATTTAGAAAACTAAAAGATTTGAAAGCCTATGATGTAGCCGAACAGCTTGGAATGAAAGAGACTACCTACACAAAGTATGAACGAGGAGAAACAGCAATTACCATAGACTTTATTCAAAAGGTAGCAGAAATTCTTGAAGTAAATCCTTTGGCAATAATTTCAGCTACTCCGGGAAATTTCTTGCATAGCATAACAAATTCCTCAATTGCAATACAGGAAAACAGCACTTTTCAAACTATGAATGAAAAGCAAATGGCTATTATGTTAAAGCTCTTGGAAAACGTGTCTGGTGTTAATGAGCGCTTGATAACACTATTGGAAAAAAGAAGCTGAATTTCGCCAAGTCAATAAGCAGGCAGATTGGTTTTGACTAAATCTATTTGCAAATCTAAAATTGCGAGCACATATCATCAGTCTGACGGAAAAAAACGTTTTTACAAACGTTAGAATGACGTCTTTTGACGTCAATTGACGTCAAAATGAGACGTCTTCATTATCCATTATCATGTATGTAAAACATGAAGTAAAACCGTTGATTTATTTTACAAAAATATGGGATGGTATTTGCTATAAATAAGTATATTTGCGTTGAGCTTCTTTGAAATATTGCCGTATAAACGAAGGGGGTAACAGAACCCAACTGTATCGAAAGTAAACCTGATAGCTTTCGGGTAACAATTAGGTCTGTTTATGAAGAACTTGTTACCAGTTTGTTACTTTTCTTCCCTCCCAATCCTCTAAAACACTTGATAATACACACTTTTCGGCATTTTTCTGACTTCGTTTTTAAAGTTGTCAAATCTTACACACCTTGTTATTACAACTTGGAAGCGCACATTTATGCACTTTAGCTGAAAATATATTCTCAACGTGCTCCCCTTTAGGGGCAGGGGGTTTAGTATTTCCTGTCAATGACATAATTCACCAGTTCTTCCATTGCCTGTCTTGCCGGGGTATCAGGATATTGGTATAAAAGTTTTATTGCTTCTTCCCTGTACTCCTTCATTTTTTCCTGGGCATATGCTATACCACCTGATGCCGTCACGTATTTTATTACCTCATTCACCTTTGCCCTGTCGGTACTGTTGTTCTTAACTATATAGATGATCTTCCGCTTTGTTGCAGCATCAGCATTCTGAAGGGTGTAAATAAGCGGCAGGGTCATTTTCTTTTCCTTAATGTCAATTCCTGTTGGCTTTCCTATATTGTCCTGCCCATAATCAAACAGGTCATCCTTTATCTGGAAGGCCACACCTACTTTTTCACCAAACAGCCTGAAATGCTCTGTTACTGATTCGTCATTAGTGGCAGACCATGCCCCTGCCGAACAAGCCGAGGATAAAAGCGAAGCTGTTTTGGCCTTAATTATATCGAAGTAAACTTTTTCATCAATATCCAGCTTACGGGCTTTTTCCATTTGCAGCAACTCCCCTTCACTCATTTCTTTTACCGCCCTCGATGTTATCTGCAATATCCTGTAATCGCCATGCTCCACAGCTAGCAGTAATCCTTTTGATAAGAGGTAATCCCCAACCAGGACGGCAATCTTATTTTTCCACAAAGCGTTTATTGAAAAGAAATCCCTGCGTTTCATAGAGTTGTCCACCACATCATCGTGAACAAGAGTTGCCGTATGCAGCAATTCAATAAGTGCAGCTGCCCTGTAGGATACATCATTTATTTCACCGGCAATTTTAGCCGATAAAAAAACAAACATAGGCCGCATCTGTTTACCCTTGCGCTTTATGATAAAGCGCATGATCCGGTCAAGCAGGTAATTAGTGGTTTTTACACTCTCTGAAAACTTTTTTTCAAACAACGATAATTCCTTACCTATTACTTTATTTACATGTTCCATTTAAGATACCGGTGTCGAATAAGCTGTAAAAGTCGAAATAAGAATTCTATTCACCGAAAATTTTTTTATTGGCATAATTTTTTCACTGCAATTGACAAATAAAATCAAGGTTTAGTACCCGGTCTTTTATACAAAAGTTCAAGTATCTTTAAGCAAATTTATTTTAACGGCTTTACACACACAATAAAACAGGCAAAATAATGGTTTATTTATTAGGTTGTTTGTTTTTTGAATGCCACCTCTATACCTTTGCTAACATATCTTATAGTTATATAAAATATTAAATATAAATACGCTGCCATGTTCCATTTGAAGTATTTAATTCTTGCAGGTTTGTCTGTAATGATTTCAATGCCGTTATTAGCTCAGGAAAGCACGCCTCAAACTGCTAATACATCAACGGTAACCCCAACTTCATCGCCTCAGTGGTCTAATCGTGATATGACATACAGGGGAAAGAACTACGATGTTTTAGACTCCTCCTATTACTCAAAAGGTAAAAGAAGCAAGCAGTTTCATAAATACATGGACCACCAGGAAGTATTTCCACCCAAGCCACGTAATATGTGGGAGGTTGGCTTCGGACTTGGGCTGTACAATGTGATCGGTAACGTACCGACCATGATGTTGTGGCAGGGAGGAGGAGGAGGAGTTAATGTCCATGTGCGTAAATCGCTTGGTTATATTTTCTCGGTGCGTGCCGAGTTTATTTATGGCGTGGGCCGCAACCTTGATCTGCAGCCCACAGCCAGCTATGACGCCCCATACACAAAATATGGCTATGAACCTATGTATCACACCGGCACCGGCCTGCCACCCAACGCCATCTACCGTTATACCCGCACAGAAGCATCGCAGCTTAGCCTGGACGCCGTGCTGAACGCATACAACATCAACTTCCACAATGCCCGGAATGCTGTCTCTATATTTGGTTTCATTGGCATTGGCGGCTATGCATACAAGTCCAGGATCAACGCGCTTGATGACAAATACCAGCCTTACAATTTTGGCACAATCGTTAAAAACCCGAACGAGAAGAAAAGCAAGGTGCGCAAAGACTTAATGAAAGGAATGGACAAAAAGTTTGAAAGCGCAGCTGATAATGTAGGCTCAAACCATATCCTCGATAAAAAGAACCTGGACTTTGCACCAAGTATAGGCGCGGGAGTTCAGTATAAAATTAACAAAAAGTGGAATGTTGAACTGCAGGAGAGATATACTTTCCCCAACGACCGCTATGTTGATGGCTCTCCGTTCGGGAGACCTTTGGGAAATACCGTTGCAGTTGGAAAAGCTTCAGATGCGATCAATTACTTTTCAATTGGCGTAAATCATAACATAAATCCAGAATCAAAGAAAAAAGCAGTTGAACCACTTAACTGGATCAATCCTTTGGATCATGCTTACAGCGAACTTTCTTACCCGCGCCATATGATATTGCCAAATCCTGTTTTACCGGACGAAGACGGCGATGGCATTACTGACCAGTTTGATAAATGCCCTAAGACTCCTCCCGGAGTGGCTGTTGACTCACACGGCTGCCCGCTGGATACGGATGGCGATGGTGTACCTGACTATAAAGACAAACAACTGATCACCCCTACCGAATGCCAGCCGGTTGATGCCGATGGCGTAGGAAAATGCCCCTGCCCTGACGATTGTAAGACCGACCGGGACACCACCGGGAAAAAATGCGGAACCATTGGTGTGGGCACATTATTGTTTACTTCGGGGAGTCATATTTCCACAGGGATGGAAGCCCAGTTAGCGGTGCTGACATCGCAAATGAGAGCAAACCCGAATTGCAAAGTAGTGGTAACAGGAGCAGGTAATGGCAGCAAACAAAAAGAACAGCATTCATGGGAGCACGTGAATGCAGTAATAGAACACATGACCGAAAAGAACAACATTTCCCGTGACCGTTTTATATTTAAATACGGAGAAGCAGGTGATGAAAATATTGTTACCTACCGTCCGGCCGACAGGGACGAACAAGGAGCAGGTACCCTTCCGCCTCCGCATCCGGAAATAAAATAATTGTGAGCTTTAGTAACGACGCCCTGCTTTTGCCGGGCGTTTTACTTTAGAGAACTAAATTTGTACAGTAACCGTGGCAGAGTCAATGAAAAAACTGCTTTTATATATCATAGTACTTCTCCCGTTGCATCGCAGCATGGCCAGGCACTTATGCCACGTTAACATTCCCGTCAACAACACATTAGATACAACCAGGAGTGGAGGCAATTGCGGAACGATTGGCACAGGTACGTTGCGGTTTACGGCAGGCAATCATATCACATCCGGCATGCAAGCGCAACTGTCGGTACTGGCTTCACAAATGAGAGACAATCCCCTGTGCAAAGTAGTGGTTACAGGCGTCGGCAGCAGCAGCAAATCAAGGGAACAGCGCTCATGGGAGCATGCGAATGCAGTGATAGAATACATGACCGAAAAGAACAACATTCCACGCTACCGCTTAATCTTTAAGTATGAGGGGGCAGGAGATGAAAAGACTGTTACCTACCGACCCGCCGACAGTGACGAGCAAAATGGTATTTATGACCCTCCGCCTCCACACCCGGAAATTAAATAGTTGCATCCTTCAAAACTCCTAACCCGTTGACCTATTCTGAAAAATTATTCGTAGATTGAAATACTACAAATAACTCGCGAATTACGTGACACCTCCCTTTAGATTCTGTGTTTTCTCGCGGCAATTCGTATAAAAACACCGCATTTCAGATTACGAGAGGTTAGGAGTTTTTTATTTAGTGAAGGCGATGTTTTTTTGAACTGTTTATAACTTTCATTGGGCTGGAGAATGAGGGTTACGGAGCACTTCCCCTCTGGATGTCTATCCCGATCCATCATCGGGAAGGGGTTAGGGGTGTGTCTGTTGATAAAATCAATGTCTCCAATTCCTTAAAACGCCTTACTGGCACGCCTTCTACAAATATCAGGCTTTACTAATCAGCGCGCATTATTATTAAACGACACTATTGATTTGATCCTATGGCAGCGCCACATCAAAGACTCCCTGCGAAACCGTAAATGTATCCGCAACAAAACTGAATGAACCCCTAAGGGCATATGCAGTATCTGTAGCCACAACAAAACTCCCCAGGAGTGCAAAATGCCGCATATTGCCGATATAATAGGTTGCCGTATTGTAAGGTGGAGTGATTTTGTATTCCCTGGGCCCGGAATAATTGGAAATATTAAAGGTGATGGTACTAACAACATTTGTTTTCTTGTCGGTGGAAGTAGCAGTGATCATCAGGTCTGAAACACCGCTGTCGTTACCTGAATGCTTCACATTATATCCATAGGCTGAATCCGTTTGCCACCCGGAACCATTGATGATTGCACTTACCGATACGGTTGAATCCACATTATTTTTAGGTTGCACACTTTTCCCGTTTGCCGGCCCCTTGGCTTTTTTGCATGCAAATACACATAACAACAACAATATTGGAACGGCGATTAATAGCCTTTTCATCTGAAAATAATTTGTCTTTTTAAATTGCCAGATAGAACTCCCATGAACTCCTAAATGTTGCCAACAGATGAATGTTCATTGCTCTGTATGCTAATCTTGAGCTTTAGCCAGGTCGTTTCATAAATAACAACTTACTGTAAAGATAACGCTAAAACAGGCATTTTAGTGTAACTACGAGGGACGAATCAATAATTCCATGGTTTACCTACAGTGAATTCACCGTTGGTAATTGCAGTGCCAAGGCCGGTATTAAAATTAAAATATCCGATTATGCTGTTATCGGTAATCTTGGTGACGGCAACAATACCGCCTATAGCGCCATCCGGAATTCCACTATGTACATAGGTACCGGTAGCCTCACCCATAACCATTGAATATATTCCTGTCTTATTCTTCCACTTGCTGATCGTTAATATTATTTTATCATTAACATACACCAATGCTGAAGTATTCCCTGTAATCACCAATGCAGTAACCGAGTCATGCGCCTGGGTATCAACAGTTGTAGGCACTACAGTACTTGCAGTGAAGTTATAGGTGCCGATTGATGCGGTCATAGAAGGATTAATAGTAGTAACATAGGGGGTATTTTTAATACACCCGCCAAAAATAACAAAGGAGCATATGAGTACTACAACTGAAAAAACACCTTTTTTCATCTGAATATTTTTTAATTTTTTATTGCCAGATGGAACTCCCCTAAGCTTTGAAACCGGATGAGCATTAGTCCCGATAATTATCGGGATTATTTCTCTTTTTGCAAATCGTTCTGGTTCAGCATGGTCGTTTCATACAGCGATATTTCCGCTAAGATAATTCAAAATAATTTTAAAAATCAAACTTTACACTGTTAGATGTTGATATTTATTACATCCCTGCCTTTTTCAGGTAACATTTTCTTATTATACCACAAAAGCGCCCCGGTGAATTGGAGCGCTTTTTAACTATTTTGAACTTTATTTTTAAACCTGCATTGCCTGCATTGCCTGCTGTGCCTCAATAAAAGTATTCAAGGGTATATTCTCATCGCCTCTGATATTGTCTACTTTAACCATGAGAATAACCTTGTTCGCCATATAGATATCAGATACACTAAGCGTTTTTTTATTAGTAAAAGGATTTGTAGAGGGCTTTTCTCCGTCAATAGAAAGAAATTTCTGCAACCCAAGTACTTTCCCTTTCCTGCTAGAAGTAGCTGCAATGTACTTTATTTTATGAGCGAATTTTGAGTTAAATGCTATAATAGTCCTGTCGGCATCTAAATTCTTTTGTTCAAATTCATGTAGTTTCATATCCCACGTTGTTTTTATATTGACCTTATTATTTATTTTTTGGGTTTTAACCAAAGACCTCTTGCAAAGAATTTACAATAGGTTTTTTTGATTTTATACTTTAGACTAAATACTTTAAACTTTAGACTAGTGTCATGTCACGCATGAATTGACGGATAAAGTTTTAATAATTTCACCCTTGCATCCTCACAGGTGAAGTGCCATTTTATTTTGGCTTCCTTATTGTTCCGGTGAGTTTGCCATGCA